>CAZPLP010000041.1:0-1599 GCA_964587695.1 uncultured Candidatus Saccharibacteria bacterium | reverse complement strand
GCCTCCAAGAAGCAAATTAAAATTGTTTGAAGATAGCCTATATATTGCCTTCTGCAATTGTCAGGGAGAATTTGGTGGAACGGCATTTTTTTACAACAAGCTAACTGGGGAGATTCATTTTACTGAATCAACCTGTGCGGTTGCTATGATAAATGAAAATAACAAATATCTTCTTCTTTCATATCTTGGCCATATGATGGGAAATGCGTGTTTGCTACAAATTGAGAAACCCGATCTCTTATCTGTCGAATTGCGAAAGGTAAAAAAGAAATTCTATGCTGAACCACCCGAGAAATTTCTAAATAAAGAAGCCTCGAGAACAATATTTCATTTCCCTTTAGTTGGATTATTCTCACTTTTCAAATATCAAAACCGTCTTATATATTTAACCTATTATAATTCAACAACTTTTCTAAGCGAAATAATAAATGATACAATAAATATCGTAAACCCGCTCTTTTGTAACGAGATATATACTCATAACCCAATAACTTCAACATATAATGGTATAACTCTTATCAATTTGGATTTTTATAGTTTAGGAAACGAAAGAGAAGTGTCCGGAATAATTTTAAAAGATGACTTTTTAATTAAATATGATTGGAATACAACTTATCGTTATGATGACTTATAAAAAAGTATAACACCTCCTAACATGCCGCTAACCGCAACAAATCCAGCGTATTGTCGCTTATCAAAGGTTCTGCCTTTGCTGCAGTTGCCAGCAAGGCGTTAGATACAACTGAGAAAACAAACATGCGAGGAAAACAATTTTGGCTCATTTCATCCGGGATTCCAGTATTGTTTTATTTAATATGGATTCCAACAAGATTATTTGATTCGGAAATCCAAATAATATTAATGTTTCTATGGGAATTACTATTAATGTTTATGCTTGTCTGGACAATATTTCTATTAATTAATATTAAAAAACTAAGATTTCAAATTTTACCTTTACTTATACTTACAACTATTCCATATTGGGACACGATTTTTAACCTTCGTTTCCATGTTGAGGACATGTTCAAGCCCAAAACACTTTTCATTGCAAAAATGACAGGACCAATTTCGGGTACTGAACTGAATCTAAGAATTAACAATACTTGCGATTATCTAGAGACAAGTTTGACAGGAACTCGCAAATATAAAGGCGAATTTGCATATAAAAACGACTCTATCTTTTGTAATTTCTATGAAGCTATCCCATTATCCAGTAGTCAAGTTGCGTATTGGAAAATTTTAAAAAATGAAAATAAAATTGAATTGAAAATTAATGATAGTTGTGCCGTAACAATGGATATTTTAAAAAATGAATTAAAATAATCTCAGCTGTACCTAACATGCCGTCAACCGTAACAAAACGTACATGTGGTTTCTTAGCAAAGGCTCTGCCTTTGCTACGTTTGCCGGCTGGGCGTTAGCGCCAATAGAGTAGAAATATTTCATGAAAGACATTTTTTTCATATTATTTATAATTCTGAAGGTCAGTGCCTACTCTCAGACCGATAAAGAAAAATACGCGCAATTGAATAAGGCGTATAAATTGATTAACTCAAGTTTCGGGGTAAAAAACAAACTAATCTAATTTATAAATATATG
>CAZPLP010000040.1:0-1601 GCA_964587695.1 uncultured Candidatus Saccharibacteria bacterium | reverse complement strand
GAATTGTTAATCATTCTTAATTTTCTTCTTCCAATTTGTTGGATATCTGGTGGCAACTTTGTTGATCTCATACCGTTCCAGATTTTTTCAGTTTCCTTGGAGCCAAAAGATTTTATCATACTATCGAATTGCAATACTAACGCCAAAGATAATTAATTATTCCGATATATGCAAGCTGTTTCTAAATTAATGCCATATTGCAATTAACTAAACTCAGTCCACAATCCCCCAACCGTCACCAGTCCAACTCCTCATACACCGAATTCTGGTTTTTGTATTCGGGAACCATTTGCTTCGTTTTGCGGGTCATATCGAAATTGGTGCCGGTTCGTACCAAGGCAGTTATTCTCTAACCTGGAAAAAGCTACATATCATAATCCCTCCGCGAAAAGCTAAAAAACGTCAAACAACTATATTACGCGATTTCTTGTCTCACTACACGTGTGCGGGTTGTGGTCACTGCCGGCGATGCTTGTGGGGCTTTCTCTCTATCGGGCACGTCAGGCAAAGGGCTATTCATCTTTTTTCAAATAATTTATTGATTTCCCCATAAATTTTCCTGCGGCAAGAAAAATCTTGGTTTCATATTTAAATGTCCCTTCCTGATAGTTGCCTTCAATTTTTAAAATTGTTGTATCAGAATTATCTTTCATTTTTACAATTCGTTCTCCAGTACCTTCATCATCCAGTAGAAGGCAAAATTTCATTTTTGAATTTGGATTCTCAAGGTTTTCTACCAGGAAATACCTATTCTCACAGATATCAACCAAAATAATCGGATAAAAATCTTCACACCCTGTAATACCTTCTTTATCAACTGATCCAATACCGAAATTCTTGCTAATACGAATTTCAAATTTTTTATTATTCAATTTGAATTCCGGGTTTATTTTCATCAATTCCTTTGATTTACGGTCGGATTTGTCAAATATTCTAAAAATAAATTGTCCTGAAACCCAACCAACAATGCCTCCATTGGATTTTATTTTAATAAAGGGAAAGTCTTTACAAAACAATTCATCTGTTCCGATCGGGAATCTATCCCTTGTGGAATCGATAATAGAAACCGTTTCTCCAGCATTCAAATAACCAAGTGATATTGATTTTAAATTTGGACTTTCATGAATAATAATGCGGTTTGTACAAAATACTATTCCTGGATTGTTATTTCCAAAGCTTTGAAATGCTACCAGGCAAATAAATAAAAATAGCCTTGTTCTCATGTTTCTATAGCATTTTACCTAACGTATGAGTGTAGCAGTAGTAAGGGATTACGGGCTTTGTTATTGCCCATTGGCACAAGCGTTTATACGATGCAAAATGGTTGAATTGCTACTGAAACCCTTATTATTGCTACACTTTGTGTGTGCCCTTTTGCTTTCTGTTTTAATAATCAAGTAGACTTTTAACCCCAAGTTTGTTGCTGTTTTGTTGCCATTCAATACGTGCGTAGGTTCATTTTTTAACTTATATTCGCGCATAAAGTTAACAGAAAAATATGTCTGGCAGTGTTTGCATAGTATATTTTATATAATATTTTGGAAATCAATTTTTAAACAAAAGTCTAACGAGTGATAGGCTGCAATTTTGCAGCCTAATAT
>CAZPLP010000039.1:0-1878 GCA_964587695.1 uncultured Candidatus Saccharibacteria bacterium | reverse complement strand
CATACAGGAACTTTCATCCTGCTAGATTAGTACCATGCCCGACATACAAAAAAGAGCCTCTTCAGTATAACGAAGCGGCTCTTTTTTATTGAAATACTCTAACTCTTAATATCAATTCTTCACTTGAATAGTTTCTCCAAAAACGAATATTTTTCAAGAAGTTCCGACTTTCGTTTATCTAGATTGTTTTGAAAAAGGGTGAATTCTTCTGAATCGGGATGGAGCGGACGATGTGACAAATCAGCTGCCAATTGCTCCAATTCCTTTTTAATCAGCAATGTCTCGGCACTAAAGTAAGTTTCTGAAAATCGCTTCCAAATATAATCTACAGCCACTTCCGAAGGATGCAACATGTCAGAGGCGTAATAGCGATAATCACGCAATTCGTCCATCATGATTTCGTAAGCCGGGAAATAATCAACATGGGGAAACTGCATCTGAAGGGCTTCGATAGCAAGCAACAATATGCTTTTGCTAAGATTGTTTTCATGTGCTCCATCCTTAAAATGGCGAATAGGACTTACACTGAAAATATATTTGAGATTTGGAAAATGCGTTTGAAGTTTCGAAATCAAACTACTATATTCACTCACGATTTCATCCACAGTCAATCTTCTACGAACAAAATCACTGGCAGGCAATTTATGACAATTGGAAACTACTCTCCTACTCTTTTTTTCTTCAAAAACCCAAGCTGTACCAAAAGTAACAAGCATATAATCTGCATGTTGTAAAAATTCAGCAGCAATTTCTAATCTTGAATTTATATTTTCCAAACAAGTTTCGGAATTTATTGTGGAAAACCAACTACTGTGCGAAAAACTCTGCCAAAGCGATTTGTTTTCAAAAATATCATCTTGCGTAAACTGCTTATTGTCAAGCAATGTTTCTATACTATTCTTTATTGAAATAGGATTATAAAGTACTCCGAAAGGATTAATATCGGTCTGGAAATACGCATCATGCATTTTCTTGCCAATATTTTCGGCAAAACATGACCCCAAAGTTATTATTCGGTCTTGATAGGAAATATTTAGAGATGAGGATTTAATATTTACTGCAGTATAAAACATAGGTTTTGTCCTTTAAATTAGCGTAAAAGTACAACAAAAACATCAATCAAAAAGCTCATTAAAAAGGCTTTTTGATTGATGCTCAATTTGTAAAACAGAAATTGATTTTCATTTAACACATAGTAGTTCCCAAATTATTGATTCATTGAAATTTAATGTATTATATCTCACTAGGCTTGAATTTTTTATTTATTAATTTATCAAATTGTTGTAAACATTTCAGTTATTAATCAATTTGATTTGAATCATTGAGATATATCTAGGAATTTACGTATTTCTTATTTTCCCAAACTATTAATTTTCTGAAATTCAATTATTTGCTTATCAGAAATAGGATTAGTATTTTGAGCATGAATATTTAAATGCACTTCCTTAATCTGATTTTTGATATTGATTTCAGCAGTATTATTCTGTTTTTTTTCAGGCAAATATAATATTACAAGTATAATAATTGATACCACCATAATCAATAATAAATTTAGAGTTTCTTTGTCTTTCATAAGCGGTAGTTAATAAATTAAATAGTTTCGAGTGATTTTATATTGTGTGCAAATATAAAGAATTATTCCAAACAATTGATATTTAGTTATATGTAGTACATTATTTCTTCTAACGATACGATTTACGACAAAGACAACCTAAATATATTTCAATTTACAGGCCCTAATTCTCAAGTCATTTATTGAGTGTGTTAATATGGATATATAATTCAGATAATGAAGAGTTTTAATCATTTACCGATTTCCATAAATAAAAATATTTCGGTATAGGCGCTTAGAGCGCTGTTGTTATTTTGTTTTTAATC
>CAZPLP010000038.1:0-1947 GCA_964587695.1 uncultured Candidatus Saccharibacteria bacterium | reverse complement strand
GAATACATGCCTGTCACGCATGGGGTCGCGGGTTCGAGTCCCGTCCAGACCGCAATAGCTTCGGAGAATTCTTCGGGGCTATTGTTTTTTAAGCGACGATAAAGTGTTTAAAATTTAATTTATTGTAAATACCACTACCAGAAAGCTGTCAAAAGAAGTTAATGAAAATGGATGAGATGTTTTTATTAATTTTGCATTATTAATACGGAAGTATGTTCGATAATCTGAATCAATCTTATCCATTCAATAATAATTTCAAACATAACGTCAAAACCATCGGTTTGGTTAGCATGGGATTCGTGTTAATGGTCCTTTATTTTCAACCTTTCGGAATCAATTTTCTCAAATCCGAACACGATGGTTATTTTGTCCTTGCGGCAGGAATTCTCAGTGCTGGAACACTTTTCGGAAACACTTTGATTATTCCGGGGATAATGCCTCGTGTATTTGATCCTTCAAAATGGACTATTCGTAAAGAAATGATTTGGAATAGTTGGCTTTTTATTAACCTCATTATTATCTTTTCTGTTTTGACATGGTTCGTTAAGAAGGTTGATTTCACAGATTTACCAATTTTCCGTATTGGAGCCCTTGCTTTACTCCCCCTTGTTCTCTTTAATCTGATTAATTATAATCTTTCTCTGAAGGATAAAGTTGTCAGTGTATTTGATTCGGGGAAGCACTGGTTTATGGAGGAAAAGCCTAATTCAGATAATCTACCTGAAATTCATTTGGTTGCAGAAAATGGCAAAGATATTTTCACCGCACAACAAAATAATATTTTACTTTTTCACTCTTCAGGCAACTATATTGAAATATTTTGGATTGAAAACCAAAAAAAAAGGAAAAGACTTTTCCGACAGACTTTCGCCTTTGTTGAAGATCATTTAGCGGATTTATCCGAATTTAAGAAATGCCATCGGTGTTGGTTGGTTAATATGAAAAAAGTCGATCGACTATCAGGAAATTCAAAAGGTTATTTTCTCGAAATTGATGGACTTGGTTTTAAAGTTCCTGTCTCAAGAAATTATATTTCTTTTTTTCGAGATGTATTATCTTGAGTTAATTGAACACATAATAATTACCAAAAATAGAGTATTCAGTTGTATTTCATCCCTTGAAAAGTTGCATTTCATCCCAAATATGCGAATTTCCGCCCAATTTGCGCATGACAAACCATATTTTTGACAGAATATTAAAGTTGTGACTAACATTGTATTTGAATAGAATGAAATCTAAGCATCTGTATTAATTATTTATAAGTTGATTCGTTGTCGTTTTTTAACCAAACGGCGACTTAATTTTTAAAAATTCATCAGGAGAAGAATGAAAACATTGAACATTGGAGAGTTGGAAATTAATCCACCTATTA
The DNA here is from genome assembly GCA_964587695.1 of uncultured Candidatus Saccharibacteria bacterium. Classification (GTDB taxonomy): domain Bacteria; phylum Patescibacteriota; class Minisyncoccia; order Phycocordibacterales; family GWA1-40-21; genus Bog-1340. Next base: position 575 of record CAZPLP010000038.1, on the reverse strand, counting down.
TTCAAGGCGGAATGGGTGTAGGGATTTCATTATCCGGGCTTGCCTCTGCCGTGGCAAATGAAGGCGGAATAGGTGTAATTTCTCCTGCAGGAATTGGTTTTTTGTACAAATCGCATTCTAAAGATTATCTGGAGAATTGTAGATATGGACTTATCGAAGAAATTCGAAAAGCCCGTCAAAAAACATCGGGTATAATTGGCGTGAACATCATGGTGGCCCTATCAAATTATGCTGATCTGGTTAAAACTGCTATTCAAGAAGGGATTGATATTATCTTTTCCGGTGCGGGACTTCCGCTGGATTTACCCAAATACCTGACTCCTGGTTCTAAAACAAAACTGGTTCCGATCGTATCTTCAGCCAGGGGAGCGGCACTAATCTCTAATAAGTGGAAAGCTAATTATAACTATTTGCCTGATGCTATCGTTGTTGAAGGACCTAAAGCTGGAGGGCATCTTGGTTTTAAGGTTGAACAAATAGAGGATGAGAATTATTCGCTAGAAAGAATACTTCCTGAGATCGTTGCAACTGCTAACGAAATTGGAAATAATAACGGATGTTTTATCCCTGTAATT
>CAZPLP010000037.1:0-2009 GCA_964587695.1 uncultured Candidatus Saccharibacteria bacterium | reverse complement strand
TGCAAGCATCTTTAACTCTAGCATCAGGAACACAACAGAAATTTCCAGGAATATTCTCATAGATATTCTGACATTTTAATTCCCTTAAAATTAACGGTATTTTAATAAACATTTTTCTGTTTTTAACTCCAAGCCCTTCGATGTTTCTCATAAAATACATAAAAGATTTATAGTCACCTGTTTTGTTTGCCATTTCTAAACTAATTTTTATATTTATCCAATTTTTAGCTAACAAGTTAATACTTTTATAAATATCTTTTCTGAAACTTACTTTTTTTCTTGTTTTAGCTTCTGCAATATATGACAAAACGTTAGTGGCACTGATATTTCGATTCTTTTCTTCATTACTTACGTTTTCTTCATTTAACCAAAATTCAACACGATCGAGTTTACTCACTTTTAAATAGGTTACAAAATATGCTGCATTTTCCCATGGTCCTGTTCTTGACCAAGCAATTGCAAGCACAAATAATAAAAACAAGTCTTGTTCTTTAGTTAAGTCTAAACACATTGTTTGACCGTCAATTAACTTTAAATTAAAATTAGTGACCCAGCCGGCATATTCATTTTTACTTCTCAGATTTATATAATTATACTTTTCTCTGTTTTCATATAATTTATCAATTAACATCTCTATTATTTTTTCATTCATATATATATTCTCCTTTTATATTTCTTATTACTTACAATAACTCAGATTCCTATATTCTGTAATACAATCACTTTACATAGCGCTTCACCTCCATTTTTAAAAATACAAAACCCTTCATTTGTATAACCAAATTATTATTTATAAGCAAAAAATTAATATGAATTTGCCTTCAAAGATTTAATACCTATTTTATTTTAGAAAAACTACATTATAAATTTTCGATGTATTTTACATTTTATGCTTTTTATGGCATCTAAGCCTTATGAATATTGCTTTTTATGGTTTATTTGTACAATGTAATAACAATTTTGAAACGACAAATTTTAATAAAAATTGATTAAATGTATTGAGTATCTAATTTCATTATATACACTCACTACGTCATTTAGTGTCCTAGGTACAAAAATAGTTACTTATAATTCCCCAAAATCTTCTTCGCTCTATCCTTAATCATCTCTATTAGCTCTGGTGGTTCTAAGACCGTAACATCTTTACCCCATCCTAATATCCAAGGGGTGATTTCAGAAAGTCCATCCACAGTTAAAGATAAGTTCATTGAGCCGTCTTTATTAAAAACTATTTCTTGGGTTTTATGCCATTTACGTTGAGCTATCCATTCAGATATTTCATCTGAGAAAAGCAGTTTAATACAAGTTGGCTCACCTTTGATGATGCCCCAAGCATTACCAATAAAATCCTCAGGTGTGAAATCTTTTGGTATAACAAATTTTTCTTTAGTTGGTTCTATTTTTTCGATATTAGAAATAGCAAAAATACGCAACTTTTTACGAAGATGACAGTAACCTATCACCAACCAGCTGGAGGAGGTCCAACGGATATGGTAAGGATCAAATATTCGTTCACTTCTTTCCTTACCCCAAGCAGTATAATAGGTCATTTTCACTGATACCTTTTTATTAATAGCTTCTCTCAAAGCGAGGAATGCTTTATCTCCACTTGCCTTTTTCCCTTTCCCAAAATCAAAGGATAAATGCCCAGACAGACATTCTGCAGAATCAATCATTTCATCTGCAAGATAGAGCTTTTGCAAAAGCTTAGTAAAAGTCTTTTGTGTTCCTGGTTGTATTTCTGGTAAAGCTATTTCAGATAAATATAAGATAAAACGCTCTTCATCTGAGAGCTTTAATCCAGGCATAATCTCTGGAGTTCCAGGTGGATAATAATACCCCTTTTTAACAGCATCGTATTGGATATCAGCACAAAGAAAATCTCGAAGTGCTTCTATATCGCGTTGCATAGTGCGTGAGCTTAATTCAAATTCCTTTGCTAAAGTATTGGCGTTCGGGTATTTTCCATCTCTTATTTGACGGTCAATCTGAACCATTCTTACTAATAC
>CAZPLP010000036.1:0-2119 GCA_964587695.1 uncultured Candidatus Saccharibacteria bacterium | reverse complement strand
AAAGATACAAAATTTCAAGGTCTTTTCCAAATAAAATGATACCTATTTTATTGATCATCAAATAATTATATCGCTATATAATTTTTGTCATGTACTAAAATATTTCGGATATATTAATTGGAAATTGATAATTGATTAATTGAAAATTAAAATATCTTCCTGTAAATATGGCAATACGGACTTCCGTGTTTCTTTTCGTAATACTCCTGATGATATTCTTCCGCTTTCCAGAATTCAGGTGCAGGTCGTAATTGGGTAGCCACTTTGTAGCCTTTACCGGATAGTATATGAATGTACTTTTCAGCCATTTGCTTCTGAGCTTCCGAAGTATAAAAAATTACCGACTGGTATTGCTCTCCAATATCCGGTCCTTGTCCGCCAACCTGCTCAAAATCATGCGTTTCGTAGTATAGTTTCACCATATCTTCAAATGACGTCTTTGTTTTGTCAAAAACCACTTCTGTAGTTTCTATATGACCTGTTCCGCCATCACAAACCTGACGGTACGTTGGGTTTTTGGTATGTCCGCCCATGTAGCCTACCGTGGTTGAAATCACTCCTTTGGCTTTCATAAAATGATATTGCGTTCCCCAGAAACAACCGGAGGCAAAATAAGCTGTTTCCATATTCGTATTAGTTTCTTTATTTTCGGGTGCAGGAATAAATTTCATTGAAATAGAATTCACGCAATGACGGGTGTTTTTCTGCGTAAAACCTTCACCCGTAAACACATGACCTAAATGCGCCCCGCAATTGGCACAAACAATTTCAGTCCGCTGTCCGTCTGAATCCGGAATTCGTTTCACTGCCCCGGGAATTTCATCGTCGAAACTCGGCCATCCGCAATGTGAATCAAACTTATCTTCCGACCGATAAAGCGGTTCGTTACATTGTTTGCACACGTAGGTTCCTTTGGCCTTATTGTCAACATACTGACCTGTAAAAGGTCTCTCAGTGGCTTTGTGCAGAATCACAGCCTGTTCTTCGGGAGTAAGCGGATTGTATTTCATGTTCGTTTTAGTGGGTTGACTGCAGGCACTCTGACTGAATAACAAAGTAACCGCGCTGATTAGTAAAATTATATTTCGTCTCATTGCTACAGATTTCTACAATAAACAGTTGAGGAGAGAATTAGTTCGGTAAAAACATTATTAAGTTGTGGTTAGAAATAAATCACACACAATTAATAGTCAAAAATTGCGTAGGTTCAAAAACCTATAATTTTATTGTAAAAATAGTTATATTTGCAATCAATTTAGAAAACAGAGCTTTCCTTTTAGCTTTGAGATAGTGAGACGCTATGCCAAACATCTATATTAAATGTTATGCTACGGCGAACAGAGAAGAATTGCAGCTGCTTTTATTCATTTAATTTTTTAATTCAACTCTTAATTCGCATTATTCAAATGATTAATAACATGAAACTTAAGAATTTATATTATATAATTTGGTCAGATATTATAGCGCGTTATAAAAAAAAGAATGCTGATATGAGTGAATTAGAAATTAAATCAAAACTATTAATTCTTGTTTCATTTATTAATTCTTTAAGTATTTCAGTTATAGTCTTATTATTGCAATTATTTAATTTAATTGATATGAAATATCACAACATTATTTCATTTTCATCTGAAAGAACTAATGGTGCTTTTACTTATTTTATTTATTTCTTTATGCCATGTATTGCAATAAATTATTTATTAATTTTTAGAAAAAATCGCTATTTAAAATTAATTGAAATATATTCAACACCAAAGAATAATTATGGTAATATATATATATCCATTGTACTTATTTTTTGTGTAATTTCAGTTTTCATACATGGTGTAGTTACTGGTAATATCTTTAAAATTTAGCCGCCGAATACAAATCGATAAACGCTATCACTTGTAACGAGTGGACAGTGGTTTAATGTTTGACCTAGTCGTGCCGGATATATCCTAAATAAAATGAGTAAAAGGTAGTGCTGGTCGTTGGGATATGTCGCTCGGTTTACTCCTTGGCTTGCCAAGAATCCAAAATAAATAATTTCACTTTACAGTTGGAAATGCATTTAAAACGAACTAATGAAAAATCACAAACCCGTAAATTCACTTAAACAAGTATTGTTTGGTAGTCT
>CAZPLP010000035.1:0-2273 GCA_964587695.1 uncultured Candidatus Saccharibacteria bacterium | reverse complement strand
CTTTTCGATGGTGATGGTGGAATAAAGCACACCTTTCAACCTGCTCAAATCAATATATTCCGACAGAAAGGTATTATCAGTTATCTCGTTGATAATGTGTTTTTTGTCGGAAGTATTGGACAGATAAAGTCCTATATTGGTATGGCTTTTCATCCTGAGTTTAGGTCTGTAATAAAAACGGCAACAAAGATATAGATTATTTTTCTGTGTTCGGGTTTATATGAAGTATGTTTTAGTTACTCCTTCTTTTAAATCTTTTTACTCCAAATTTATTCAATATGTGAAAAATGATTTGTATTTTTGGAACGGCAAAACAAAATAAATTTATCGAAGTGTTCTTAAAAGCAATAATAAGAAAATATAAGCACTTAGGTGAAGATATAAATTAGTAGGGGGCAATAGCAAAAAATAAATTCTGAAACATAATTCTTTTAAATTAACACCAATAATATATGAATGAAAAAATAGATCAAAAGAATTTCTTTGGTGATAATATGGTAAATAGCACAAAGAAAATCATTAATAAGTATAGAACGCAAGGTTTCATTGCTGGTGTTCTCATAAGTATTATTGCAACAATTATTTACGAATATTTAATCAAACCAATCTTATGAGTATTATTCAAAAAAATGTTTTCGGAGACAATATAATCAATACTGTTTCTCCAAATTTCTCAAGGCAGTTGACAAATGAAGTCCAAAAGGAAATTATTGCAACCTTAAGAACTTTAAATGTAACATCCGTTGCAATTCGCTTTGAAAACGGTGCTGAGCCATCTGAATTTGTTGCTAAAGTTTCTAAATTTCTGGCTGACAACGGATTTAAAGTTTTTGCCAATGGAGTTATGATGTCTGAAATTACTAGAAATGAATTTTCAATACAAAAACATCCGAGCGATCCAGCATTTGCAATTATTAAAATTGGACCAATCATTTGATCGATGCGCAAGAAAAAGCACTGCCCATAACAGAAAACCGGGCTACCGTGCGAATTGTATCGCGTGGAAAATAGTAGTAAATAAATATACCACACGATGCAATTCGTGCAGCAGCGGGTGGATCATTATAATTGAGACAGACAACATGAAAATTAAAGTACCATTTTGGATAAAGATATTTTGGACAATTGTATTACCCGGATTGTTAATCTTTGCGAATCAGATTTCTTATGAAATTTTATACTTGAACTATAAAATTGTACCTTTTATGTTCGGACTTCCTCATATTGATGCAAATCCGACACTAGGTATCTTTATGATTTTTTCATACTTCGCATCGATTCTTTGGATTATGATTTATACTATTTGGATGGTTCTTATTTTAAAAGAAAGGAAGAAACCCTTTGTATCATTGATTTACATTTCAACAGTTTTAATCGTATTGTATATTAATTTGCTTGATCCCTTATTACGTCTTATATTGTGACCCCTTGCTGCCACTCGCTGTTGCGCTTTTGTAAAATATGCATATACAAACTAATACTCGGCTGAATTTCATGAAGAAATTCAGCCGATTTAGTTCTGATTAAATGAAAAATTGTTTCAAACAGAATCTATATTCCAAATTACTAAATCTAATATTGCTTGATATTCAGTTGATATTTGACGAAATAACACCGATTCTTCTCCTTCCCGACGAAAACAAGCATGTTTCCAACGATAACAAGCATGTATTGGAACAAAACAAGCATGTTTCCGACCAAAACAAACATGTATTGGAGTAAAACAAGCATGTTTCCAACTAAAACAAACATGTATTGGAGTAAAACAAGTATGTTTCCGACAAAAACATCCATGTATCCAACGAAAACAAGCTTGTATTAGAAAAAAACATCCATGTTTCCAACGAAAACAAGCATGTATAGGAAGAAAACTATTTGGAATCGGTCGGATTGCAACAAAATTCCATTTTTATCCCATTTCATGAAGTTGTAAGCACAATTATTTTTACTAAAAAAACCAACAAACAGCGTTCGATATTTGTTATACTTAATACTTAGGAATGAATAGTCATTATATAAGTTATGATATTTTTTTTAGTTTCTATTGATTTTATTTTAGACCCCCAAACCCCCAACTGGGGGCTTAAGAGTGAAATTAACAAGCAATTGTAGGTGAAGATAAATATACGATACTGTGTCTTTAAGCCCCCAGTTGGGGGTTTGGGGGTCAATAAAATTCCAACTTATATAAGCTCTAATCATTAAAGAAAAGGAGGTAAACCATGACACCATCAAAGTCTTTTGCAATTTCAATTAGTCGCCAGTTAGGTGCC
>CAZPLP010000034.1:0-2990 GCA_964587695.1 uncultured Candidatus Saccharibacteria bacterium | reverse complement strand
CAATGCAAAAAGCAAGAGACAGTATTATATAAATGAATTTTTAATAATATAATTATTTAATTCAGGCGGTTCCGCAAAGCGGAACCGCCTGAATTTTTTTGTAATATTATTAAATTAAATATTAATATTTTGTTAAAATTAAATACTTATAAAAACTGGCCAAAAACTAATTTTGGTGGTATTATCAAAATTCTATGAACGAACAAAACTCCAAAGGAATAATAAAGCGTTCTCCCATTGTTGTTATAATGGGTCATATTGACCATGGAAAATCCACTTTGCTAGATTATATTAGAAAAACTAATATCGTTGATACGGAAGCTGGCGGAATTACTCAAAGAATTTCTGCATATGAAGTGACTCACAAAATACCACCTAAAGGTGACGAAAGAATAACTTTTTTAGATACACCAGGACATGAGGCTTTTGGTTTTATGAGAACATGCGGTACAAGTATTGCAGATGTTGCTGTGCTCGTTGTTTCTGCGGAAGAAGGTGTAAAAAAACAAACACTCGAAGCTTTGAAATGTATTGTAGATGGTGGGATACCATATATTGTTGCAATAAATAAAATCGATAGACCAGGTGCAAATGTAGAAAAAACAAAAAATAGTTTAGTTGAAAATGAAATTTATCTTGAAGGCTATGGTGGAAATATTCCTTATGTACCTATTTCTGCAAAAACAGGTCAGGGAGTTCCAGAGCTTTTGGATATGATTCTTCTCGTCGCAGACATGCAGGAGCTCAAAGGTGACAGAGATAAACTTGCCGAAGGATTAATAATAGAAGCACATATGGATAAGCAGAAAGGCATCACCGCTGTTCTTGTAATAAAGAATGGACACATTGGGCCAGGAATGTATGTAGTATCCAAAGATAGAGTTGCTCCTACGAGGATGATGGAAAATTTCCTCGGAAAAAAGATTTCGGAAGCTATTTTTTCATCCCCTATTAGAATTATTGGTTTTGACAAACTACCAAAGGTTGGAGAAAATTTTGTTACCTTTGATAATAAGAAAGATGTTGAAAAATATATTTTTGAAGAAAAAGAAAAAGATAAACTTATTCCTATCAAAAATTATAGTGCAGATGCTACAGACGATACAGATGCAAATCTAATCAGAATCATGATCAAGACTGAAGCTGCCGGTTCTATTCATGCTGTTGAACACGAAATAAATAAACTAAACAAGGAACAAATAAAAATAAAAATTGTTGGTGCGGGAACGGGAAATATTTCAGAAAATGATGTGAAGTTAGCTTCCGGAAGAAATCCTGCAATAATACTAGGTTTTGATGTTGGTATCGATGCTTCAGCTAAAGATTTGGCTGAAAGATCTGGTATACAAATAAAAATGTTTGATATAATTTATAAAATCGCTGAATGGCTTGCTCTTGAAGTAGAAACTAGAACTCCAAAAGTAATTGAGGAAGTTGTAACATCAGAAGTAAAAGTATTAAAATATTTTAGTGTGATGAAAGACAAACATATTATTGGGGCTCGTGTAGAAAAAGGAACTGTATTTGTTGGAGAAGAGGCAAAAATTATGCGTAACAGTATTGAAATTGGCCGGGGAAAAATTAGAGATTTACAAAAGGATAAAAATCAAATTGGAGAAGTCCGTGAAGGTGTTGAATTTGGTTGTCAATTTCAATCCGAAATTACTCCCATTCCTGGTGATAAATTATTAATATTTAAAGAAATGGAAAAATAAAACAATGAGCGATAACAGAGCAGATAGAATAGCAAAAATAGTTAAAAATGCCGCTGCAGAATTCATGCAAAAAGAATCTAGCGGTCAATCTCTCATCACAATTACTGATGTCAGACTTTCAAATGATGAAAAATATGCTAATATTCTTTTTACAGTTCTTCCAGACGACAAAGAAGAAGCTGTTCTTGAGTTTACCAAGAGAATGAGATCAGAATTCAGACAATATGTTAAGCAAAATACTAAGCTTGGCAGAATTCCTACTTTTGATTTCCAAATAGATCTTGGTGAAAAACATAGACAAAAAATAGATACTATTCCATTAAATTAATCTTGGCCTGGTTGCTAAGTGGTAAAGCATTCCTCTGCAAAAGGAATATGCGGGAGTTCGATTCTCCCCCAGGCCTCAATAAATACTACCGGTAGTATTTATTGAGGCATGGAGCAAGCAAACAATTTTGCTTGCGTGGTGAGAATCGAAAAGCTTCTCCCATATTTTTGAAGATTTAATAATCTGAAAAAATGGGAAAGCTGTACTGACCCTGTAAGGGTCGATCTCCAAGGCCTCAAAATAATTGTTTAACTATTTATATAATGGTATACTCAAAAGTATATTAGTTTTTACACGTATACCATGTATATAAAAAAATGGACAGAAAGTGATTTAAAAAATGCTGTGATTAATTCCACAAGTATTAGGCAGGTCTTAAAAAAGATAGGTCTTGTTGAAGCTGGAGGTAATTACAATCAAATCAAAAAATATATAGAAAAACTAAATATTAATACAAAGCATTTTAAAGGGAGAGCGTGGAATAAAGGAATGAAACTAATTGGTATTCCTAGAATTAAATTAGAAGATATATTAATTAAAAATAGTAATTTTCAAAGTTTTAAATTAAAAAAAAGATTGTTTTTGGTTGGATTAAAAAATAAAAAATGTGAAGAATGTGGCTGGAAAAAATTATCAAAAGATGGTAGAATCCCCCTTGAACTTGACCATATAAATGGAGATCATCAAGATAATAGATTGAAAAACTTAAGGATTCTTTGTCCAAATTGTCATAGTTTAAAATCTACTCATAGAGGTAGAAATAAGAAGAAATAAACAAGCTCGGGTGGCGGAATTGGTATACGCGCAACACTTAAAATGTTGTCTGCTAACGCGGATGCGGGTTCGACTCCCGCCCCGAGCACAAATTGCAAACTTATTTGTAATTTAATATTGCGCCCATAGCTCAGCTGGTAGAGCAGATCCCTCTTAAGGATAAGGTCGTTGGT
>CAZPLP010000033.1:0-3226 GCA_964587695.1 uncultured Candidatus Saccharibacteria bacterium | reverse complement strand
AGCCTGTAGATAAAAACCGTCGTTTTCAGGTTTTAGATGAATCGGCGCCAATATCCAGACGTCAGACCCAAAAAAGAAAGGCTCAGAATCAGTCCCAAAATGAAAACATCATTGAAAGCGGGATCATGACCTAAGCCAATTGTAAATATAGCAATAATTTCAATTTCAGCAAAATTAAATATTTTGAATTAACCATTGAGAAAATAATGAAATATTTTATTTGACTTTGAAAAAAAATAAAATACTGCTTTTTTAAATAAAAAAAGCACTAAATTTGTATTGCCTGATAAAGCAGAAGCAGGCTCTGCTGAAGAGCAACCTGCAAGGAATAATCGGGCTGACTGGAATGATAATGGGGTTGGATTAATTTCAACCTCATTTAAAAAATATTATTCTGGTCAGTTATGCCTTAAAAAACTTATTATTAATATTTTCCTTTGAACAGAGTATGTCTATTTTTATAAAAAAGTCATAGATAAAACTGCAAAGATATAAAATTGACAAAAAAACAATTCCAAGCAAAATTTTAAATTTGTCTTAACTTTCGACAAATTTTTTAAAATTTTGCTTGGAATTGAACGGAATAACTACCACCTTGGCATTTTCTTTGAACATTTCATTAAATGTTTCTTTAGGGTCTCTCAAGGTGGTAGTTTCTTGTAAGTTGAATTTGCTAAAAAAGCAGAAATAAAAATAGTTTTTTTAGAAATGCAATTTTATAAAGAAAGTTCTTTGAAAATTTAATAAAATTAAATAGCTTGCAGAAGAGAAGGAGCAGTTTCTGGGTTTCGAACCCGTGTGGTAGTTTCTTCCTTCCGCCAGGCTAAAGTCGTGGAATAACTTGGTGCAAAGACACCGCTTTTTGCAAGGATGATGATACCTGGTGAATTTTATTATAAATATTTTGAGTAGTTACAATGAATTATTATTTAGGTGGAGATGTTAGTAAAGGTTATGCTGACTTTGTAATCCTTGATTCAAGTAAATCAGTTGTTGAGGAAAACTTTCAGTTGGATGATACCTTTGATGGTCATCGCAAGTTATATGAAGTGCTTATGGAATTATTGAAGAAAGATTCATCTGCACATATATATTCAGCGGTAGAAAGTACGGGAGGTTATGAAAATAACTGGTACAATTTCTTATGTAAATATAAACGTGAACTGCCGTTATCGGTTGTTCGATTAAATCCTGTCGGTGTACATTACAATCTTAAGGCAGGTCTGAACCGCAATGTCACCGACAAGATAAGTGCCCGAGGTATAGCCGAATACCTGTTATCACACAGCAATAAAATAAGATATGACAGTCAGGATAATTTCACGGAATTGCGCAAGCAGAAGAAATTTGTTGATATGCTTACAAAACAAAAAGTGCAGATTGAGAATCAGTTGGAAAAGATTTTATATTCAGCCAATCCGGAAATACTTGTTTATTGTAAAAAAAAGAAACCTGCCTGGCTGTTTCAGTTGCTTTTGAAATATCCTACAGCAGAGAAGTTAAGCAGGGCTAAAGCTATTAATCTACAAAAGATAGCATATCTTAAAGATGTAAAAATTGAAAATATAATCGAAAAAGCAAAGAAAAGTATAGCTTCAGATTCAGGTGTAATAATTGATAATCTAATAATTTCAATGGTAAATCAGATACTTCATTTTGAATCAGAAATCCAAAAGCAGGTCAAAGCAATGATAGCAAACTGCAAATTAGATGAAGTAAATCTATTGACGAGTTTTATAGGAATTGGTGATAAATCAGCTATAGAATTAATATTGGAAATAGGCTTTATCGAAAGATTTCCAAGTGTAAAAAAATTAGCTTCTTTTTTTGGCTTACATCCGGTTTTTAAGCAGAGCGGCGACGGTAAGAGCGGAATGCACATGAGCAAACAGGGCAGACGATCTCCAAGAGCCACGTTGTATATGGTAGCATTTTCCGGTATAAATCATAACCCTGTTATAAGACAAGTGTATAAAGCAAGCCGAAAAAAAGGGATGGTAAGAAATGCAGCAATAGGAGTTTGTATGCATAAAATATTGCGAATTGTCTATGGTATGCTAAAGAATAATACAATGTTTGATCCAGCCATTGATATTGCTAACCAGCTAAAAGACAAAGCAGTTGTCAATAAAAAGCCTGTAGATAAAAACCGTCGTTTTCAGGTTTTAGATGAATCGGCGCCAATATCACGACGTCAGACCCAAAAAAGAAAGGCTCAGAATCAGTCCAAAAATGATAACAACATTGAAAGCGGGATCATGACCTAAGCCAAATGTAAATATAGCAAAAGTTTTAATTTCGGCACAATAATATTTTTTTTTTAACATTTAACGAAAATTTAAATATTAAGCTGATTTTGAAAAAAAGAAAACCATGTTTTTTTATTATTAAAAAAGCATTAGATTTGTATTGCCTGATGAAGCAGAAACAGGCTCTGCTGAAGAGCAACCTATGAGGAATAATCAGGCTGACTGGAATGATAATGGGGTTGGAGTTATTTCAACCTCTATTAAATAAGATTATTCCGGTTAGTTATGCCTTAAAAAACTTATTATTAATATTTTCCTTTGAACAGCGTTTATTGATTTTACGATAGTGAAGTAGTAAAAAGGCTCAAACAAAAAATTGACAGAAATAAAGTTTTAACAGAATCATTCCCCAAATGCGAACAACATTAATAAAAGAATGATTTTGTAAAAATAGATGTAATTTTAGGTGAAATGTGGTTCCAAGCAAAATTTAAAATTTGTCTTAACTTTTGACAAATTTTTGAAAATTTTGCTTGGAATTGAACGGAATAACTTCCCCAGGCAAAAAAGAAATTGCTAATGTAGAAGTCCCGGACACTACTGTATCAACATACCTTTTGTATCTATCCTGTCTCCACCAAGACCAAGTTGTATCAATAACAGCATTTGTGTCTGCTCTTAACTCAGTAACTTTAATTAGATAATGTTGGTCTGGGTTGGAAGTGTTGCAAACGTTGAAGGGAATTTTAATAGAACGAGCACCAAGCCTTTTAAAATAATATGATTGCCAAAGTGAAGACGGATAATTTTTTCCTAAAGGTCTTAACGGATTTACTCCACCACTATCACATAATTTACCAAATTCAGCAGTAGTAAGATAAAGCAAGTGTTTATCGGTTGTATCTTCGACAAAATAAATAAGAGGGTCGGTCCTCGGATTGACTAAACCTACGAATAATTAATAATAAATCAATTAA
>CAZPLP010000032.1:0-3626 GCA_964587695.1 uncultured Candidatus Saccharibacteria bacterium | reverse complement strand
AAGTAGGTTCTAGCGGAATCGTAAAGTCGCACAAATAAAAAAAGCGCGAAAGCGTCTTTTTTTATTTGTGCCAAGGGCCGGACTTGAACCGGCGACCACGTCCTCTTCAGGGACATGCTCTACCAACTGAGCTACCTTGGCATATATAAAATTGTCAAAACTTGCCAGCAATGTTATCTACCAAAACAGCATACTTTGGCATAAGTAACTGATTTAAGGATATTACACTATTTATAGAAAAAATTCTAGAGTCTAGCTATTTAACTTTAGGAATTGAATTTATAACATTTTTTACACCATTCAAATCAGTCTGGATATTTTGATAAGCTTTGATAAGTGGAGCAATATATGGCTGAACAAAGTAATAAGCTGCTAAAGCCGCTGCGATTATTAATATCCAGTAAAGTACTCTTATAAATGAAGACCATCGGCTCGCACTTCTAATACCTTTTAGAATATGATTGTTCTCTTTAGATAACTCAAATGTTTTTTCCAATAATTCTTTATCTTTTGGATCCATCCTGTTTAGAGACAGGTCACGGTCAATACCATTTCCCATCTAAATTATATTAATAAAATTATTATGTCGATATACTATTTTATATATGAAATCCTTAGTGACCGTGGTCTCTAACAGGATCCATATAAATATTCTATCATAAAAACAGTGATTTTCAATTATTTGCAATTTGTGCCCTCGGCCGGATCGTGAGTACACTTATCTCCCGCGACTAAAGTCTCGTCGACACTCGACTTTGTCTGGGCACCAGCTCACTCGTTTTTTCTGCTGAAAAAACATCATTCCACTGTTCGATTCCGACACACAAGCAAAGCAGTTTGCTTGTTCAGAGGCACAAATAAAAAATCGCTGCATAGTGGTTTTTTATTTGTGCCTCTGGCCGGAATCGAACCGACATCTATCCCTTAGGACGGGACTGTTCTATCCATTGAACTACAAAGGCATTAACCAACAGAATATAACACAAAAAGCATCAATCAAAAAACCGCCAGGTAGGCGGCTTAATATTGATTATTTAATTGCTAGCAATTGCCTTAGTTGTTCCTCGTCAAATCCCCGGACCATTACATCATCAACAAAAATTACCGGCACTCCCATTTGGCCACTTATTTCTATCATTTCTTGTCTTTTCTGTAAGTCAGACTGAACATCAAAAACTGTATAAGAAATATGGTGTTCATCAAAAAAATCTTTTGCTAAATTACAATAGTGACAAGTTGGTGTTGAATACATTGATACCTTTTTTGAACTGTGCAAATTTTCTTTTTTCTTTATATCTGACATATATTTATTGATTAATTTTCTTATAAATACTTAACTTGAAATGATTAACAAATAAATTATATCATACATTTTATAAAGCAATAATTATTTGTCATTAAATTGTGCGAGTGGCGAGAATCGGCTAAGACTTAGCCAGGTGCTTTTCCGCCTCGCTTCGCTCGTATGGAAAAGCCTTTCGATTCTCGCCCACAAGCAAAGCAGTCTGCTTGTTCACTAGAATTTAAAAACTAATTGTTTTTAAATTGTGCGAGTGGCGAGAATCGAACTCGCGCCAGATGCTTGGGAAGCACCAGTTCTACCACTAAACCACACTCGCAATCTATTATTACTTTAAATTGTACCAGTTAATTATTTACCATTTTATAATCCCCCAAAGATTTAAAATGCTTTTTTTCTGATCATTTACGGTTGAAGAAGAGCTACTACTATTATTTACAACCACAACTACAGTCTCACCTGGCTTGGCTACGTTAAACTTATCACGAATTTCTTCTTCTATTCCATTTTCAGTCTGCAGCCTATTTATCCCCGACTCTAACATATCTTTTCTTGATTTCAAGCTTTCATAATCATTTTTAATTTCTTTATAATTATTCGCGCTCAATCTATATTTTTGATATATATCCCAAGCTGATTTACCAATAAAAATTACCAATATCAATAAAATTACTAAAGAAATTTTTGAATACATAATCTTATTAATCTTTCTTTTTTGTTGAAAATCTATCATTTTGGTGTATAGTTATATTGTAACAGGTTTGTATACTTTTATAAAACTAAACAAAAATATCAAATGCTTTTCCACAAAAAAACAAGAAAAATAATTAAGTATGCTTGGATTGTAATCGGCGCACTGCTTATTATTAGTATGATTATAGCTTTTTCTCCATCTTTTTGGAGATAAATTTTTACTTAATTAAAGGCGGGCCGTAAACGGCCCGCCTTTTTGACTTCGCGAAGTCACGTCGCACAACCGTCCTTATAGTGCGACGCAATTATTCCGACTTCATCATCTTCAAGAAAACATCTTGTGTAATATTCACCTTTCCTCTTTCTTTCATTCTCTTCTTTCCTTTTTTCTGCGCTTCTCTAAGTTTCATTTTTCTTGTGATATCGCCTCCGTATAAATAATCTGTAACATCTTTTTTCATTCCTGAAACAGATCTTGAAGCAAGAATTCTTCCAACCGCTTTTGCTTGAATTTTAAAATTAAACATTGTTCTTTCTATTGCTCCATGAAGTTTTTCTACTGTCACATCTGCTTCTTCCTGCATTCTTCTTCTAGCCACGATTTTACAAAAAGCTGGAACAAGTTCATCCGCAACCAAAACATCCATCTTCACAACATCTGCTTCTTTCATCGGCATTGTCTCATAAGAGATAGAAGCATAACCAGAAGTCATACTTTTAAGTTCATTGAAGAAATTTCGCATAAGTTCACGAAGTGGCATTTCAAGTGTTAGAGAAGTTCTGTTATCCCCGAAGCTTTCAGAATCGCCTATCACGGCTTCGTGTTCATAAAGTTGTTGCATTATCGCACCAATATACTGGCCTGGAGTAATTATTCTAACTCTCACCCAGGGCTCCATGATTTTGGTTATCATATGATCCTCAGGAAAAAGTGATGGAGAAAAAATCATTTCTTTCTTTCCGTTATTAAAGGTTACTTCATAATTTACGCTTGGAGTTGTAACAATAAGCTGAAGATTATATTCTCTTCTAAGTCTTTCAACAATAATTTCCAAGTGAAGCATTCCTAAAAATCCGCAACGGAATCCTCTTCCTAAAGTTCCAGAAGTTTCTTCGTCGTATGTAAAAGATGAATCAGAAAGTCTAAGTTTTCCCAAAGCAAGTTTTAACATTGCGAAGTCATCAGCTCCTTCAGGATAAATTGAAGCCCAAACAACTGGTGACGGTCTGAAATATCCGTGAAGTGGTGGCTGAGTATCTTTCACATGAGAAATAGTATCTCCAACAGAAGCAATATCAGATTCTTTTATTCCTGTAACAATGTATCCAATTTCCCCTGCTGACAAAGTATCTTTGGGAACTTCAGATGGAGAAAAAGTTCCAACTTCTACAGCTGTAAATGTTTTTCCAGAAACTTTAAACATAAGCGGCGTATTTCTTTTTGCTTCACCATTAAAAGCGCGTCCAAACATTGTTACTCCACTATGATTTAAAAATTTAAAATCAAGAACTAAAGCTCTTAAAGATTACTGATCGATTTCAAGTAAATACTTCTCTTGACCGACTTCGACACGAGGTGCGGGGATTTTTGTGATCACTTCTTTGATAAGTTCAACAACACCGTCACCAGACT
>CAZPLP010000031.1:0-3809 GCA_964587695.1 uncultured Candidatus Saccharibacteria bacterium | reverse complement strand
TTAGTGATTATTAACTATTTATTCTCGATAATAATTATATTATAACGCGCACGCACAATATTATTATGTACAATAAATAAGAATTATACCAAAGTATGCACAAACAAAACCTAAAAAGTGAGAGCTGCACAGCACCAAAAATGCAGCAATGTAACTAATGTTTCCACTACAATATGTACAAAAGATAAAGAAGTAAACCCCCGCAACCATCATATCTTGCCGAAAACATTCCTATACATACCTCCTTTTATCTATAATACATCTATTCTACCGCATTCACATCCTTCAATCAGCTTATATTCAGACCAAAACAATAAAAAAGGGAAGCTCCCGCAAGAGCATTTGTTAACCGAATATTAAAAAAGGGAAGCTCCCACAAGCACATTTGTTAACGGAATAATGCTTATGGGAAGCTCCCGCAAGCACAATTGTTAACCGAATAATAAAAAAGGGAAGCTCCCACAAGCACATTTGTTAACGGAATAATGCTTATGGGAAGCTCCCGTAATGGCAATTGTTAACCGAATATTAAAAAAGGGAAGCTCCCACAAGCACAGTTGTTAACGGAATAATGGTTGCGGGAAGCTCCCGTAAAGGGTAAAACTAAGGAAATATGGTAAACGGGACACGCATGTAATGAACAATAACTAACTTCCAATACCCACAAATTTTCCTTGCAATAAGTAATTAAGACCATAACATACCAACCTATTATCCCAGCAATATTTGACTGAATAAAAATATATTAATTATTTTAGAAATTAAGTGAATGAACCTGCTGTTAATATGAATTTAGTTTCTATCTTTGACGAGTTTTAATAAAAATCCAATTTGATGATAGTTTCAAGGGAAACTCACATTCCTGTATGGGAAGTAGTGTTAAATTACAGAAGAACTGTACATTTCAGATTATCAACGATATAAATAAAACCCATCATGCCGATAAATCGGATGTATGAGAAACTCTGTTTCCCATACAGGAAACAGAGTTTCTCATAGGGAATCGTTACCTGCAAGCCTAGAAAAAAAACAAAGACGTTAACGTGTAAAAAATCACAAAAGAAAACGACATATGATTTACAAGTACTATTCAGGAAATGACTATTCTTTTAATAGCCTAAAGAAACAGGAGTTATGGTTTTCTAAACCAACAGAGTTTAATGACCCTTTTGATTGTAATATGCAATTACTAGATGAATTCTTAGGGTTCAAGAGTACTATGTTACAACGAGCACCCAATTTAGTGGAAAGTTTTCAAGATACTGCGAAAAATTTTGGAATTTGTTGTTTTTCTGAAGATTCGAATAGCATGCACCTTTGGGCATTATACGCAAATAGTTTTAAAGGTTTTGCTTTGTGTTTTGATGAATCTGAATTTGACAACTATTTTACTAATCTATTTTCAGCAAAATGCCAACTTGAACCAGCTTATTATAGAAAAGAACTGTTAAACCTTGACAATGGAAGTATTGAGGAAAAACAGTTTGATGAAAATGGGTTAGAAAACGGTTCAATTCTACAACCAATCAATTCATATCTTTATGACAATAAAAGCTTTGATATTCTTTTAGAGTATCTTTTACGACAAAAACGAGAAGATGTTTGGGGTATTGAAAAAGAAAGAAGATTAATTATTGGGGGATTAGCACGAAGTAAAGGAGCAAAAAAATTTGAGCAACAAGTTGGTTATTCAGTACCTTGGGAAACTAACGCATTAAAACAAATAATCTTTGGGCATAGAATGCCCAAAGATAGACAATCTCAGATTTTAGAACTTGTAAATAATTTTGACCCA
The DNA here is from genome assembly GCA_964587695.1 of uncultured Candidatus Saccharibacteria bacterium. Classification (GTDB taxonomy): domain Bacteria; phylum Patescibacteriota; class Minisyncoccia; order Phycocordibacterales; family GWA1-40-21; genus Bog-1340. The sequence continues at coordinate 2,014 of CAZPLP010000031.1, read as the reverse complement.
AAGATTGAGGTTCTAGAAACTACATTAGACTTTAAAACATGGAACTTAACTATAAAACCATTAAACTTTTAAAATATAATCAGATGAAAATAATGAAACTAATCACAACCACAATTATGTGCTTACTTATGATTTCTTGCGGTTCGAAATCTTGGCCTGAAGATGCAATAACGCAAATAAAGCAAACTGGAGCTTTATCTGCTGAAACTAAAATGGTTTCATTACTGACTAATACAACTGAAAACCAGTACTTGGAGTCAGTTCTCGAAACGTATAAACTAGCCTACCCAAACTATGCAGATTTTGAAAAAGCTGCAAAAGAGAATCCACAACATATTAAGGAGTTACGCGTTCCATGTATTAAAAGGTATTCTGGTAATGATATAAATGCAATATGGAACATAATTATAGACAATGAAGGGGTAAGAAACTTACAGATTAAATTACCCAATGAGTATTTTATTAAATACAAGGAATTGATGTTGTCAAAAATGCGAAATGAATTTCAAAATATGGATAATCTTATATCCAAAATGGCTTTAGATGAAAATTATATACCAACATTCATTGATAAATCTGATAAAGAATGCGGAGTTATAATAATGAATGAAATCCAATTAGCTCAAGAAAAGAAAGTACCAGAGGAGCAAACAACTAATGAATCATGGTTTAAATTACGTGCATATCCAATCGGTAAGATAGGAACTAATGGACTTGATATATTTGTTAAGTTTCAAAGTTTAGGCGAAAATACTATAGTAGTAGCTAAATTTGCTTATGACACTGAGAAAAACGAGGAATATTTAGCGTCTAAGAATCCAAAATATAATATTGAAGACCCGAATGCAGGCGTTCTGGAAATTAAGTCGAGTGACTATAATTATATTTTCACTTCTAGTTATGGACAAATTTGGGGTTTTTTATTAGATTATTAAACTCTCAAATTTAAAAACAAATAAAATCAATACGTACAATTAAATAAAAACTATTATGTCTTCGACTTTGAGAGTTATTGTTTGCATTTTAGCGGGTGTTATCACGTTTTTTATTATGCTTGGCGCAGGTCTAAAACCAAGTGGTGTAACAATTGGTGTAGTAATCGGTATAACTGCTATGATTACGCAGAAATTTAGAAATGACAAATATTAAAAAATGACTAATTATCCTATATTTTTAAAATCTTACTCATTTTCTAGGATAGAAGAGAGTAAGCCAACATTACCAAAACCACCAGAACAGCCACAAAGTCCTAAATTTATAAAGAAAAATTGGTTGGAAAAATTATTCTTGTCTTGTGATGAATATGAAGACAAAGTAATTAATTTTAACCGTATGCAAAGTTATTTAGAACAATTGATTAAATACGATGCAGAGTTGAACGAATATAAGAAACGAGTAGTAGTATTTCTTTCAGAGACAAATATAAGAATCTTCAGAGACGAAAGAAAAAGAAGTGTATTATCACAAACAACTTATGCTGATTTATCAACTAGGGAAACCTTAAAAGGAAGATATGAATCATTTTTTCTTGACTATTTATGTGTCAGATTCTCTAACAAAATCTCTGATAATCTAGAATTTCAATTACCTAATTTAAATGCATTTGTTCCCGATTTCTCATATATAGACAAATCAACTGGAATGTGCATTGATATTGAAATAGATGAACCATATACTTCTGACAATAAAGTTCCAATTCACTGTATTGGGGATGATGATTATCGTAACAACTATTTTTTATCGAAAGGTTGGTTCGTGATTAGATTTGCAGAAATTCAAATTGCCAAATATCCAAAACAATGTTGCGACTTTATACAGTCGACAATAGATTACATTACAACAGGTAAAGATATAGAACCATTCAATTTCCCAGTTAAATCATGGTATAACTACGAAGCAACAGAAATGGCAAAAAAGAACTTTAGAAATACGTATTAATTACAACCAAAGGCCAGCAGGTAATACATAGGCTTCGTGTGGTCGGCACGACCCAACATGAAGCCCATGTTGCGCT
>CAZPLP010000030.1:3316-4487 GCA_964587695.1 uncultured Candidatus Saccharibacteria bacterium | reverse complement strand
AAATAGAAAGGCTGGCGTATGATTAGATTGATTTGGAGTTTTATCATGAAGTGGAACAAATTAGAAGCCACTTACCCTTTGATATAGATGGAATGGTTTATAAAGTTAATGCTCTTAATTTACAGGAACGTTTAGGTTTTGTAGGACGAAACCCTCGTTGGGCCATTGCGCATAAATTTCCAGCTGAGCAAGTCACAACAGTAGTTGAAGATATTGTATTTCAGGTAGGTAGAACAGGCGTTATAACACCAGTTGCGCACCTGACGCCCACTCTAGTCGCTGGTTCAACTGTGTCTCGTGCCACACTTCATAATGAAGATGAAATAAAAAGACTAGATATAAGAATTGGTGATACAGTTATTTTACAAAAAGCTGGAGATGTTATTCCTGACATTGTAGAAGTTTTAAAAGATTTGAGAACTGGCAAAGAAAAAGCTTTTGTATTTCCTAAAAAAATAGATGCTTGTGGGGGAGACGGTTCGATAGAGAGGATTCCTGGAAAAGCCGCATGGAGATGTGTGTTTAAAAATTCATTTGCACAGCAAAAAAGAAAGTTTTATCATTTTGTTTCTAAAAAAGCATTTAATATGGACGGATGTGGTCCAAGAATACTCGATGCACTTTTAGAAAACAATTTGATTTCAAATTTTGATGATATTTTTACTTTAAAACGTGGAGATCTACTTTCGCTGCCAAGATTTGCAGAAAAATCTGTAGATAACCTTTTGACCTCTGTAGAAAATGCTCGAAAAATTGTTTTGAATAGATTTATTGTTTCACTCTCCATTCCTCAGGTTGGGGAAGAGACGGCAATAGACCTCGCTAAGAATTTTGGAACTTTAGAAAAAATAAGAAATGCAAAAGTATTAGAATTACAGCAGATAAAAGGAGTCGGTGATATCGTTGGGGAATCTGTTTATAATTGGTTCTCTGAAAAAGAAAATAAAAAGCTTGTAGATAGGCTTTTAAAGCAAGTTTCTATAGAAAAAAGTCATCCGCTCAAGACGGATACCGGCTTGCTAGCCGGTAAATCTTTTGTTGTGACAGGAACTCTATCAGGAATGTCACGAGATGAGGCAAAAGACAAAATCCGCGCACTTGGTGGAGATATTTCTGAATCAGTTTCTGCAAAAACCTCATATATTGTTGTTGGCGAAAATGCTGGTTCAAA
>CAZPLP010000030.1:0-3216 GCA_964587695.1 uncultured Candidatus Saccharibacteria bacterium | reverse complement strand
GAAATTTTGGATGAAAATAAGTTTTTGAAATTAATTAAATAAAATGGATATAAAATATATTGTAATTTTAGGGGCCGTGATTCAATTAATCGGTATTTATTCATACATATTAGATGTTATAAAAGGAAATGTTAAACCAAATAAATTAACTTGGCTTTTGTGGAGTATTGCACCTTTTATTGCAACTTTTGCAGCAGTTTCTAGCGGTGTAAGATGGGCAGTATTGCCAGTATTTATGGCTGGGTTTGGCCCATTTTTAGTTTTTATCGTTTCTCTTTTTAGTAAAAAATCATATTGGAAAATACAAAAATTTGATTATATATGCGGCTTATGTTCAATTCTAGCCCTAGTACTATGGGGTATTACTCGTGAACCCCTAGTCGCTATTATATTTTCAATTTTAAGTGATTTTTTTGCTGGGGTCATTACCTTTAAGAAGGCATGGAATTATCCAGAGACAGAAACTCATATACCGTATTCGACTGGTATTTTCAATATCATGACAAGTTTCTTTGCAATATCTGTTTGGACACCTGAAAATTATTTGTTTCCAATATATCTTTTATTTATGAACGGATTAGTGTTAGTTGCTATTTATCACAAAAAAATATTTGTTAAAAAATATAATTTATAGCCGTTTTCTTTTATCCTTTTAAAATGTTATATTATTTCTATGTTGGAAATTAAAGATATAGATAAACTTGCAAAACTAGCAAGAATTGAACTTACCACACAAGAAAAAGAAAAACTGCTTAAAGAAGTAGAACCTATTTTAGGCTATGTGGAACAGCTTAAAGAAGTTGTTTCTGTAGTTGGTGAAGAGAAGAAAGCTGGTGAACTTAGAAATGTATTAAGGGTAGATGAAAATCAAACGATCACTGGAACAAATACTGATGTTATTGTAGATGACATGCCAGATTCACAAGATAATTATCTAAAAGTAGAGAAAATTTTATAATACAAGTAAAATGATTGATTTAAAAAATATTACAATAAAAATAGCTCACGACGCTCTTATAAAAGGTGAGTATTCTGCTGTGGATTTAGCAAAAGCATATCTTCAACAAATAAAAAAGACTGATAAAGATATACATGCTTATCTCGAAGTTTATTCTGATGTGATAGAACAAGCAAAAGAAGCTGATATAAAAATTAAAGACGGAAAAGCAGGATTGCTCACAGGAATTCCGATTGCAATAAAAGATAATATTTTAATAAAAGGAAGGAAAGCATCCGCAGCATCAAAAATTTTAGAAGATTATACAGCCACTTATGATGCAACCGTCATAGAGAAATTAAAGAATGAAGGAGTTGTTTTCCTGGGCAGAACAAATATGGATGAGTTTGCCATGGGGGGTTCTACAGAAAATTCTGCGTACGGCCCAACAAAAAATCCTTATGATATTGAAAGAGTACCAGGAGGTTCTTCTGGTGGTTCAGCAGCCGCAGTGGCTGGTGATATGGCACTTATAGCGCTTGGTTCTGACACAGGAGGTTCTATTCGCCAGCCAGCAAGCTTCTGTGGACTTGTCGGCCTGAAGCCAACTTATGGAGGCGTTTCAAGGTATGGGGTTATGGCGATGGGTTCATCGTTAGATCAAATCGGCCCATTTGGAAAAACAGTTGAAGATGCAGAAATACTTTTTAATGCAATCAAAGGTCAAGATAAAATGGATTCAACAAGTCTGCCAAATCCTAATGAAAACCCCAGTCAAATAAAAAGTCAATTTGACGGGGCAAGGAAATTAAAAATAGGAGTGCCTAGAGATTTTCTTAAAATAGGTGGAATAGATCAAGTAATTATTAAAAACTTTGAAGAATCTTTAAACAAATTAAAAAAACTTGGTTACGAAATAATAGATATTGAATTGCCAAATTTAAAATATTCTTTAGCTGTTTATTATGTCATTGTTCCAGCAGAAGTTTCCTCAAATATGGCAAGGTACGATGGTATGAGATATGGAAAAAGAATTACTGGTAAGACTGGCGTAGAAGATTATTTTCTTTCAAGGCAAAGTGGACTTGGGAGGGAAGTAAAAAGGAGAATTATTCTTGGAACATATGTCCTTTCTTCAGGTTATTATGATGCATATTACAATAAAGCAAACATTGTGCGCGAGATAATTAAAGATGATTACAAAAAAGCATTTAAAAATGTTGATATTATAGTCACTCCAACAACACCTTCAGTTGCGTTTAAGGTTGGAGAAAAAATTGATGATCCACTTCAGATGTATCTAGAAGATATCTTTACTGTTCCAATAAATCTTGCCGGCGTGCCAGCGATCTCTATTCCGTCCGGTATAAAAAAAGTTGATGGTAAAGATTTGCCAATAGGAATACAGTTTATTGCAGATTATAATAGGGAAGATAACCTTTTCTCTATAAGTAAAAGTTTCTTGGGAGAAAAATAATTAGTGATATAATAAACATATGCCTATGAAATCAGAACCAGCTCCAAAACAAAGCGTATTTGAAAATACGGTTATTTATATTCTTATATTAGGTTTAATTATTTCTATAACCACATGGTTAAATAATAATTATAATATAATCAAGGCATTTTTGAGCTCCTTGCCGTATCATTTAATTAATTTCTTTGCTAAATATGTTGTTTTTGCTATTTGTATCTCGCTTGTCCTCATAGTTTTAATTATTATTTATGCTATTAGATTAAAAAATATTCAAAAGAAAGTTATGAGCACGGTTTTACCACCTGATGGAGATACTAAGATAAAAAATGAGAATTCTTTACCTGTTAATCTTAAATGGAAACTGGTTATAGAGCACATGTCATCTGAGGAAGCTAGTAACTGGAAACTTGCAATAATTGAAGCAGATATTATTTTGGGGGAGTTATTAGAAAGTCTCCAATTGCATGGAGAAAGTATTGGCGAAAAACTTAAAAATGTAGGAGCTGGAGATTTTGATCATATAGAACAAGCTTGGGAAGCACATAAAATAAGAAATGCGATCACCCACCAAGGTTCAGATTTTCTTCTAACTGAAAGAGAAGCTAAGAGAATTATTCGATTATACGAATCTGTTTTTGAAGAATTTAAAATAATATAATTTTTTTAAATAAATTATAAATTGATGTCTCTCTTTTCGGGCCATCATTTGCTTTTCACGTTTTTTTATTGTAATATCTTTCTCAGCGGGGTAGAGAGATCGGAAGAGCACACGTCTGAACTCCAGTCACATTCAGAAATCTCG
>CAZPLP010000029.1:0-4650 GCA_964587695.1 uncultured Candidatus Saccharibacteria bacterium | reverse complement strand
AAAAATATTAGTGGTTCTGATATGTCAGATTCTAAAACCGTGCAGGAATTAAAAAAGTTTGGTGCAAAAATACAGATTGGACATTCTGCAGAAAATATTCCAGCCAATACAGATTTGGTTATATATACCATCGCGATAGACAAAGAAAATCCAGAATTAAAAGAGGTGGTAAAAAGAAAAATAATTAAACTTACTTATCCAGAAACTTTAAAAGAAATTTCAAAAAATAAATATACGATTGCGGTTTCTGGGACTCATGGAAAGACAACAACAACGGCAATGATAGCAAAAATAATGATAGATGCCGGTCTTGATCCGACGGTCATTGTGGGTTCATTTTTAAAAGGTCACGAAAGTAATTTTATTGCCGGCAAAAGCAAATATTTTGTCGTTGAAGCATGCGAATATAGAAAATCTTTTTTAAATATAAAACCAACAATAGCTTTAATTACAAACATTGATAATGATCATCTAGATTATTATAAAAATATTGCAGATATTCAAAACGCATTTCATGAGTTTGCTTCTCATGTAGAAAAAGATGGATGTATAATTGCAGATGTTAAAAACAGTCGAGTAAAACCAGTTTTAAAAGGTTTAAAAGGAAATATTATTGATTCAAAAAAATATTTTAATAGTAAGTTAAAACTAAAAGTACCTGGAAATCATAATAGGGAAGATGCTTCACTCGCACTCGCATTGTCTAATATTTTGGGAATTAATCACAAAAATGCACTAAAATCTTTGAAGGATTTTTCTGGAACTTGGAGAAGATTTGAATATAAAGGAAAAACAAAAAAGGAAGCACTAATATATGACGATTATGGGCATCATCCAACAGAAATAAAAGCGACACTCGCCGGAGCACGTGAATATTTTGGTAAAAAGAAAATTATTGTTGTATTTCAGCCACATTTATATTCAAGAACAAAAATATTATTAAATGATTTTGCGAAAGCATTTAAAGATGCAGATGAAGTATTAATAACTCCAATATATGCCGCTCGCGAGAAGTTTGACTCAACAATCACTTCCGAAATTTTAGCAAAGAAAATAAAAAATACTAAAGTAACTACTTTTAAAAATTTTGAAGAAATAGAAAAATATTTATCAAAAAATTTAAAAAAGGGAAATGTTTTGATGACAATAGGGGCGGGAGATATATATAAAATTGGGGAGAATCTCTTAAAATAATTAGCTTTTTTTATTTTGTAAAACATGTAATATAAACTCATGCTCCCGTTAGAGACCGCGGTCGCTTGCGGGGAAAATATATAACTATATATTGCATACTTATATTATCAATTTTAAACTTGATGGGTAACGGATTGACCGCGACCTGTCTCTAAACGGGATGCAAAAATTTTACGTAGTAGGAACACCAATAGGAAATCTTGAAGATATCACATATCGGGCTGTGAGAATTTTGTCCGAAGTTGACCTAATACTTTGTGAAGACACACGAGTTACTATAAATTTGCTCAATAAATACAATATTAAAAACTCCACAATGAGCTATCATAGTCAGAGTAAGATTTCAAAAATTGATAAGATTTTGGAATTAATAGGGGAAGGGAAAACATTGGCTTTAGTTTCAGATGCAGGGACGCCGACCATTTCCGATCCAGGTTCAATTCTTGTTTCAAAAATTCACGAAAATTTTCCTAACATTGAAATTATAGCAATCCCTGGAGCAAGTGCTTTGGTTTCGGCGCTTTCCATTTCCGGACTTCCGGCTTCTGAGTTTACATTTTTAGGATTTTTGCCACACAAAAAAGGACGTGAGACTTTATTTAAAGAAATAGCTATTATAGAAAGAACTGTTGTTTTTTACGAATCACCCCATAGGATTATGAAGACTCTAGTTTCTTTAAAAAAATATGTTGGTGAAAGAAAAGTCGTTGTTGCAAGGGAATTATCAAAAATATATGAGCAGGTTGTTTCAGGAACTCCAACCGAAGTAGAAAAGTATTTTTTGGATAATAAGGACAAAGTTAGGGGAGAATTTGTTGTGTTAATAAGCCAAAAGTAACTTGCATTGTCATTCCCGTGAAAACGGGAATCCAGGATTAATTGAGTCTAGATTCCCGTTTCCACGGGAATGACACATTATTTATTTTAATTTAAAATTGTGTTAATATGGTTCTATGATTAAAATTTCAACAATATTTGCGTTAGGTATTTTTATAGCAGTTGTCCCTTTTACAGGTCTTCCTAATGACTCCGCTTTTCCTTTGAAAAATATTTTATATATAGTTTGTGGATTATCTGTGACTGTTTTGTCTGTTTTGATCCGAAAGGAGTTGGAAGAAGTTGTAAAGCATTTACATACAGATATTGTCAAAACTGATACATTTACTGAAAGCAGCCCTAAACAAACAGAGGAAGTCATATAAAAGTAAAAAAAACCGCATACTGCGGTTTTTTATTTTGAGAGATTCCTATTTTGTTGTTAATAATTAATTTGGTATAATATATTTGAAATGGATCCCGTTAGAAGTCGCGATCGCTTTTATAATAAAAATGATTATTTTACAAAACATGGTCGTAAAATTTACAAACATAACTAATGTAGTTTGCGAGCGCATCGCGATCTACTTCTAACGGGATGGATCCTGAAAAAATTACATTCTTTGGAGAAACTGATTCTCGTGGTAAACGAGTTAGGTTTGGTATTAAAGCCAAAGACAGAACCAAACATATTTATGTAATAGGAAAGACCGGAATGGGAAAGTCCACTCTCCTTGAAAATATGGCGATTCAAGATATTCAAAATGGTGAGGGAATGGCATTTCTTGATCCTCACGGAAGCACCGCAGAAAAACTTTTAAATTATGTTCCACCAGAAAGATTAGATGATGTTGTCTATTTTGCTCCTTTTGATGTGGAAAATCCGATTTCTTTTAATGTACTTGAAGATGTAGGTATTGATAAAAGGCATTTAGTTGTCGCTGGGCTCATGAGTACTTTCAAAAAAATCTGGCTTGATGCATGGTCTGCTAGAATGGAATATATTTTGACCAATTCTTTGCTTGCACTTATTGAATATCCCGGAGCCACACTTCTTGGTGTAAATAAATTGCTTTCTGATAAAGAATATAGAAAAAAAGTTGTTGATAATGTTAAAGATGTTTCTGTAAAAAGTTTTTGGGTTGATGAATTTGCAAAATATACAGACAAGACAGTTTCAGAAGCAATACCGGCAATACAAAACAAAATAGGGCAGTTTACTGCAAATCCCTTGATAAGAAATATTGTTGGTCAGCCGAAGTCTTCCTTTGATATTAGACAGTTGATGGATGATAAAAAAATATTGATTATCAATCTTTCAAAAGGAATGGTAGGGGAAACAAACGCAAAACTGCTTGGTTCTATGATGATAACTAAAATATATTTAGCAGCTATGTCGCGTGCAAATATCCAACAAAAAGAATTAAATAAATTACCAAATTTTTATCTATATGTAGATGAATTTCAATCTTTTGCGAATGAATCTTTTGCCGACATTCTTTCTGAAGCTAGAAAATATAAGCTCAATCTTACTATCGCGCACCAATATATAGAGCAAATGTCTGAGGAGGTAAGAGCTGCTGTTTTTGGAAATGCTGGTACCGAAATTACATTTCGCGTTGGAGCGATCGATGCTGAAGTTTTAGAAAAAGAATTTGCGCCACAATTTACTGCTGAGGATTTAGTGAATCTTGGAATGTATCAGATGTATTTGAAACTTATGATAGACGGAGTTGGCTCTGTTCCGTTTTCTGCTTCGTCACTTCCACCATTTCCTGAACCAGTTATTTCTTATAGAACGGAAATAATAGAACATTCAAGAAATAATTTTTCTAAAAAACGAGCCGAGGTTGAGGAAATAATAAGAAAATGGAATGAAGAAGCTAAAAGTTCCATGAAAGTTTTTGTAACTCCCAAACCAGTTTCAAGTACTGCGAGAGCATATTCAGGTCCAGCTTTGACTTCAACTGCTCCAAAAATTACTACAGAAAAGTCAGAAATGAAAAAACCATATTTAGCACACGGTACACCAGCACCAGAAATCAAAAGAGTTTATCAAGCTCCGGTTGTATCAGCCCCTGAAGTAAAGAAAGTTTATGAACCAAAAGCAGCTCCTATTATGTCAGTAATAAAAAAAGTTTACCCTGTTAAATTTGACTCTCATTTAGCTGGAAATGAAACACCCAAACCAGTTATACCAAAATATGAAAAAAGTTTTCCTCCGATAGAAGATTCAACAGATGATTTTGTACCTTTGAAAGAACTAGCTAAAAAATTAGTTGTGGAAACAAAAATTTATCCCCCTAAACAAGATTTTGGAGTAACTAAAATTCAGGGAAATCATTCAAAAATAATGAGTAAGGAAAATTTATCAGACTTACGATCTGCCCTTGATGCCGTCATGAAAAAGACCAATGTAAATGTGTCAAAAGATACTACCCCAGAGCCTCAAAAAGGCCCTTTAAAGCCAATAAAGGCAGAAAACGATAGTAAACCTATTAAGTCTAAAAAGACAAAAATTGAGCCAAAAAATACAGATAAAAAAGAAGACAGTAATGTTGCAAAAACAACCGAAATTTCTGAAGATGAATTAAAAAAAGTATTAGGGTTATAATCCCGTTAGAGATCATAAAGTTATGT
>CAZPLP010000028.1:0-4945 GCA_964587695.1 uncultured Candidatus Saccharibacteria bacterium | reverse complement strand
TATGTTTCACCTGTTTTGAAAACAAAATTTAGTTTTATAACAGAAAAATTTGGTTTAAGAGATGTTGTTTCTTCTACCATATCAGCACAGATTTTAGTTTTACCCTTGATACTTTATAAAATGGGTTTGCTTTCACTTGTAGCATTGCCTGCAAATATTTTAGTTCTTGCATTCATACCAGCTACTATGCTTTTCGGTTTTATTACTGGTGTACTCGGTTTTATTTGGTTTCCTTTGTCTCTTCCATTTGCTTGGATATCTTGGTTGTTTCTCGCTTATATTATTAATATATCAAATTTTTTTGCGAACTTACCATTTTCATCAATAAATATTTCGTGGTTTTCATTTGGGATAATGGCAGTATGTTATATTGTTATTACTTGCTGGATAATATTTGAAAATCAAAAATTAAAAAGCAAAAATAAAAATGATTTATAATGACTGGCCACATCTACGCTATAGCGTAGATGTGGCCAAGGATAAAATATTTTGCGAAGGTGAGTCATTCGCAAAAATAGGTTTGTGTCATTCCCGCGGAGGCGGGAATCCAGTATAATGTTTTTATGAAATATTATTATGTTTATATTTTAGCAAGTAAACGTAACGGAACATTATATACAGGGGTTACCAATGATTTATACAGAAGAATATATGAGCACAAAAATAGTTTAGTTGATGGTTTTACTAAAAAATATAATGTAAAAACTCTTGTGTATTATGAGCAAACAACAGATATCGAGAGTGCAATTACAAGAGAAAAATGTATTAAAAAATGGAATAGAAATTGGAAAATAAAATTAATTGAAACTAATAATCCTGAATGGAAAGATTTGAGTTTAGAATTATAAACGAACCTAGATTCCCGACTCCGCGGGAATGACACAAGGTATGTGGGAATGACAATGCAAAATAATTTAAATAATATGATTAAATTTCATCAAATAAAAATATATTTTTTACTTTTACTTTTGCTAGCAAATGGGATGATTTTTTATACAGTATTTGCCGAATCACAAAATAGTTCTCTAAAAGTTACTTTTTTAGATGTTGGACAAGGAGATGCAATTTTTATTGAGACACCAACGGGCAATCAATTGCTCATAGATGGTGGACCAGACAAAAATATATTAAATGCGCTTGGTAGAGTGATGCCTTTTTATGACAGAAATATTGATATGATACTTTCAACTCACCCAGACCAAGATCATATCGGAGGAATTCCAGAAGTTTTGAAAAATTATTCTATTGGTGAATATATAGGCAATGGTGCAACTTCAAGTACTGGCACATTTATAGAATTAGAAAATGAAATTAAAAATAATAATATTAAAACAGAAATTGTTAGAGCTGGAGAGTTGATAGACCTAGGTGGTGGAGCATTTCTAAAAATAATATATCCGGATAGCAATCCAAAAGGAAAAGACACAAACAAATATTCAATTATTGCAAAACTTTTTTATGGAAACTCAACTTTTTTGTTTACAGGAGATGCCCCAACTGATGTAGAACAATATTTAGCAAACACTGACGGAGCTGCACTTAAAAGTGATGTTTTAAAAGTTGCACATCACGGCTCTAGAAACTCCCTTTCTCCAGAGTTTTTGTCAGCGGTATCGGCCGAATATTCTGTAATTTCTGCAGGGAAAGATAATCAATTTGGTCATCCTCACAAGGAAATATTAGATTTTTTAGCCAGTATAAATAGTAAAATACTTGGAACTTATGAACTTGGAGATATTAATTTTTTTTCTGATGGTCAAAATATATATCAGGAATGATTATATTTTGTAATTATTGTATGTTAATATAGTCATAAGTATGAAAAAAACTGTTTATATATTTCTTTTAATACCAGCCTTATTATTTTCAGTAAAGGTTTTTGCTATGTCTAGCGACACTTATCGTATTGATTATAGTTCTATTAATTCTGGTGGAATTGGAAATAACTCAGATGTTCTTTTTTTTATTTCAGATAAGATTGGTGAAATAGGATTAAATAAAAGAGCGGCGCTTATGGCGCCGCTCTTTTTGTATTTAATTAAAATTTCTTATTTAATTATTCCAGCCTTTTTTAAAGTAGCATAAGCACCATTCTTTTGTATGGTTTTTATAGCTTTTGTTGAAATATTTAGTACGAAAGTCTTTTTAAGCTCAGGAACGTAGATTCTCTTTTTCTGAAAATTAACCTGTTTTCTTACTTTTCCTGTAGGGTTAAACTGGGTAGCACGAGTTGCGTTGCTATAACCGCCAGCCATTATTGAACTCTTTTTTGTTATTGGACAGATTTTTGCCATATTTTTATATTAATTAATGAATTTTTATGTTATCATAATTCTGTAAAAACGCAACATATTATGGACACTAGCGTAATATTTCAAATAATAATTCTAATTTTTTCTGTAATCATCCATGAAATTTCTCACGGATTTATTGCGCTTTGTTTTGGAGACAAGACAGCTCAATACGAAGGCAGACTAACTTTGAATCCTCTCAAACATTTGGACTGGCTTGGTTCTGTATTTTTACCTTTAGCCTTATATCTCACACACGCAGGCTTTATGATCGGTTGGGCAAAACCTGTACCATATAATCCATATAATTTAAAAAACAGAAATGTTGCAGAACCACTTATTGCTATAGCTGGTCCAGTCTCCAATTTTTTAGTTGCATCTATTTTTGGTTTAATAATTAGAGGTTTAATATTTTTCGGCTACTCTTCATCAACTCTCATTGGTATATTTGGATTTGTGGTTCTTATCAATATAAGCCTTGCTGTCTTTAACCTCATACCCATACCACCACTCGATGGATCAAAAATTGTTTTTGCTTTTCTTCCCACAAAAGCAAAATATACTTTTCATAACATATCAGAAAGATACGGATTATTAATTATTTTGGCAGTAGTAATGTTTCTTCCAAATTTTATTTCTCCAATCATTTTTTCAATATTTAAATTCATAACCGGGATAGTATAACGTTTTCCTAGTAGTGAATTTCAACTAGTTGCTTTTTGCGAAGTATTATTATATTATCATTTTACATTAACGCACTTGGCTGTACGGAAAATGTTCTGCTAGAAAGGAGGAAACTCCCGGAAGGCTAGAGTTGAATATTAACGGGTTGCGGAAATTACTGCTTTATACCAAAAGCAAAGGTTTCTGTGGCTTTTTTGTTATTAGAAATTAATGAACGGAGTGAATATAATTTCAATAATCCCTCCCCAGATTTTTAAGAAATAAAATCTGGGGAGGGATGAAGATTTTTATGTCGTTTTACTCCTAAAAAAACATTCATGCCTACAATAAATCAATTAATTAAGAAAAATAGAAAAACTGCTCCTAGAAAGCCGAAAGCTGTGGCTCTGATGAGAGGTTTTAACACATTGGAAAACAGACCAACAAAACTTTGTTCTCCATTCAAGAGAGGTGTTTGTGTGAAAGTTACTACGAAGACTCCAAAGAAACCAAACTCAGCTATCAGAAAAATTGCCAGAGTTAGACTTTCTAATGGTATGGAAGTTACCGCGTATATTCCTGGTATGGGACATACATTACAAGAACACTCAGTTGTTCTTTTAAGAGGAGGAAGAGTTAAAGACTTAGGTATTAGATACACAATTGTAAGAGGAGTTCTCGATGCAACTGCGGTAGAAGGAAGAAGAAAAGGTCGCAGCCAATACGGTGCAAAGAAACCAAAAGCAGGAGCAAAATAAATTAAACCAATAACATGAGAAGAAAACTAAAAACAAAGAAAGGTTTAAAACCAGACTATAAATATCAGTCAGAAAAAGTTTCTAAACTTATAAACTATATTATGTATAGTGGAAAGAAAAGTACAGCCGAGACTATCATTTACGATACTCTAGAAATAATAAAAGAAAAAGCAAAAGTAAAAAATCCTATTGAGATTCTTGAACTTGCTCTTACAAATACTGCTCCAAATATGGAAATCAGATCAAAAAGAGTTGGAGGTGCAAACTATCA
The DNA here is from genome assembly GCA_964587695.1 of uncultured Candidatus Saccharibacteria bacterium. Lineage (GTDB taxonomy): Bacteria > Patescibacteriota > Minisyncoccia > Phycocordibacterales > GWA1-40-21 > Bog-1340. The sequence continues at coordinate 962 of CAZPLP010000028.1, read as the reverse complement.
GGTTCCTGTAGAAGTCAGACCAGAAAGAAGAGCTGCACTTTCTATGAAGTGGATTATTGAAGCAGCAAGAGGAAAGAAAGGTTCAGGAATTGCAGAAAGATTGTCTGCAGAAATACTAGCAGCTTCAAAAAATGAGGGAGAAGCTGTAAGAAAGAGAGAAAATACTCATAAAATGGCAGAAGCTAATAAAGCCTTCGCCCATTTCGCCTGGTAAGAAAATTCACGAGCGAAGCGACTATAATTTTCTTACCCTGTTAAATATCTTTCAAACTTTTGTGAAATTTCATACATAAAAGTTCGAAAGATAAGATTTGAGGATGAGAGAAACATAGTTAAATTATAAAAAATAAAAGATTGTTAGCATTAATTTATTAGTCAATATTAACTCAAATCTTATTTAACAGGGTGATGATTTTCTAAATCTCACTATCGTTCGATAAGAAAATCAATCATGAAACGAGATTATCCATTAGAAAAAGTAAGAAATTTTGGGATCATTGCACACATTGATGCGGGAAAAACCACGACATCAGAAAGAATTCTTTATTACACTGGATCTCAACACAATATTGGTGAGGTTCATGAAGGAGAAACAACTACTGACTGGATGGAACAGGAAAGAGAAAGAGGTATCACTATTACTTCCGCTGCTATTACCTGTTTTTGGAATCCTTCATACATGCCAAAAGATGATTTTAGTAAGAAAGTACGATTTAATATTATTGATACACCCGGCCACATCGACTTTACTGCAGAGGTTAAGCGCTCTTTGAGAGTTCTTGATGGAGCTGTAGTTGTTTTTGATGGAGTTGCAGGAGTTGAACCACAATCTGAAACAGTTTGGAGACAGGCAGACAAGTACATGGTTCCTAGAATTTGCTTTGTGAATAAATTAGACAGAATGGGAGCAAGTTTTGAAAAATCTTTTGCTTCTATTTTGTTAAAACTTACGCCAAATGCCG
>CAZPLP010000027.1:2614-5089 GCA_964587695.1 uncultured Candidatus Saccharibacteria bacterium | reverse complement strand
AAGTCGTAGCAATAGGAGAGTGTGGGCTCGACTACTTTCGTTTAGAAGATGAATTCAACAAAGGTCTCTCCTCAAGGAGCGAAGCGGGGAGAGGTGAGCCCTTGGTTGAATTCATCCAAAAAGAAAAGGAAAGACAACAAAAAGAATTTATAAAACAAATTGAATTTTCTATTAAATATAATAAGCCTTTGATGCTTCATATTCGCGATGCAGGAAAAATTTTTGGAGGTGAGACCTTGGAAATTAAAAAAGGTCTCTCCTCGAAAAATTTTTCTTCTGCTTATGTTGATGCATATAAAATTTTATCGAGATATTCAGGAAAAGCTAAGGGAGATATGCACTTTTTTGCTGGGAGTTTAGATTGGGCAAATAAGTTTATAAAACTCGGTTTTACCCTTTCATTTACAGGGGTTATTACTTTTGCCAGGCAATATGATGAAATAATTAAAAATATTCCGCTTGATAAAATCCATGCAGAAACAGATTCACCGTTTGTCGCGCCAATTCCTTATCGTGGAAAAAGAAATGAGCCGACTTATGTTGTAGAAGTAGTAAAAAAGATTGCTGAAATCCGCGGAGAAGATTTTGAAATGGTTCGCAAGCGACTATTGCAAAATTCTAAGAATTTTTTTGGTATTTAATATATTCTTTGTGCTTTTTCTTTTAAATTGATATAGTTGCTTTTATCATGGAACCAAAAATTTTAACAACAAAACCAGGCGTGGATTATGAGCTTATAGATAGTGGAGACGGAGAAAAGCTTGAACGCTACGGAAAATATATTTTGAGAAGACCGGACCCACAAGCTTTGTGGAAAAAATATCTATCAGAAAATGAATGGAAAAAAGCCGACGCGGTTTTTGATTCTGACAGAAAGGTTTGGAAAAAGAAAAATGAAAGTATGCAAAATGAATGGAAAGTTTTATTTCTTGCTACAGAAGGTTTTGATGAAATTGCTTTTAATATAAAACCAACCGCTTTTAAACATACTGGAGTTTTTCCAGAACAAGAGATGAATTGGAAATTCATCAAAGAGAAAATCGAGTCTCGAATGTCGAATACCGAAAATTCGAAACTCGACATTCAAAATTCGGGTTTCGTTAAGCAGCCCATCAGGGTGCTTAATTTGTTTGGTTATACCGGTGGCGCAACAATGGCTGCACTTTCAGCTGGGGCAGAAGTTACACACGTTGATGGTTCAAAATCAGCTATAACTTGGGCGAAAGAAAACGTGAAACTTAGTGGTTTAATAAATAAACCAGTTAGATGGATTATTGATGATGCTAGAAAATTTGTTATGAGAGAAATAAAGCGTGGGGGACAATATGATGGAATCGTCATGGACCCACCATCTTTTGGTAGAGGAGGAAAGGGCGAAATATGGAAAATTGAAACTGATTTTATAAAACTTTTAGATGAATGCCAGAAAATACTTTCTGAAAAACCATTATTTTTTATTGTAAATGGTTATGCAGCAGGATATTCTTCGAATGCTTACTACAATGCTTTGAAACCGATTGTTGAAAAATATGGCGGGCAATTTGAAATTGGCGAGCTAACAATACAAGAATCAGAAGGAAAAAGGTTGCTTCCTTGCGGTATTTTTGCGAGATGGAGTGCTGTGATATAATGTAGTTCGTTTATTAGTTTAATTAAAAAATTTTATGGAAGAAAAAATGTGTGGTTGCGGCAAAGAAGGATGCTCATGTGCTGGTGGAATGGGAATGATGAAGCATCATCATATGTGTAAAAAAATTATTGGTATTATTATTTTGATAGTTTTGATTTGTCTTGGTGTAAAAGCTTTTAATGGAGATGATAAAAATGTTCAAAAAGATACTATAGTTGTAAGTGGCAAAGGCGAACTTACAGTAAAGCCGGATATAGCAACTATTTCTTTCTCAATTCTTGAAGAAAGTATGGATGTCTCAAAAGCAACTGATGCAGTAAATACAAAAATTGCTAAAATAATAGCAAATCTAAAAACAAATGGAGTTGATGAAAAAGATATAAAAACTACAGGATATAATATTTATCCAAGATATGATTATGTAAGTGCACAGGTTTATCCTTACAATGGTAAACAAGTTTTGGCTGGATATGATGTAACACAAAGCATAAGTATAAAGATTAGAGATCTTACAAAAGCAGGCAAGATAGTTTCTGATTTAGGAACTCTTGGAGTTACAGATATGAGCGGACTTACTTTTACTGAAGATAAATATGATGACCTAGTATTACAAGCTAGAGATCAGGCTATAACTGATGCAAGAACACAAGCTACAAAACTTGCTAAGGCTTTGGGAGTAAAATTAGTTAAAATAGTCAGTTATTCTGAAGGTGGAAATTATCCGATATATGCTGATTCAGTTAGTTATAGTATGGGGGCTTCTTCTATGAAGTCTATTGCGCCTGCAGTATTGCCAACAGGAGAGAACAAGATTACTTCAAATGTAAGTATTACTTATGAGATAA
>CAZPLP010000027.1:0-2514 GCA_964587695.1 uncultured Candidatus Saccharibacteria bacterium | reverse complement strand
AGGCGGGCCGTTTACGACCCGCCTCTTGCATTTTAGTTGTATCTTAGGTACTATATGTTTGTAGCCCCCTAGGGGGTTTTTAAATACAAATTAATAAAAAAATTATGTCAAAACTATCAAATTATATTTCAGAGACAAAAGAAGAGATGAAGCACGTCAGTTGGCCAACAAGAAAGCAAACTTTTATGTTTACTATGCTTGTTATTTTTATTTCACTAGCTGTAGCTGCATATTTAGGATTATTCGATTACCTATTTTCAATTGGTCTTAAAAGTATTATTTAATAAATTAATTTTGGATTAGTTCGGGCTTTTTAGAAAGCCACAAGCTACTTCCTACAAGCTAATCAAATGGCAAAACAAACAATAGAAAGTGGAAGACATTGGTATGCAATACATACATATGCTGGTTATGAAAATGCCGTAGCGAGAAATCTAAAACAAAGAATCGATTCTTTAAACATGAACAACCAGATTTTCAACGTGGTTGTGCCTGTTGAGAAAAAAATAAAAATTAAAGGAAATAAAAGAGTGGAAGAAGAAGAAAAGATATACCCAGGTTATATTTTAGTAGATATGACAGTCACAGATGAATCTTGGTTTGTAGTTAGAAATACACCAAGAGTTACTGGATTTGTAGGAACTGGAGTTCATCCAGTACCACTTTCAGAAAAAGAAGTTGAATTCTTTTTGGGGAATTTGGATGCAAATAAAGTTTCTCACGCTGTAGATTTTATTATCGGAGATACTGTAAAAATAGTAGATGGACCATTTAAAGATCTTGAAGGTAAAATAAGTGAAATAGATGGAGAGAAAGGTAAGGCAAGAGTTATGGTACTTATGTTTGGAAGAGAAACATCAGTTGAGTTGGATTTATTACAAATTCGTAAAGCATAATTTCATTAACTTGATAATTTGAGACTTTTGAGTTAGTATCGTTAAGCCTCTGATTAACTAAATAATAAAAAAATGGCCAAAAAAATATTAAAAAAATTAAAACTTCAGATTCCAGCAGGTAAAGCTACACCAGCTCCACCAATAGGACCAGCATTAGGTCAAGCAGGTATAAACATCGGTGACTTTGTAAACAAGTTTAACACTGCTACAAAATCTCAGATTGGGGATACACTTCCTGTAGTTATTACAGTTTATGAAGACAGATCTTACGATTTTATTTTAAAGACCCCACCGACAGCGGGCATGATCCTAAAAGCAATTGGTCTAGAAAAAGGTTCAGGAAAGCCAAACACTGTAAAAGTTGGAGTTATTACAAAAGCTCAAGTAAAGCAGATTGCAGAAAGAAAAATGATTGATATGAACGCAAATGATATCAATGCAGCCATGAAAATGGTAGAAGGTGCTGCAAGATCAATGGGCATTGACGTAAAGTAAATACAAATACTAAAAGGCGGGCCATAAATGGCCCGCCTTTTAGATTGTTTTTAATTTTAAAAGTTATAATATTATTATATGCTTGGATCAAGAAAAAATTATATAACATGGGACGAATGTTTGATGAAAATTGCTTTTGTAATTGCAGAAAGGTCAAAAGATCCTTCTACTCAGGCTGGTGCCGTTGTAGCAGATGAGAAAAATGTTGTCTTTGGTTTAGGATATAATGGTTGGCCCCGTGGAATTAACGCAGATGATTTGCCATGGGATAGAGAAGGTCCACTCGAAGATACAAAATACGCTTACGTTTGTCATGCTGAAGAAAATGCTATATATAATGCCAATAATTCCACTGAAAAATGTAAAATATATTGCACCTTATTTCCTTGTAATGAATGTGCAAAAACTATAATTCAAAATGGTATAAAAGAAGTTATTTATGACAGTAATAAATATGATGATACTCCACAGGCAAGAGCCGCAAAAAAGATGTTTAAATTAGCGGGAATAAAATTAAGACAATATTCATGTCAAAAATAATTATAGGACTTGTTGGACAAGTTGCTTGCGGGAAAGAAGCCGTAAAAAAATATTTAGCGAAAAAATACAATACAGAAGATTGTAAGTTTTCGACATCACTACGCGACGTACTCAGTAGACTTGCTATTGATGTAAGCCGCGAAAATCTACAAAAACTTTCTACTACACTTAGGTCAGTTTTTGGTGAAGATCTTTTAGCAAAAGCCATTGCACTAGATGCTTCAAAATTAAAATCAGACATTGTGATAATCGATGGTGTAAGGAGAATGTCGGATATTAAATTTTTAAAAGATTTATCAAATTTTTATTTGATAAGAGTTGATGCTGACGAAAAAACTAGATATGAAAGGATGAGAGCGCGTAATGAAAATTCTGGTGATGGAGAAAAAACACTTGCCCAATTTATATTAGATCAAAATAATGAAGCAGAGGAGGGAATACCAGAAGTTATGGATTTCGCAAAATTAAGTATAAATAATAATGGTACTTTAGACGAGCTTTATATCCAGATAGAAAAAATTATAGGAAATATTTTATAAAGAATGATTTTAAAAATTAAAAAATTACATAAAGATGCAACAAT
>CAZPLP010000026.1:0-5332 GCA_964587695.1 uncultured Candidatus Saccharibacteria bacterium | reverse complement strand
AAAAAGAAGGTAAATTATTCCCTGATTTGAAAAATAGATTTGTAGAGACTACTAAATTTGCTAAAAATTCAAAATTGGTAATAGTAAAAAATTCACCACATCAAATTGATTTCCCAACATATATTGATGCGATTAAAAAAGAACTAAAATTTTAACAATGAAAAAAATTCTCTACACCGACATAAGACCAAGTGGAACCCAATATAAAAAAGGTGAATGGGAAAATTTTGCTATTCATAACAAAAAAGAAATAAAAGGATTTTTTGGCCCATATCGTTTTCTCAGTAATTTTTGGCCAGCAAAAGTCTTTTTGAACGATGTAGAATATTCAAGCGTTGAACTCGCCTATCAAGCTGCAAAATGGAAACCGCAGAATAGAGAATACTTTCAAACTTGTTCCGAACTCGAATCTATCGATTATAATAGAAAAAATATTCCGGATGGATATTCAAAAGAAGATTGGAAAACGAAAAATTTTGAAATAATGAAAGGTTTGGTTTATCAAAAGTTTGATCCAAAGCTAAATCCTGAAAATACTAAAATGCTTCTCGACACCGACGAGAAGCTGTTAGAAGAAATGAATTGGTGGAATGATCTCTACTGGGGTACGAATAAAAATGGCGAAGGTCAAAACAATCTTGGCAAGTTATTGATGTCTATTCGTAATAATCTGATATAATAATACCGTCGCACTTAATGGACGGTTGCGCGACGTGATTTCGCTAAATCAATGAAAAAAATAATCTTCTCATTAATAATAATTATTCTTGTGGTAATATTCGTAGCTAATTTTGCAATATTTCAAACTCCAGATTCAGGACAACACACTGGCTTTGTCACTTCTGTTGAAAAAACAGGTTTTATAATCCAAACATATACTGTATATATAAAGACAGACCCTCAGTCATCTCAGGAAGATTCATATTGTGTTACAAATCCAAATACGATTATTGATTTGCAAAATTTTGAAAAAGAAAGATTGCCAGTAACTGTATTTTATTCTGCCCCACTTGTTTTATGGAAATGGCAGTGTGCTCACACTGATTCAATAATCAATTCAGTCACGACAGTGAATCCAGTAACTACTACAGTACAATAAAATAGTCCGTATTTCTATTATACCAGCACATATTGCCTTATAATTGATAAAGGAGTATGATAGATATATATTAGTAGCATTAATAATTTAAGCCTAGTCTGCCTCAAGCGGACGGCAAAACAAAAAAAATGGCAGAAAAAAAAGTGTCAGCGTTTATGAAGCCTTTGAATGTAAGTGCGGATTTAGCAAAAGTAGTTGGTAATGGTCCTATGCCAAGATCTGAAGTCGTAAAGAAGCTTTGGGTTTATATTAAAGGAAAGAATCTTCAAGACCCAAAAAAGAAGAGAAACATTATCGCCGATGCAAATTTGAAAGTAGTTTTTGGAGGAAAAGCTGTAGTGGATATGTTTGAAATGACGAAGCTTGTTTCAAAGCATCTTTCATAGGTCATATATAGTATATACAAAAAATATAAAGAGCGGAGGTTAATACCTTCGCTCTTTTATTTTAGATATCAGTTAAAAATATATTATACAATAAGTTTAGTCAAAACTAATTCAAGCGGTAGCTGTGGAATATAAGCTTTCGCGACCATGTCATAGTAAGACAAAAGTGTAAGTAATGTCTCAGAATTTATACCCACATGGTTCGTTGGTGGATTTAATGGTTTTTTGTCGGCCAAATCTTTAAGAAACCTAAAATCTGTGTCAGTCATTTCATCTTGTAGCTTCCCTTCTGAGCTTTTCAAATTCCTCAAAAGGAGCACTGAGCGCATCTTATGTAGAACAAGTTTAAAATATAAAAGCATATCAATATTTGCTTCTGTTGCTTTAGAAATTGCCGCTAGCCCCAATTCAAGATTATTTTGATCTATCGCTCTTAAAAAATCATTTACGAGCTCTGACTTTGGTGCACCTGTAACAATTTCTATTTCTTCTGGGCTGATTTTCTTGTCTTTGGAGGCACTAATAACTTTTTGTAAGATACTTTGGGTATCACGAAAAGAACCGTCACCAAGTAAAGCGATAAGGTCTGCTGATGCTGGCTCAAGTATAAAACCTTCCTTTTTTGAAACAGCCATAGCAACATCTTTTAGAACTTTCTGTGTTGGTTTTCTAAATGAAAAAGTTTGGCATCTTGAAATAACAGTTTCTGGAATCTTTTTTGTTTCTGTTGTAACAAAAATAAAAATCACGTGTTTGGGTGGTTCCTCAACAGTTTTTAAAAGCGCATTCCATGACTGTGGTGAAAGCATATGTGCTTCATCTAAAATATAAACTTTGTATTTAGAATCAAATGGTAAAGTACTTACGGATTCATTTAGTGCGCGAATACTATCAACCCCATTATTAGAAGCAGCATCAATTTCTGCAATATCATTATTAGATGTACCTATCTCTTTTGCAAATATTCTTGCCACGGAGGTTTTACCAGTTCCACGTGCACCAAAAAATATGTAAGCATGAGCAATATTATTATTTTCAATAGATGATTCTAGAACTTTCACAATATGATCTTGTCCAAGAACCTCTTTAAATTTTGCTGGTCTATATTTTCTGTATAATGCAGTTTCTGTCATAAAAATATTATAGCATAAATCATTTTCAAATATAAATATTTATATAAAAAAGGACCGATTTTAACCCTTATCCATGGTTGGCTGTAGATCTACTAGCCAACAATCTATGGGGGTTATAAACCGGTCCGAAAAACATTTATATCATAATACAATTCTTTGTCAAATTATTCTAAATGTAATAAGTAATCCTTAATTATCAGGATTGCTTCATTAAGATTTTTGACTAACATAAGTTTTACTCTCAATTCTTTGGCTCCATCAAACCCACTTACATAAGATTTAAAATGTTTTTTCATATTTGCAAAATTGCGATAATCTAAAAGTTGCATATATAATTTTATATGTTCAATCAACGCTTTCAATTTATCTTTTGTTGAAATATTTTTGATATCTATCTTATGATTAAAAAACCATGGGTTTCCAAAAACAGCTCTCCCGATCATTATCCCATCAAAGCCAGAATTTTTTGCAAACTTTTTTCCTTGTTCAATATTTTGAATATCACCATTTGCAATTAGGACAACTTTCTTATCGCAAGCTCTAACAACCTTCACGATATCTTTTGCTAGTTCAAAATGTGCGGGTACATTAGACATTTCTTTTTTTGTACGCAAATGTATCGTAAGAGCAGAAATATTCTCAGCTAGAATTTTTGGAAGCCATTTTTTATATTCCACTACATTGTATCCAATTCTAGTTTTGACTGATATTGGAAGTTTAGGTGCACCAGCTTTTGCTGCGCGAATTATCTCACAAGCCAGTTTAGGTGTATTTATTAGAGCTGCACCGGCACCTTGCTTGATAACGGATCTGTCAGGGCATCCCATGTTGATATCTATACCGTCAAAGCCAAGTTTTGAGATGATTTGGCAAGCAATTTTTATGTTTTCTGGCTTGGCCCCAAATATTTGAGCAATTATCGGCTTTTCTTTTTTTGAATATTTTAATATTGGCAGAAGGTGTTTTCTCCCTTCACTTGAAGCGATACCATCTGCAGCAACAAATTCTGACCAGAAAACATCAGGACCACCGTCCGTTTTTCCATGTTTACTGTACTTAGCAATAATTTGCCTGAATACAATATCAGTAACATCTGCCATCGGTGCTAGGCAGAAAAATACATCTTTTCTTGATACAGTCGTCCAAATGTTATTTATTTTCATAACAAATTTGATATTAGCATTATTAATATTTTTTGACCAATTAATTGAAAAATGTTATTGTATATAGGTTATGAAAAGAAAAAAAACAAACAAAATTGAAATTTTACAGACAGGTAACCCGATATTAAGGAAGATATCTTCTGTTATCCCTGCCCTTAAAGTCAAAGCTGCAGAAGTCAAAAAAGTTATTTCTATGCTTAAAAAGGCTATTGATAGCCAGAGTGATGCCGCAGCCATTTCAGCAGTACAAATAGGTAAACCTATAAGACTTTTTATTTTATCAAAAAAGGTTTTTTCAATTGGTAAAAATAGTACAGAAAATATTATTGCAAAAAATGATTTAATTTTTATAAACCCAAAAATTTTGAAAGTTTCAAAAACCAAACAACTTTTAGAAGAGGGGTGCTTATCTGTCAGATATATTTATGGAAAAGTTTTACGACCAGAAAAAGTAACAATTGAAGCGACAGATGAAAATGGTAAGAAATTTTCAAGAGGTTTTTCGGGGCTTTTAGCACAGATTGTTCAGCACGAAAATGATCATTTAAACGGTATATTATTTACTGATAAAGCTATCGATATTGAAGAGATAAGTCATGAGGAATACGAAAAAATGCTAAAAAATGCTTAGTATTAATTTAATACTAAATAATTAATTATGTTTAATAATGATGTAAAAATAGCTTTCTTTGGAACATCAGAGTTTTCTCTAATTGTTTTAAAGGAATTGAAAAAAAATGGAATTATTCCTGAGCTTATTGTTACTACTCCAGATAAACCACAAGGTAGAAAAATGATTCTCACCCCTACAACAACAAAAGTTTGGGCACAGGAAAATGGGATTGAGTATGTAGAGCCTGCAAAACTTAAAGAAGAAGCATTTTTAGATATAATTAAGAATTATAATCTTTATGTTGTTGCATCTTATGGAAAAATAATTCCGCAAGTTGTGATTGATATACCAAAATACCAAGTTTTGAATATTCATCCATCACTTTTACCAAAATATCGTGGACCCTCTCCACTACAAGCACAAATATTAAATGACGAGAAAGATGTAGGTGTTTCTCTAATGCTTATAGATGAACAAGTTGACCATGGTGCCATTATTGCTCAAAAGAAAGTAGAAATAGCAAATTGGCCAGTCAGTTTCCTTTCAATACAAGAATCTCTGGCTAAAGAAGGCTCAAAATTGCTTATAGATACCCTTCCGGACTGGATTAAAGGGAAAATACAGACAAAAGTACAGGATGACAATATGGCCACTTTTACAAAAAAAATTGAAAAAATAGACGGATTTTTAGATTTATCAAAAGATTCCTATCAAAATTATTTAAAAATACTGGCATTTGAAGAGTGGCCAAAAACCTATTTTGAAGTAGAGAAAAATTCACAAAAAATACGAGTTATTATCACAAAAGCAGAATGGAAAAATAATACACTTGAAATACAAAAAGTTATTCCTGAAGGGAAAAAAGAAATGAATTATTCAGATTTTTTGAGAGGATTGAATTAGTTATAAAGTCGATTTTTGCACCACAAAAATCGTGT
>CAZPLP010000025.1:0-6136 GCA_964587695.1 uncultured Candidatus Saccharibacteria bacterium | reverse complement strand
GGCAGTTTTTGTTTGCCTAAAATGCACAAAACTCTTTTTAACCTTTCCGAGGCTTAACCTCCGTAATCTACGGAGGTTAAGCCTCAGTAGATTATGTGATTTAACTAATGATTGCTATAATAAATTTAGATGAGTAGAAAAATCAAATTTTCAGAAGGCGAATATTATCATATATACAATCGCGGAGTAGATAAACGAGATATTTTTATGGATAAATATGATTATGATCGCTTTCTACTACTATTAGATATTTGCAATAGCAGCTTGCCTATTGAAGTACGAGAGGTTATGAAAGAAAAAGATATCGGAGGCTTAACCTCCGGAGACAAGGAGGAAACTTTGGCAGATATAGGCGTTTGGTGTTTAATGCCAAATCATTTTCACATCTTACTTAAGGAAAAAAGCGGTATAGGAATAACAAAGTTTATACAGAAACTTTCTACAGCATTTACCATGTATTTTAATAATAAATATGAAAGAAACGGATCATTATTTCAGGGTACTTTTAAAGCAAAGCATATCGAGCAAGATGAATATTTAAAATATTTATACTCATATATACATTTAAATCCAGTTAAGTTAATTCAATCAGATTGGAAGGAAAAGGGGATAGAAGATATTGAAAATGCTAAAGATTTTTTAAATAACTATGAATATTCTAGTTATCGGGATTATATAAATCCTAATTCAAGTGAAAGTAGAATTATAAATGAAAAAGCTTTTCCAGAATACTTTAAATCAAAAAATGATTTTAATAATAATTTGTTTGATTGGTTAAAGTTTAAAAATACGGAGGCTTAACCTCCGGATAGAGTTATCCACAAAATAATTAGGGAGGTGGAGTAGTGAATGATAAAATAATTTGTAATTATGTCAAAAAACAAAAAATGTTTGTTCTTTTTATTTAGTATTTTTTTATCAATAATTTTACTCATCCTCACCCCAGCAAAAATTGTTTTTGCTTCTGTTGACAAAATTGTTTTTATTAATGAACCACAAATAATAAATATTGGTGAATATTCAAAACAATATCAAATACAATTACAAGATGCTAATAACCTAATAACTACTTCTCCAGATACAACATATTTTACTTTACCATTAGATATAGGGACATTTTCTTCAAAAAATACTACAGACAGTGAACCTTTTACAGCATCAAGCAGTATTTATATTGCAACCGGTTCTTCTAACAAATATTTTTATTTCAAAAGTAATACTGCTGGAGAATATATTTTAAAGATATCTGCAAGAAACAAAGATAATACCAAACAATGGCAAACTGAACAGGTTGTAAAAATTGTTGATGGAACATTAATAAATTCTACTAGCTCTGATAACATAAATACAATCTCCACATCTACAACAAATAATCTTACAAGTACTCCAACACCTTCAGTGGTTGTTAGAACAATATATGTTTCCTCGCACACAAGCACAGAAGATTTAAGTAATTATGATGAAAAAACAATTTTTCAAATATCGGCCGGTAGAGAAAGAATGGCTTTAGTTGGCTCTCCTATAAAATTTAATGCAAAATACAGTCTTGCCCAAAGCAACTCATGTGTACCATCATTTACATGGACATTCGGTGATGGTTTTCTTACAGTGGCCCAAGATACTGAACATTATTTTAAACATGCTGGAGAATATCAAGTTGTTTTAAATAGTACTTGTGGAAGTTATAATTCTGTTTCTAGAACTATTGTAAAAGTTGTTTCTCCAGAAATTTCAATATTAAGTTTGGCTGGTGGCGATGTAGAAATAAAAAACAATGGTAAAACTGAAATAAATATTGGAAATTGGAAAATAATTCCAACATCCAATGTTTCAACAACGACTGCGGTTTCTGAGAACAAGATTTTTACTTTTCCGCAGGATACAATAATAAGTTCTGGTAAAAGTATTGTTTTATCAAAAGAGGATTTAATCTATAGCACCGCAGTGGATAGACTATCTCTTAGTAATCCATCTGGCCGGGAAGTGACCTTTGCACTTATTAATAATACAGAAATACAAAAACCTATAGCTGTTTCTGAGAGTGCTCTTGGTCAACAAACTTCACTTGTAAATGATAAAAGTATCACAATAATAGAGGCAGAAAAATTGGTAAAAGATTATAAAGAAAAATTGGCTTTAAAAGATAAACAAATTAGTGACCTGAATAAACAAAATGAAACACAGTCAACACAAAGTGTTGATAATAGCTCGATAATAGATAAAGGCATTACCGAGAGTGCTTCTGTCTTAGAATCAGTAAATTCATCTTCTACAAAGAGTTTTTGGGCCAAACTAATTGATATTCCAGTAAAAGGAGTCAAATCTTTTGTACGGATGTTTTATGATTTCTAAATAATGTTATACTATTAGTTATGTTTAATTCAACATTTTTTAAATTTTTAATAACTTTTGCTGTTATTGTCGGCATTAGTTTTATAATAATGGGGATTGCTGGGGGTTTTGACTTGAAAACAAATACAAATAATAACTCACAGCCTGCCGTTTCTCTGTAGTTTTTAATTTTTAAATTAATGGCTTAAATATGTAGTTTTGAGTGTTGACCCACAACACTATTTTTATTAGTTTACGTTACTGTTAGATTATTGATAAAGTTTTTTTCTTGTCAATTTTAATGATTATTTTACTCGTACTGAAATAGTGACTGGGTCAAAAAAATACAGTCATCTTGCCTAATACAAGACTCGTTATTTTCTTGACATTATTCATATTTTTGCTAATATGCTATTTCAAGCTCTTAGGAGCTTCACTTTTATTTTATATAAAAAACAATGTCAAGATCACTAAAGAAAGGACCATTCGTAGATGCCAAACTTCTAGAAAAAATAGAAGGTAAAAAGCCTATTGAAACAGGAGTCATTAAAACATGGTCAAGAAGAAGCCAAATTTCTCCAGAAATGATTGGTTTTGTTTTTGGTGTACACAATGGAAGAGTTCACAATGAAGTTCTAGTTACAGAAGATATGGTTGGACACAGACTCGGAGAATTTTCACCTACAAGAAAGTTTACAAGACACGGAGGAAAAATGCAGAAAGACCTTGATATCGCAGCAAAAGAATCAGAAATAACAGCAGCAAAAGCCGCTAAAGCATCAACTGATGCTAAAAAATAATTATGATTACTGCAAGATTAAATGATTATAGACAATCACCAAGAAAGGTAAGACTAGTTGCCAACTTAGTGAAAGGAAAAAAGATAAATGAAGTTAGAAATACTTTGGCCTTTTTAGTAAAAAGAGCATCAAAACCTTTAGCTGACCTGATCGAATCCGCCGTAGCAAACGCATCACACAATTTTAATATTTCAGCTGACCAACTTTATGTAAAAGAATTTAGAGTAGATGAAGGGGTTGTTCTAAAAAGAAGAATGCCAAGAGCAAGAGGAATGGGATATCCTATAAATAAAAGAACAAGCCATATTTTTATACAATTGGATACAATAGATAAGATGCCACAAAAAAAGTCAAAAATCTCTGGTAAAAAATTAAAAGTAGAGACAAAACCAGTTGAAAAGAAAATAAAGAAAGAAAAAGAAGTAAAAACAGAAAACAATAAATAAAATCATGTCACATTCAGTACATCCATACGCACATAGATTGGGTATCATCAGAGATTGGAAGTCTCGATGGTTTTCTTCTGGTCAAAAATATAAAGACTTTTTGAAAGCAGATACAATGCTTAGAGAATATCTTGAAAAAAAGATGAGAGGCCAATACATTGCTTCTATTGAGATGGAAAGAAATGACAAAACATTTAGACTTATTATAAAAACTTCTAGACCCGGAGTTGTTATTGGAAGAAGCGGAGAAGGTTCAGTCAAAATCAGAAAAGATATAATGAAATTTGCTACAAAAAATAAACTTGCTATACCAGCAGATTTTAGATTGGATGTAGAAGAAATAAAATCACCAGAATCAAATGCTGCTATTGTGGCCCAGATGATTGCCGAAGGACTTGAAAAAAGATTACCTTTTAGAAGAGTAATGAAACAAACTGTAGAAAAGGTTATGGCAAACAGAGATGTTAAGGGTATTAGACTTTACTGCGGAGGTAGACTTGGAGGTGCCGAAATCGCAAGATCAGAAGAAATGAAAAAAGGAAGAGTTCCACTACAAACACTTAGAGCAGATATAGATTACGCACAAGAAAAGGCCCACATGACCTATGGAGATATAGGTATCAAAGTTTGGATATATAAGGGAGATATTTTTGCGGCAAAAGGTGGAAATAACACAAGCGAAAAAAAATAATATTTTAAATATATGTTAATGCCCAAAAAAGTAAAATTTAGAAAAGCCCACACTTTCAGAGAAAATCCTGATAAAGTAGGAGTAGAAACAAGAGGAACAAAAATTTCTTTTGGTTCTTATGGTCTAAAAGCTACTGAAGGAGGAAGAATTAAATCAACACAAATAGAAGCTGCAAGAAAAGTTATCGCTCACTCAATGAGCAAGAGCGGAAAGATTTGGACAAGAATATTCCCAGATCATCCATATACACAAAAGCCTGCCGAAGTTAAAATGGGAAAGGGAAAGGGTGAATTGCAAGGCTACGTTGCCATTGTGAAGCCAGGAAGAGTTCTTTTTGAAGTTGATGGATGCGACGAGATCTCTGCAAAAGAAATGCTTAGAAAGGGTGGAACAAAGCTTCCAGTTGCTACAAGATTTCTAGCAAGATAATATAAATATCATGAACATTAAAGATTTAAGAAAAAAAACCGGAGGTGAATTAGATAAAGAGCTTTCAGATAAAGCTACAGCTTTAAGTAATTTCAGATTTGGGACATCAGGTAGCAAAACAAAAAATGTAAAAGCAGGTAAAAATCTAAAAAAAGAAATAGCTCAGATTCTTACAATTTTAAATGAAGTAAAAAAAGTATAAATAAATTTTAAATAAAAATATGGAAAACAAAGTAATACAACAAAACAAAGGAAAGGTATTGAAAGGTGTAGTTACATCTACAAAGATGAAAGACACTGTTGTTATTTCTATAGATACTTTTAAAAAACACCCTAAATACGGCAAATACATCAAGAAACAAAATAAAATAATGGCACATGATGAAGGAAACCTTTGCAAAGAAGGGGAGATCATAGAAATAATTGAGACAAGACCAATATCAAAAAATAAAAGCTTTAAAGTTTTGAGAAATAAATAATATTTAAAATACCATGATACAACCAAGATCAATCATAAACATAACAGATAACTCAGGTGCCAAAATAGGCAGAGTTTTTAAAATACTTGGAAGTTCAAAAAAGAGATGGGCAAAAATAGGTGAAGTTGTTGTTTTGTCAGTCCAAAAAGCTGAACCAAGAAAACTCGCAAAAAAGAAAGATATCCTTTATGGTGTTGTTGTCAGACAAAGACAACCTTTTAGAAGAGCAGATGGTTCTTATATCAGATTTGATGAAAATGCAGTTGTTATAATTGAAAAAGGAAAGAAAGATCCAATCGCAGGTAGAGTATTCGGCCCTATTCCAAGAGAATTAGCTGAATTAGGTTTTAAGAAAATCGCTTCTCTAGCACCAGAAATAGTATAGTTTAATAAAATCAATATGAAAATCAAAAAGGGAGATAATGTAATAATAATAGCAGGAAAAGATAAGGGTAAAACTGGAAAGGTTCTTTCAGCATTTCCAAAAGAAAATTCTGTTATCGTAGAAGGGATGAATATAAATAAAAAACACCAAAAAGCAAAAAAGTCTGGAGCAAAAGGTCAGGTTATCGATAAAATGATGCCTATAAATGCCTCAAACGTTATGATAAATGTTGACGGAAAGAGGGCAAGAGTAGGGAAGAAGATGATTGCAGACAAATATGTCAGGATTAATAAAAAGACAGGAAAAGAAATTTAGAAAAATAATGAGCAAAGCGAATATATTTTACTTAATCCCTCCCCAGTTTTGAATCTTAGAAAATTCTAAAGTCCAAAACTGGGGAGGGAATGAGATTTTAAAACTCGCTACGCTCGTAATAAAATCATCATGATATCATTAAAAGTAAAACAGAATAAAGCCTTTGAAGCACTAAAAACAACTTTAGGTTTAAAAAACAAAATGCAATCCCCAAGATCGGAAGAGCACACGTCTGAACTCCAGTCACATTCAGAAATCTC
>CAZPLP010000024.1:0-6385 GCA_964587695.1 uncultured Candidatus Saccharibacteria bacterium | reverse complement strand
TCCTATCACTACAGGTATCACCATAGGTTTTTTGGCTGTTTCTTGGAATAAATATCTTGAAACATTATCTGTAATTGCGTCTTTTAATAAATCAAAGTTTATGGGATTTCCGACAGCGTCTTCTTCAATGGTTTTTTTAATTATAAATCGAGTATTTTTTAATAGATCTTGTGATTCTTTTAGATATACAAAACCTCTGGATATAATGTCCGGGGATTTTTTTAATTTGCCTGTATTTACATCAATACTTGCAATAATAACGAACATTCCATCTTGTGCTAACATCTGTCTGTCACGAATGACAACTTCCTGAACATCACCGACAGAAAATCCGTCAACCATGATTATCCCTGATGGCGCTTTCTCTTTTAGCATTTTGATTTTTGTTCCACCTTCTACAATTTCTATTATGCTTCCGTTATCAGGCACAACAATATTTTCTCTCGGCGTACCTATCGCCATAGAAAGCTCAGCATGCATTTTTAGCATATAGTGGTGACCGTGATAGGGCATAA
Organism: uncultured Candidatus Saccharibacteria bacterium; assembly: GCA_964587695.1. GTDB lineage: Bacteria > Patescibacteriota > Minisyncoccia > Phycocordibacterales > GWA1-40-21 > Bog-1340. The sequence continues at coordinate 5,870 of CAZPLP010000024.1, read as the reverse complement.
AGAATTTATATGGAATCTGTTTATGTATCCATTCAAGTTCAGATCTTTTTCCATGTCCTCCTGCGTGCACATCTGTATCAGAATAAGTAATGATTTTTGAATCATGTCTGTATAGGTTGTCTTTAAGTGCAGCAACAGCTCTTTCATTTCCCGGAATAACTGATGAAGATAAAATAATCGTATCTGTTTTATTTAATTTTATATCCTTGTGTGTATTATTTGACATCCTCATAAGTCCAGCAAATTCTTCTCCTTGCGCACCTGTAGATAATATCATCAGTTTGTGAGGAGGATATTCATGCATTTCTTTTACATCAATAATATGTTTAGTATCAGCAAGTTTAAGAAATTTAATTATCTCGACATTATTTTTCATGCTTCTTCCTTCTATAACCATTTTTTTCCCATATTTTTCTGACATTCTTATAAAATGTAAAATACGCTCAACTTGTGAAGAAAAAGTTGCAATAATAATTCTTCCAGTAACATTTTTTACTATGCTATCTATTGTTGAAATAACCAAGTCTTCAGATATACCCCAGCCAGGTTTTTCTATTCCAGTTGAGTCCATCATTAAGAGCAAGACTTTTCTATCTTTCAAAAATTTATATTGTTCGAACTCTTTATCTTTTGGTATGCCATTTACATTATCTACACGTACGTCACCTGTAGCAACTATATCTCCAAGAGGTGTTTCAATTATTACGCCAGTAGAATCTGGGATGGCGTGAGTGATACCAAAAAATCTGATTTTTATATTTTGGCTAATAGGTAAAAAGTTTGTATTTTTATCTATCATTTTTATATTCAATTCTGGAAGATGTGGAAATTCAACCTGACGTTTCTTAATTAAAAGAGCACCAAATTCTCTGGTGTAAATTGGTGGATTACCAAGAGTTTCCATAAGAAAGGGGATTGCACCAATGTGGTCTAAGTGGCCGTGGGTAATAACCAAGCCTCTTATTTTTCCTTTTCTTTGTTCTAGGTATTTAGTATTAGGTAGAATAAAATCTATACCAGGAGTTTCCTCTGTTTTAAACTGTATACCAGCATCGATTACAATAATATCATCACCATATTCAATGGCGGTCATATTTTTACCGATTCCTTCTACTCCACCAAGTGGAATAATTCTTATATTGCCTTCAGCTAAAGCTGGAATAATTTGTTCCTTTTTTGCAGCAAACTCTGACGTGACTTTTCTAACGCCATGAGTTTTTCTGTGTTGATTCCTATGAGCATTAGCCTGACTGTTGGCGTGATGGTGAGTTTGTCCCTCACTTTTACGTACAAAGATCAAATTTTTCTTTGGCATTTCTATTTTGTTTAAATTTTCAGCAACAAAGGATTTTGTTCCAGTGCTTATATTGCTGGCAGTTGAAGAAAAAGATCTACTGTGCTGATTTGGCTGTGCATTTGCATAGCTGTGTGGAATGAATTTTTTATCATTTCCATTATTTTTATTTTGTTGATTGTTTATCATTATTTATTTTAAATCAAAATATTTATTATTGATTTAAATGTTAGTTATTAATTTTAATAATTATGAATAGATTTATTTTTTTAAAAATATATTCCATAGATTATTTGTTTCTATATACCAATTGTTAATATTCAAAAATCTTTCATATGGAAGCGTGACTGTCCACAAATTTAGACCTTGTATTTTACCTGGTGTTATATAAATAAATTCAGGTGAATATAAAAATATTGCTGGGATATCTTTTTCTACCTCATCTCTAAAAGTTTTGTATTTCTCTATTCTTGATGAAGTATCAAGAGTTTTTCTCGCATCTTCTAAAAGCTTATCTACCTTAGTATTTGCATACATTGATATATTCAAACCAGGATCATCTCTCTGGGAAGAGTGCCAAAAGGCAAAGAAATCCATGTCGCGTCCTATAACTTCTCCATAAAGAAGTGCCTCGAATTTTCTTGGCCGAATTATATTTTGTTGTAAGTCTCCAAAATCAAATTGTTTTATTTCTACTTCTGCACCAATTTTTTCCCAGTCACTTTTTACTAGCTGAGCTGTTTTAACTAAGTCATCACTATTTAATGTGGAAATAGTCACGGATAGTTTAACTGTTTTTGTTTTACTAATTTTCTTGCTCATTATTCCAGTACTGGTACTTTTTACCCAACCAGCTTTTGTAAGTATTCCTATTGCTGTTTCAACACTGCTGTTTTTAATTTGTTCTGCAGGATCGTTGTCTATTAAAGTAGCTGGTATTGGACCATATAGTGGATCTCCATAACCAAACAAAATATCTTTTACAATTCTATCTCTATCTACGATCATATTTAGTGCTTGTCTGACTTCTTTGTATGCTAATGCCTCAGATTGATTTTGATTAAAAAATACAGCGAACACTCTTGGAAGTGGAGAAGTATTTATTTCAGAATTTTTTTGTTTTTTTATGTCACTTATTTTTTCTGGGGAAATAGAGTTTACTGATTCTATTTCTTTTTTATCATATGCATCTATTAGGGTTTTTTCATCCTTATAAAATTTCACTATAATAGTGTCTATAAATGGCTTGGTCACAACATATTTATCAAAAGAAGTTAGCTCATAATATGTAGGAATAAGCAGCATGTTTTTCTTTAAAGTATCCATCTTTGTTACTTTATATGGTCCAGAGCCTATTGGTTCAACATTGTATTGGCTCAAAGGAAATTGTTCTGAATTTAAATTATCCCACAAATGCTTTGGTAATATTCCTATCGTAAGATTTTCTAGAAAAGGAGAATATGGTTTTTTCAAAATAAATTTAATTATTTTTTGATCAATTTTCTCAACTTTAACATCATAGAATCCTGGTCTTTTCGGGCTTTTAATAGTGCTATCCTGTATTTTATTTATTGTAAATTCAACATCGTCAGTTGTAACTTTTACTCCATCATGAAAATATATATTGTCTTTTAAAACAAAAGTATATACCAATCCATCAGCTGATGTATCATAACTATCTGCTAGATCTGTAATGAGTGTATTTCCTGACCCAGCTTTCATAAGTCCAGAATAAATAAGAGAAGTAAGGTCATGGTCGACTTCAGATATTGCAAGAACTGGATTTACAAATCTTGGAGAGCCTAGAATTCCTTCTTTGATGAAGCCTCCATTTGTTGGGACATTAGTTGAAACTAAGTTATTAACTTTATTGATAATTGTGAAACTAGAGCAAATAAATATAAAACACAAAACATAAAATAATAACTTTTCAGATATGCTAAAACCTTTTATTGTGTTTGAGATGTTATCAAAAAACTCAATTGCCCATTTTTTATTGAGTATCTGCTTAATTTTTTCTTTCATTAGGTAGTAAAATTACAAATTATTATAAATTTTTAAAATAAATTCTATTGAATCAAGTAAATCGATATGAAAATATAGCAATAGTTTCAAAACCTACTATATGAACCACGAGTTAAAGATAATACTAATAGTGTATCAGTGACTAGGCAACTTCGCAACTCTAAATTGGATTATTTGATTAAAATGGAAGTAAGAGAAAGGACTGCAAAAAGGATACCAAAGATTATGCTTGTGTTAAAAATAACTTTTTCGAAACCTCTTCTTGTATGGTAACCAGCATTCCAGTTGTCACCTCCACCAAAGGCACCACCTGAGCTAGACTCAGAATTTTGTAGTAAAACTGTAGCTATTAGGAGTATTGCCAAAATTAATTGTACGTATGGTAAATATGTGGTTAAAAGTGTCATTGCGCAAGCTAGTATAACAAAATGATAAAAAATATCAAGCGTGGCAGTGTTAATTTATTTTGAATATGATACACTATTTTGGTGGCTTATTTCTAGAAATGCACAGAAGCCCCACTTGTTTTTCGAGACAAGAAACAAATTATCAATTATTAGTTTAATACAAAAATTATGTCAGGATATATATTGTTAGCTATTTTAGTTGTTTTAGTATTTTGGGCCGTATTGTCATACAACCAATTTGTTACTCTTATTAATAGAGCAAAAGAAGCATGGTCAGATATAGATGTACAATTAAAAAGAAGATATGACCTTATCCCAAACTTAGTAAATACAGTAAAAGGTTATGCAGCACACGAGACTGAGGCTTTTGAAAACGTTACAAAAGCAAGAGCACAGGCTATGGGTGCACAAAATATTGTAGACAAGGGCAAAACAGAGAATATGCTCGCAAGTGCTTTGAAAACAGTTTTTGCGATCGCCGAAGCCTATCCAGATTTGAAAGCAAACCAAAATTTTCTATCTTTACAAACAGAGCTTTCGGATACAGAAAACAAAATCCAAGCATCAAGAAGATTTTATAATGGTAATGTTAGAGATTTAAATATCGCGGTTGATTCTTTCCCAAGTAATGTTATATCAGGTATTTTCCATTTTGTAAAAATGGAACTCTTTACACTAGATGAGAGTGAAGCAGCAGCAAAAAAACCAGTTGAAGTTAAATTCTAAATTAAATAACACCCGCCCAAAGCGGGTGTCTTGATATTATGTCTACACTTTATACAGAAAAAGATAAAAATATAACAAGTACATGGATGCTCATGGCTGCATTTTTAGCCGTCATAGTCGCTCTGGGTTATTTTATTAGCAATTATTACAATAGCCCCGGAATTTTATACTTTGCAATAATTTTTAGTGTCGTTATGAATATTGTTAGTTATTGGTTTTCAGATAAGATTGTTCTTTCAGTGTCGGGCGCAAAGGAAGCCAAACATGATGAATATACTGATCTTTATCATATTGTAGAAAATCTTTCTATCACCGCAGGACTTCCAATGCCAAAGATTTACATTATAAATGATGTATCTCCGAACGCTTTTGCAACCGGAAGAGATAAAGAACACGCAGTGGTCGCTGTTACTACTGGTCTTTTACAGATTTTAAATAAAACTGAGCTTGAAGGAGTAATAGCGCACGAGCTTTCTCATATTGGTAATAGAGATATATTATTATCAACCGTTATTGTCGTTCTTGTTGGATTTATTTCTCTTCTTGCGAATATTTTTATGCGCGGCAGCTTGAGAGGAAGAAGTGATAATGAAAAGGGTGGCGGAATACTTATGATTATTGGAATTATTTTTATTATTCTTTCTCCTATAATTTCTAAAATTATTCAATTAGCAATTTCTAGAAAAAGAGAATTTCTTGCTGATGCATCGGGGGCATTACTTACAAGATATCCAGAAGGACTTGCCTCTGCATTGCAAAAAATTTCTACTGCAAACATTCCGATGAAAAATCCAAATACAGCTACAGCACATCTTTATATTTCAAATCCATTTGGAGGTACTGGGAAAAAGATTTCAAATCTGTTTAGTACGCACCCACCAGTTGAAGAAAGAATAAAAGCGCTTACAGGTATGAAAGTAATCTAGATATAAAAATATGAATAATAAAGAAAATATTTTAGATGTTGTATTGAGTCAGATAGCAAAACAAAAGAAGTCTATAAATGATTCTATTTCTAGATGTAAATCTGAAATAGATGATGCTCCAGGGCCGATGGTATCTCATTCAGACACCACAAGATACCAAGTTAGCCAGCAAGTTTTTAATCTTTTAGATCATTTAGAAAAACTTGAACAGGCAGAAAAAATCTTGAAAGAATCAGCAGGTCAAAATAATAGTGGAATCATATCTTTAGGAAGTATTGCAGAGCTTGATGTTGATGGAAAAAATATTTTTGTTTTTATTGTCCCTGATGGAGCCGGTGGTATGAGTACAAATGGTGATATTAAAATTTCTATTATTTCAGAAAGATCCCCAATGGCGACTTCTATCATAGGGAAGAAGGTCGGTGATGAGTCATCTTTTAAAGTAAATGGTAAAGAAAAGAAAATAAGAATATTGAATTTGTAGTTTTGTTT
>CAZPLP010000023.1:0-6437 GCA_964587695.1 uncultured Candidatus Saccharibacteria bacterium | reverse complement strand
CAGGTAGTCCCACTGCAGGATATCTTAACTACATTTTAACAAGAATAACTTTAGTAGGAGCTTTATTCTTGGGTATAATTGCAGTTTTACCTTTAATCGTTCAGTCTGTTTCTGGGATCTCATCTGTAGCCGTCGGAGGTACAGCACTCTAAATTGTTGTCTCAGTTGTTATAGATTTGATAAAGAAAATACAGGCCCAAATAACGATGAGAGAGTATTAATTGATTTAAAAACAAAAGAGCGTCGCCTACGGCGACGCTCTTTTGTTTATATATTTTGAATTGTCTAATAATTTCAAAACTATTTCTCCTTTGGGAGTTATGTTATAATCATTTTTATGAATACAATATTAAAAAAAGAAGGAAGTATAACTGGCCCAATAGCTTGTCTTTTTATTGGTAGATCAGGTTGTGGAAAAGGCACGCAAGTCGAACTTTTTATTAAAAAAATACAAGAAGTTAATGGTTTAAAAACGTTTAGAATAGAAACAGGGTCACTCTTACGCGAACTTGCAACAAAAAATTCATTTACAGCAGAAAAAACAAAAAAAATATTAGATAAAGGAGGACTAATGCCAGAATCATTAGTGATAGGTCTTTGGAGCACCTTTCTTATTGAAAAATATTCTGGGAAAGAAAATTTAGTTTTTGATGGTTTAGGTAGAAAATTACAAGAAGCATCTATACTTGATGGTGCACTAGGATTTTATGATATTCCAAGATATAAGGTTATATACATAAATGTAAGTAGAGAGTGGGGAATAAAAAGGCTTTTAGCAAGAGGCAGAAAAGATGATACAGAGCAAGATATAAAAAATAGGATGAATTGGTTTGATACCGAAGTCATGAAATCAATTAATTTTTTTAAAAACAATAGTAATTGTGATTTTTTAGATATCAATGGTGAACAAACCATTGAAGAAGTTCATGCCGAAGTAACGAAAAAAGTTTTTGTAAGTTAACTTAAATGGCTGTAACAATAAAATCAAAAGAAGAGATAGAAATTTTACGAGAAGGTGGACAGCACTTGGCTTTTATATTAAATGAAGTCAGTAAAGCCGTTAAGCCAGGAGTTTCAACTTCAGTCTTAAATGATTTAGCAAATAAACTTGCAAAGGAAAAAGGAGATATTCCTTCTACATTAAACTATAAACCAAAAGGTGCAAAAAGAGCATACCCAGCGAGCATGTGCGTTTCTATAAATGATGAAGTTGTCCACGGTATTCCAAATGAAAATTCTAAAATTTTGAAAGAAGGGGATATTGTTTCTTTAGATATGTGTCTTACTCATAAAGGTTTAGTTACAGATTCTGCTATTACTGTACCAGTTGGAAAGATTGATTCAATATCAAAAAAACTTATTGAAGTTACAAAAGAAGCTTTGTATGCAGGTATCAAAGCAGCTAAAGGTAATAAATCTACTGGTGATATTGGTTATGCAGTCGAAAGAGTTGCTAAAGCAAATGGTTTTACTGTTGTAGAAGATCTCTGTGGTCATGGAGTAGGATATAGTGTTCATGAAGATCCTTTTGTTCCAAATTATGGAGAAAGAGGGAAAGGAGATAGATTAAAACCAGGGATGATCATAGCCATAGAACCAATGTTAAATGAAGGAGGAAAGGATGTTTTTATCGATAAAGATGGTTATACTTTTAAGACAAGAGATCAATCTAGAAGTGCACATTTTGAACACACGATTGTAATAACTAGTGGCGAGCCTGAGATATTAACTAAGATATAATGTGCAAAATATCATTTTATTATGATATAATTTGTACGTAGTTATGGCTGAACAATTCGGAAATGAAAAAATAGAACAAAAATTTAAAACTCCAGAAGAGGAGCTTAATTATTTGCGTGAAAAAGTTTCTACTCATGAAAAAATGCTTTCTGCAAAAGGAGAAACTCTTCCAAGAGAAGAAATTATTCAAAAAGAAATTATTGAACATAGCAATAGAAACCCAAAAGAAGTTTTGGATGAAAGTTATTCACTTAAAAAACATGAAATTGAGTCAATTGTGCTAGACCTATCTCCAGAGACGCATGATTCACAAATGGGTGAGCTTGTAAATATTTTGCAGGAAAAAGGTGTCTTGAATGCATTATCTGTAGTTATGAAAATGAAAAATCCTCACATTGAAGATGATTTTCATAGATTTTTAGTCCAATATATTAAAGCCGGATTTAAAGTTGTAAATAGTAATGAAAAAGACCCTTTATTGAAAGCACTAAAAATGACTCTTTTTGAAGTATCTTTGCCAGGCATCAATAAAGATGAGGATAAAAAAGAAAAAAATTTAAAAGAGCTGATTTCAAAGATGGAACAGTTTTATGCCGGAATGCTTTCAGTAGCAAGTGATGATAAAGATGGTGCTGGTTATTTTGTTTTAGAAATAACAAATGCTATTTTTAGTAATGAAATTGTTTTTTATATTGCAATACCTGATGCAAAGAAATCATTATTTGAAAAACAAATCCAGTCGATCTTTGATGAAGTAAGACTCGTAGAAAAAAAAGATGATTATAATATTTTTAATACAGACGGAGATTATGTCGGTTCTTACGCAGAGCTTTCGACTAATGAGATATTTCCAATAAAAACTTATGACAGTTTTGATTATGATCCTCTTAATGTTATTTTGAGCAGTTTTTCAAAAGTAGACAAAGCTGGTGAAGGCGCGTCCATACAGATCATTATAAAACCAAATTCTAGTAAAATGTATTTGTATAAAAATGTTTTAAAGGAAATGGAAAAAGGATCCAAATTAAACGAAGCATTTCAAAAATCAGACAGTTCTTTTTTTGGGATTATAAAACAAGTTGGAAAAGAGATAGTAACTACAATTAATGATAAAAAAGATGAAGATAAAAAACCAAAAGATGCTCATCAAAATACAATAGAAAATATTAAATTAAAAATAGATTCACCACTTGCAAGTGTAAATATACGAATGATTGCGTCTTCAGACACTAGAGAGGGTGCAGGTGCCATTCTTTCTGACATGGAGTCATCTTTTAACCAGTTTGAAAGTACAAAAGGTAACAAATTTCAATTCAAAAGGATTGAAGGTAGTGATCTTTTAAAAATGGCACGAGATTTTTCTTTTAGAATTTTTAGTGAAAGAAACGATGTAATCTTAAATTTGAAAGAGCTTACAACTATATTCCATTTGCCGGAGCATAACTTCAGTGATTCATCTCAATTAAAACAAGACAATGCTAAAACAGGACCAGCACCGCTCGACCTTCCAACTGAAGGTATATTGCTCGGTACAAATGTTCATAGAAATATTGAAACACCTATAAGAATCACAACAGAAGATAGGCTGAGACATTTTTATGTCATAGGTCAAACTGGTACTGGTAAAACAACTCTTTTGAAAACGATGATTCGTCAGGATATTTTAAATGGTGAAGGAGTATGTATGATAGATCCTCACGGTTCAGATATACAAGAAGTACTCTCATTTATTCCCAAAGAAAGATATGAGGATGTTATTTATTTCGACCCAAGTTATACAGCAAAACCTTTTGGTTTGAACATGCTTGAGTACGATATAAGATTTCCAGAACAAAAAACATTTGTCGTGAATGAAATGATATCAATTTTTAATAAACTTTTTGATATGAAGACATCTGGAGGTCCAATGTTTGAACAATATTTTAGAAATTCTGCTTTGCTTGTCATGGAAGATCCAGATTCTGGAAACAGTTTAATGGATATTACTCGTGTCCTTGCCGATAAAAGCTTTAGAGAGATGAAACTATTAAAATGTAAAAATCCTCTTGTGAGACAATTTTGGGAAAGCGCTGTAAAGACAAAAGGTGAACAGGCCATTGAAAATTTTGTGCCATATATTTCATCAAAATTTGATGTGTTCCTCTCAAACGATATTATGCGTCCGATTGTCTCTCAAGAAAAATCATCTTTTGATTTTCGCGATATTATGGATAACAAGAAGATTCTTCTTGTAAATCTTGCAAAGGGAAGACTCGGAGATATTAATTCTAGTTTGATTGGTCTTATTGTTGTTGGAAAGCTTTTGATGGCTGCACTTTCAAGAGTAGACTCATTTGGACAAGAGCTAAACCCATTTTATTTATATATTGATGAATTTCAAAATGTCACCACTGATTCAATATCTATAATTTTATCTGAAGCTAGAAAATACAAACTTGCCCTTACTGTTGCACACCAATTTATCGCCCAGCTTGATGAAAAAATAAAAAATTCAGTTTTTGGAAACGTTGGTTCAATGTCAGTATTTCGTGTTAGTTCTGAAGATGCAGAATACTTAGCAAAACAATTTGAACCAGTATTTTCAGCAAAGGATTTAATGAACTTACAGATGCATAATTCTTATGTAAAAATGTTGGTAAACGGACAACCAGTGAGACCTTTTAGTATGAAAACAAATCTTCCGCCACGTGGTACAAAAGTATTACTTGATAAAATAAAAGAATTATCATATCTTAAGTACGGTCGTGATAGAGAAGAAGTAGAACAGGCAATATTGGAAAGATTTAAAAAGCCAGAAGTTGTAAGTGCGCCATTTTCACCAAAAATTTAATTATTAATTAATTTATAAAAATATGGGAAACTTATTTAATTTTGGAGTATTTTATGAAATTAATAAAAGGAGAGAAGAGGAAGAAAATGAACAAGAATCCCTTAAATCTTCGACCAAAACTCCAGAAATTGTTAAAGTTGAAAGTATGAGTGATAAAGCAGAAAGAAAAAAAGAAGAAGAAAAAATTATTTTAAAAGATCTTAAGGATGCTGATTCATTTAAAAAAATCGTTTCTTTTGTTGAAGAAAATGGTAGGGCTTTAAGAAATTTTTATGGTAGTGTTTGTACATCGATAGAAATTAAGTATTTATTGAATAATGTTAAAAATGGAGATATTGTAGCAAAAGAATTATCAGAGTCAGGTATGTGGACAGTCAATATTGATAAAAAACGACATAGTTTTTATTTACCAAAAGAGATAGCTATGCAAATAATAAAGATAGATAAAATTAATAAAGTAAGAGACAGCTTAAAATAAAAATGAAAACTGAAAAAACATTTGTAATAATAAAACCTGATGGAGTTCAAAGAAACTTTATTGGTGAAATAATAGGCAGAATAGAAAGAACAGGCTTAAAATTTGTAGCAATGAAAATGACCGTTCCTACAGAAGAACAATGCTGGTCACACTATAATAAAGACGAAGCTTGGTTTTTAGAAAAAGGTACAAAAATAGTTGAAGAAAGAAAAGCCCGTGGAGCAGAAGTTTCTAAATCAGCACTTGAATATGGAAAAGAAATAGTTGGAAGACTTGTAAAATTTATGACTGCCGGACCTGTCGTTGTTATGGTAATAGAAGGAAATAGATCTGTTGGAATAGTAAAAAAACTTGTTGGTGGTACAGAGCCATTAACTTCAGATGTGGGTACAATAAGAGGTGATCTCACTTTAGATTCCTATGGTCTAGCAGATGCCGATAATAGAGCGGTCAGAAATATAATCCATTGCTCTGATATGCCGACCGAAGCAGAAAGAGAAATAAAAATATGGATGAAACCAGAAGAGATAATCAAATATAAATCTATACAAGAAATGATGCTTTATGATGTAAATTTAGATTCTATCTTAGAGTAGGAATAATTATAAGGATATTATACAAATAAAAGCTAGGTAATACCTAGTTTTTTATTGGAAAATAATGAACATAGTGTTGAAAAGCGAATACGTGGAGCTTTTCAAAGACGGACTGAACGAAGGTGAAGGGGTCGGGGTCGGCATAAATTTTCAACAGAAAATTATATGTGACTATATTTTCCTGTACACCCTTGCGGTGTATTATTAAATAATCAAAATTATCTTGAAAAATAAGGCTAAAATAATGATGGGGATAACCTGTAGAGAAGTCTTTGATTTAAGCGTGTATTTTCCTTGACTTTATTCTGCTTTCCTATATACTCTTTCTTACACAGATATGTTTACAAATAACCAACTAAAGCGGGGAATATAGTCAACATTATTTTTAGTGTTGTCTCTAGATTCCGCTCAAAAGCGGTTTTTTTTACGGAAAGATTGCAGTTTGATAAACAGGATTAAGGTTTGAATAGTTCTCGTTATGAGACTATTTATTTCTCTGCGAAGTGAAAGAAAAATTTTGAGGCAGAGCATTGCTCTGTTGAAAAATTTTTCTAAAACTGTAGCGAGAAATAAAAAGTCGTAATAGAGAAATATGAAAAGTTCAGTCCTCATTCTGTCGTAGTACTACCAATTTTCCACGTTGTGTGGATTGGGTCTTTTATAGGTACTATAGGCAGGCAGGTGAATCAATCAATTTTTCTTGGAGAGAGATTGGTATGATTTAAAAAATTTCGTCAATTAATTTTGGCGAGACTGTTATACGGAATTGATTCTATATAACAGGTTAAAACAA
>CAZPLP010000022.1:0-7054 GCA_964587695.1 uncultured Candidatus Saccharibacteria bacterium | reverse complement strand
TGGTCATTATACCAAAAAGTTCGGACGATTTTTCTAGTGATGTACGTTTATGTGGACCCGAGCGGACTCGAACCGCTTACCCTCTCATTGCAAATGAGATGCTCTACCAGATGAGCTACGGGCCCAATTTATTAACTCAAAAAGATTAACATATAAATTACTTTTTTCCAAGTATCATTGCTCTAAAGCTAGAGTAATTACATGATCTAAGAAGTGAGCAAATGAACAACCTACAGCCTCCAATGATTTTGGTAGTAATGATTCTTTTGTAAGTCCTGGCAAAGTATTCACTTCAAGAATATAGACTCCCCTTTTAGGACTGACAATAAAATCTGATCTTGAATAGTGTCTAAGTCCGAGCAATCTGTGTGCTTCAACGGACATTTTTTGTAACATTATTTTTTCTTTTTCAGAAAAATTCCCTGGGCAAATTTCACTAGATTTTCCTGAATATTTAGCTTCGTAGCCAAAAAACTCAAACTCTTTTGGCTGAATTATTTCAATTGGTAAAAGCGGGTAAATTTCTTCTTTTCTAAATCTTTCAACAACACCACAAGTTGCTTCTTTTCCTTTAATAAATTCCTCAACAATTACAAAATCAGAAAATTTCATAGCTTTTTCTATAGCTGGAAAAATTTCTTTTAAAGTTTTGACCAGTGAAACTCCAACAGAAGATCCACTGCCACCGGGTTTTACAATCGCTGGCATCGGGAAAGTTTTAAAAATGGCTTGATCTATATTATTAATATTTTCATTTTTCTTAAAAACTTTATAAATTGGCGTTTTAAGACCAGCTTTTATAAATATTTCTTTTGCTAAAACTTTATTTATACCAATTGCAGAAGCAAGTGTTTTTGAACCTGTGTATTTTACACCAAATTTGTCCATGAGCTGTTGAACTTTGCCATCCTCTCCATACTCACCGTGCATAGCATTGAAAACAACATCAACATTTCTAAATAGTTTTTCTGGCTGAATTGATACCCCGTCGAGATACCAAGACCTGTCTTTGGAAACAAAAACATCCATAGGAATATACTTCTCTGGAAGATTTTCCAAAATATTTTTTCCGGACTTCATAGAGACTTCAGATTCTACTCCTGGTCCACCTCTTAAAACTGCCACTTTTATTCTTTGCATATTTTAATAATTATAGCATTACAATAGAAATTATAAAACAAAAAATTTCTGACCTATGACTACTTTTTAAATTATCTTACCTCTCAATTGTCTGTGATATTTTATAGCAAATCTGTGAGCTTCACTGTTTGCTAACAAAATTTCACTTTCATATTTATGAACAATGTCTTCCCCTAAACCATCCGAAGATGGTCGGGCGAACAAATTATTAATTTGTTTTAGCCTTCCAGTAATCATTTTAGGCCTATGTCTTTCATCTTTTGTAACAGCTACGACGATAATATCTGAAACGCCATGTTGTTTTAGAGTTTTTTCTGCAATATTTTTTTGAGCAGTAGAACCATCTACGACAATGATATCTGGAAATTTCCATTCTTCGTGATTTAGTCTTCTACTTAATATCTCCGCGAGTGCCCCAATATCATTTGGTTTACTATTACCTAACACGGTTTTTCCGCCAAAGGCGGATCCGCCTCGGGCGGAAAATTTTCTGTATTCCTTTTTATTTATTTCACCATTTTCAACAACTGTCATAACTCCGACTGTGTTCGTTCCGCTTATATGAGCAACATCATAAGCTTCTATCCGAAAACTTTTTTCGTAAATGTTTAACCTTGACGGAGTATCCTCTTCTTTAATAAGAGCAACGTCTTGAATATGATTCAAAGCAAATATTGTCTTTTTTATTTCATCTGCTTTTTCAAATTTCTGTTTTTTTGCAAAGATTTTCATCTCTTTTTCAAGATTTTTAATAACACTTGTCTTTTTGCCTTCAAAAAATAATTTTATATTTTTGATTGTTTTTGCATAATCTTTTTTTGCTTCTTCGCCAGAAATTTCCGGCGCTAAACCAATTTCTTTGTAAAATTTATATCCAGTATTTTTAAGAGATTTATTATCAAGAAATGGAAATATTTTACGAACTATTTTCAAGGCTTCTTTTAGCTGACCTCCATTTGTAAATGGACCGAAACTAGCTTGTAGCTTTTTAGGTTCGTAGCTTTTTAGTATTCTTCCACGCTCAATCAAAACTCTTGGAAATTCTTCCTTTGTGATTATCACGTAATTATAACTTCTATCATCCTTCTCTTTTGTGTTATATCTTGGCTGATATTTTTTGATTAGGTTTGATTCAAGTATTAGAGCTTCTAGTACTGAATCGGTTTGAATAAAATCAATATTATCTGCCTGAAAAATCATATCAACAATAAGCGGTCCGCGAGTAACTATCAAATCATTAGTAAAATAACTTCTCACTCTGTCTTTGAGCGAAGTTGCTTTTCCAATATATAAAATTAACTTATTTTTCTTAAATAAATAAATCCCAGGCCTGTCTGGAAAAAGTATTTTTTTATATTTAGATAAAATCATAATTTATTTCTTTTTTAATACTCTCTTTAAATATTTTCCAGTATAACCCCGTAAAGAATTTTTTAACAATTGATAACTTTCTAAAATCAACTTCCATTTAATAAATATTTCTGCCTTAAAAATCTAAACAATGTGAAAATTCACACGGAGCAAGGATTTTTCATTATCCCTTTTTCAGGACTCGTTTTAGGTATTTACCTGTATATGACTTTTCATTTCTTGCTACATCCTCTGGAGTTCCTTTCGCAATTACTTCCCCACCCTTATCTCCACCTTCAGGACCAATATCGATTATATAGTCTGAATTTTTTATCAAATCCATATTGTGTTCAATAACAATTACAGTATTTCCAACATCCACAAGTTTTTGTAAAATTTCTATGAGTTTTTTTACATCTTCATAATGAAGTCCTATAGTCGGTTCATCCAAAAAGTAAATTGTTTTGTGAAGTCCGGGTCTGTAAAGTTCTGATGCAATCTTTACTCTTTGGGCTTCTCCACCGGAAAGTGTTGTTGCAGACTGTCCGAGCTTGATATATGTAAGTCCAACATCTTGAAGGCATTTTATTCTGTCGTATACAGCTGGCAAATCTACAAAGAAAGTTGCCGCCTCTTCAACTGTCATTTCAAGAATTTGATGAATATTTTTACCTTTATATTTTACTTCTAAAGTTTCTTTTGTAAATCTTTTTCCATTACAAACATCACACGGAACATAAACTGTTGGTAAAAAATGCATTTCAACTTCTATTGCTCCATTTCCCTGGCAATTTTCGCATCTTCCACCTTTTACATTGAAAGAAAATCTATTTGCTTGCCATCCTCTTTCTTTTGCCATTGTTGTCATTGCAAACATGTCTCTTATGAAAGTCCAAGAGCCTGTATAAGTCGCTGGGTTTGAGCGTGGAGTTCTACCTATCGGCGACTGATCTATCATAATTGTTCTACCTACGTATTCTGAGCCAGAAAATGTTTCGCAATTGTGTGTTTGATTTGAGCGAAGTTTTCTCTCAAGTCGCGCTTGTAAATTTTTGTATAAAATTTCATAAACAAAAGTTGATTTACCTGAACCAGAAACTCCGGTAATTGTTACCAACTTTCCAAGTGGCACTTCAACGTTCATATTCTTGATATTAAATATTTTTCCACCTTTTATTTTTAATTTTCCTTTATCTTGATCTCTTCTTTTATTGGGAATATTAACTTTCATATCTCCACGGAGATAATCGAGAGTAATAGAACCTGACTTATTTTCCTTGGCGGTTAATAGTTCTTCCAAATATCCTGATACAACAACTTCTCCTCCATGAACTCCAGCACCGGGACCTATATCTACAATATAATCAGAAGCAAACATTGTATCTTCATCATGTTCAACAACTAAAATTGTATTTCCTAGATTTCTCAAATGAAGCAAAGTACTTATGAGCTTATCATTGTCTCTCGGATGAAGGCCTATTGTCGGTTCATCTAGTACATACAAAGCACCAACAAGGCCAGATCCAAGCTGTGATGCAAGGCGAATTCTTTGTGCTTCTCCACCAGAAAGTGTATTCGCTCTCCTGTCTAAAGATAAATATTCAATTCCAACATTTGTCATAAACTGCAAGCGAGAATCTATCTCTTTCAAAATTACTTTTGAAATTTCTATTTCACTTTCAGTAAATTTAATTTCTTCAAAGAATTTTTTAGAATTTAATATTGTTTTTGCAGTGTATTGAACTATATTTATTCCACCAATTAAAATATGCAATGCTTCTTCACGCAATCTTGCTCCGTGACAAACTTCACATGGTTCATCAGAGAAAAAATCTTTGGTGCCAAGACCATGACATGTCTCACAAGCTCCGTATGGTGAATTAAAAGAAAAAAGTCTTGGTTCTATTTCTGGATACGAGTATCCATCATAAGGACACATAAATTTTACAGAAATCATTTTAGTTTCTTCGGGAGTTTCAATCTTAAGTAAGCCTTTTGATTCTTCAATCGCTTTTTCTACTGCATCCGAAAGCCGTACGCGAATACTCTCGTGTAAATTCGCATTACTGTCATTCCCGTGTAGACGGGAATCCAGATTCTTATTAACCTGGTTCCCCGCCTTCGCGGGAACGACAGCTCGGGCTGTCGCTTTAAATTCACTTATATAAAATTCGTCTACCAAAACATCTATGTCGTGTTTTTTATTTTTAGAAAGTATTATCTGATTTCTCAATTTTTTTAATTCCCCATCTATTTTTACTACTTCATAGCCTTTTTCTAATAAATCATAGAGTAACTGATAGTATTCCCCTTTTCTTCCTACTACCACTGGCGAAAATATTTTAATTTTATCGGAATTTACTTCAACTCCTAAAACCTCTTTTATTCTATGAGTGGATTTAATATGTGTGACTGTATGAATAATTGTCTCAAGAATTTCTTCTTTAGAAAGTTTTTTTATTTCTCTTCCGCAAACGAGACAGTGTGGTTTACCAATCCTCGCAAAAAGAATTCTTAGATAATCATAAATTTCTGTAATTGTTGCAACCGTAGAACGCGGATTATTTGAACGCGATTTCTGATCAATTGCGATTGCTGGGGAAAGTCCACTTATTTCATCTACATCCGGTTTCTGCATTTGATGTAAAAACTGTCTGGCGTATGAAGAAAGGGACTCTATATATCTCCTTTGCCCTTCAGCAAAAATAGTATCAAAAGCAAAAGATGATTTTCCGCTACCAGAAATACCCGTAACGGCAATCATTTTGTTACGAGGCATATGAACTGAAATATTTTTTAGGTTATGAGTACGCGCACCTTTAATCACGATTTCGGTCGCTTCACTGTTGAAACCTGTTTTAATTGGCTCTTTTTTAATCATATTTATATAACTTAAATTGCCCCCGGATTACTCCATAGGGGTTGTATAGAGCATGTTACTCTTAGTTTGATAGTTTAGCAACAAAAAAAACCCATTAAGCTATTTAGACTTAATGGATTTATTTGTTTGATTTATGGCTCGTTTTTCTTGCACGAGCTCAAAAATCCTTTTTATTTTTTTTGCTCTTTCTTTTGCTCTAAAAATCTGTATTTCAGAACAAATCAATTTATGAAAACTTTTCTTTCTTAAAGCTTTCCAATTTTTCTTCAACCCTTTTTTTTTCATTATATTTCCCCCTTTTGATGTTCGTTCAAAGGAAATTGTACACTAAAAGATGTCTTTTGTCAAAAGAAAACTAGTTATAAGTATTTTCTTGTAGATTTCTTTATTTAGTGATTTCAGCAGCCGCTTCTACGATTTCATCAAGAGACAAAATAGCTTTTACAAGAAATTTTTTTGCTCCAAGTGATACTCCCTTTTCTATATCATTTTTCTGACCAAGATTCGAAAGAATTATTATTGGAGTGCCTTTTAATTTCCCGTCAGCATTTATAGCTTCCATTACTTCAAATCCCCCGATTTTAGGTAACATAAGATCAAGCAATATCAAATCAAACTTAGGATTGGCTTTCAGTATACTTATTGCCTGCTCGCCATCTGCCGCTCGCATTACACTAGCTTTACTTTCAATAAGCTTCTTAGATAACAATTCACTTAGGAAATTATCATCTTCTACTAATAATATTCTTTTATTTGTAAAATCCGCCATATGTTTAAATTTTTAACTTTCATAATAATACCAATATCCGACTTATTAGTCTATGGGCAGTCTGACTTCGACTTTTGTCCCTTTGTTTAATTCAGATTCAATTTTAATACTACCTTTATGCATTTCAATTATCTTTTTTGTCGCATACAAGCCAACTCCATTTTGATTTTGATCCATTTCCCTGGCGTTTTTTCCTCTATAAAACTTTTCAAACATGTGTTTCAAATCATCAGAATCAATACCGATGCCATTATCTTTTATAACAAGCTTTGCCATATCTCCGTCTTTATTTATCTTAATTATTACTGTTCCTTTTGGAGAATATCTGAAAGCGTTGTCAAAAAGATTTGTAAGACCAATGTCTAGTACCTCTTTGTCTCCATAAATAGTAAGTGGGTCACATTTGTGATCATATTCCAAAGTAATTTCTTTTTTCTGGATCAAAAAATCTAAATTTTTCAAAATATCCTCCACAATATTGCAGAGATTTATTTTTTCTTTCTTTAAATTAAAACCACCTTCTTTTGAATTTATTTCGGCAACTTTCAAAATTTCATTTACCGTATTTATAGCAGAAATAATTTTATTATAACCTTCATTTAAAATTTCTCTATCACCGTTTTTATTTTCACTATTAATAACAGAATCTAGTGCCCATCTTGCACCATTTAAAGGAGTACGAAGTCTATGAACTAGCGCTAAAATAAAAGCATCTTTGAACTGATCCTCTTTTACAGTTGATACATTTCTTTTGCTTGCCACTAAGTCAACAGACTTTTCGTGTTTTTTAAAGATGTCTAAAAATGACATATGTATAAATTATACCATATTTTTATTTCTGCATCTTCATTATTTTACCTTTGACCTTACTTTCTAATTTACCCTTTAAAATCTTGATTTCATCACGCAACAGT
>CAZPLP010000021.1:0-7172 GCA_964587695.1 uncultured Candidatus Saccharibacteria bacterium | reverse complement strand
CTTGCTTTTTGCATTGCACTTTTTTCTTCAGGTGTAAGCTCATATTCAGAAACAGAATTTTTTACAGGTTTTGAAAAGACGCTTAAATGATCGCGGGAATATATACTAGATATTATTACTCCATCACCTTCGCTATTTACGAGCGCTGTTGCAAAGCTCTGATTGCTTCCTGAGCCATCACCGCGAAATGGATTGAATCTTACTGTCTCATTGCCAGAAATTGTCTTTCTCAATTTTTTATCTACAATCTCTAATTCATTTTTGCTTATTTCCGCATATTTTTTAAGGTAATCCGTATCTTTTCTCAAGATACTGATCGCGTCATCTAGTGAACCATTTTTACTTCCCAATAGTTTTCTTAAAATTATTTCAAGCCTAATTATCCAAATTAATAATAATAAAACAATCGCACTAATACCGATGATTATATATGTTTCGAAAGATATCATGCAGAAATTATAACCCTTATTGGATTCTTTTGCAAAAAATGATAGATTTACAATCATAATATGAACAAAAAAATATACTTAGACAATTCAGCAACAACTCCAGTAGATAAGAGGGTATTGACAGCCATGTCAAAATACTGGTCTTTTGATTTCGCAAATCCAAGTTCTATACATTCTATGGGGGTAAAAGCAAAAGTTGCATTACAAAAAGCTAGGAATACAATAGCCAATTTTATTGGTGGTCATGATAGAGAAATAATTTTCACTTCAGGGGGAACAGAGGCGAATAATCTAGCAATTTTTGGATTGATTAATTCTATTAGAAAAGAAGGCCTGCCTGCGCAGGCAGGCAAAAAATACTCTGAAATGCATTTTATAACGACAGAAATAGAACATAGCTCGATTTCTGAATGTTTAAAAGAATTAGAATTGAGAGGTGCAAAAGTTGATTATTTAAAAGTAAATGAATTTGGTTTGGTAAATCCAAAAGATTTGCGAGAAATGATACGTCCAGAAACTTTATTAATTTCTGTTGGCTATGTAAATAGTGAGATTGGGGTAATCCAGCCAATAAAAGAAATAATAAAAGAAATTAGGCATAAAAGAAAAGAATTTCATGATAGCAGATTTGGACTGCCATATTTACATACAGATGCATCTCAAGCAGGGCTTTATCTAAATATGAATGTTGAAGAGCTTGGTGTTGATCTTTTGACTTTAGATGCACAAAAAATGTACGGACCAAAAGGAGTTGGCGCACTTTATATTCGTGATGGAATAAAAATAAGTCCAATAATGTTTGGAGGAGGACAAGAAAAAGGAATCAGAAGTGGAACAGAAAATATTCCACTTATCGTTGGTTTTGCTGAAGCTGTTCAACTTGCACAGAAAAATAAAGAAAAAGAAAATAAAAGACTTATAAAAATCCGAGATTATTTCTTTGAAAATATAAAAAAGTTTGTTCCGGATGCAATTATAAATGGTTGCACGGAAAATAGGCTCCCAAATAATATTAATATTTCTATTTCAGGGCAAGATGGGGAAATGTTAGTTTTTAGACTTGATGAAACCGGAATAATTTGTTCATCTTCGAGCGCTTGTGCTTCAGGAAATGGTGAATCCGAAGTTGTTAAAAAAATTTCCAATAATAATGATAGAGCAAAATCAACACTTAGATTCTCAATGAACAAAAATACAAAAATAGAGAATATAAGAAAGTTGTTAAAGATTTTAAAGAATTTTTAAGCAACAATCCGTATTATTTATTCGTGGGTTTGTTTTTATAGTGATATTGTATTACAATATACTCATATAAATATGGAAAATCTTACAAAACAACAAATAGTTTTACTTACACTTTTAGTAAGCTTTGTAACGTCTATTGCGACGGGTATTGTTACTGTTGCACTGATGAATCAAGCACCTGTAGGAGTTGTTCAAACAATAAATAGAGTTATAGAAAAAACAATTGAAACTGTTTCTGCTCCGACAAAAGAAATTCAAACAGTGGTCAAGGAAACTGTGATGGTAAATCCAGATGATCAAATTATTTCCACGGTAGAAAAAGCTTCTAAAAGCGTTATAAGAATTTATAGAACAAATACAGATCAATCTTCCGGATCTAATTCTATGGTGCTTGTAGGTTTGGGTGCAGTTATTACAGATGACGGAATCATTGCAACTGATAACAGTCTTATTTCTGAAGGAGGAAAATATTTTACTACGATTGAAGGAGAAAAATTGCAAGATCTTTCAATAGTTAGTGTAGTCCCTGGTGAACAAATTGCATTATTAAAAATTAAAAATGATGATAAAAATCCTGCAACTTTTTCTAAAGTAGTACTTTCCCAAAATGATTTAAAATTAGGACAAACGGTAATTTATATTGGTGGAGAAGCAAAAAATACCATATCAACAGGAATAGTTTCAAGTTTGTCAGTAAAAGAAATTAAACCAACCGATAATTCTACCTCAACTCCAGTAACTACAAAAATATCATCTATAGAAACATCAATATCTTCAAATTTTGTTTCTGGTGGATTATTACTCAATCTTTCTGGCGAACTTGTTGGAATAAAATCAACTTATATGGATACTTCAAAAACTAGTTTCTTTGCGCCAAGCGCCTATATTCAACAAGTTCTTTCTTCTTTAACTGCACCTGTAAAAAAGGTTCAGTAAAGATTTTGACTTTTTGTGTTTTTGTAGTTAAACTTTCGAATGAGAGCGTTTTGTTTCAGGTTTTATAACTATATTTTTCAATATGCCACCATTTAACAATTTTACAACTAAAGCAAAAGAAGCAATTCGAAGGGCTCATGAGCTCGCTATTGAACGTGGGCAAAATCATGTTAATCCACTACATCTTCTAGCCGCACTGGTTCTCCAAGAGGAGAGCGTTGTTTCTTCAATTCTAGATAGATTGGAAATAGATTTAATTTTGTTTACCGATTCAATCCTTGAAGCTATTGAGTCTACAACGGGATCTACAACACTTTCTCCATCAAACCAAATTTATTTGACCCCAGATCTTGCACAGGTTTTAGATTTGTCTGGAAAAGAAGCTCAAGAATTAAAAGATGATTTTATTTCAACAGAGCATCTTTTTTTAGCGGTACTTGATACACCAAGTAGTGCGCGAGATATTTTACAAAGATTTAAAATTGATAAAACAACAATTTTAAAAATTCTTTCAGAATTAAAAACTTTAAAAGGGAGTGATATAGATCAACCTAAAAAATACCGTGCAATTTTAAAATACACAAGAAATCTCACGAAACTCGCAAAAGATAATAAACTTGATCCGGTCATTGGACGCGATAATGAAATTTCCAGAATAATTCAAATTCTTTCAAGAAGAACAAAAAATAATCCTATTTTAATCGGAGAAGCCGGTGTAGGAAAAACGGCGATTGTTGAAGGTTTGGCAATCAGAATTGCAACAAATGATGTTCCAGAATCTTTGAAAGATAAAGAACTTGTTTCTCTAGATTTGGGCATGCTTATTGCCGGTACAAAATACAGAGGAGAGTTTGAAGAAAGATTGAAAGGAATTATAAAAGAAATAGAAAAGTCAGAAGGGAAAATAATTCTTTTTATAGATGAGATTCACACGATTGTCGGAGCTGGTTCTGCGGAAGGTTCAATGGACGCTTCAAATATGTTGAAGCCGGCACTTTCTCGTGGAGAAATAAGAACGATAGGTGCAACAACAATTAAAGAATTTCAAAAAATAGAAAAAGACCCAGCGCTTACAAGACGTTTTCAATCTGTATTAGTCACTGAACCATCAATTGAAGATGCTGTTGCGATACTTCGTGGTCTTAAAGAAAAGTACGAGTTGTATCATGGAGTCAGGATTACTGACGATGCAATTTTATCTGCAGTAAATTTAAGTAGTAGATATATTACAGATAGATTCTTGCCGGATAAAGCGATAGATCTTATTGATGAAGCTTCCTCAATGCTTAAAATTGCTCTTGAAAACATGCCGCCAGTGCTAGAAGAAACGAGAAGGAAAGTAATGAGACTTGAAATTGAAAAAGAGGCTCTAAAAAAAGAAGTCGAAGGAGAAAAAAAGAAAGAGACAAAAAAGAGAGTTGAAATAATAGAAAAAGAAATTGCAGACTTGAAAGAAAAGACTGCAGACCTTGAGCTACGATGGACAACGGAGAAAGATATTTTGAATAGTATTAAAACACTAAAGAAATCTTTGGAAATTTTAAGAATAGAGGCTGAAAATGCAGAAATACAAGCCGATCTTTCACTCGCTGCTGAAATAAGATATGGAAAAATTCCTGAAGCAGAAAAAGAGCTTGATAACAAACTTAAAAAATTAAAAAAACTTCAAACTTCTAGAAGAGTTTTGAAAGAAGAAATCACTGAAGAAGATATTGCACAGGTTGTTTCAAAATGGACTGGAGTTCCTGTTTCAAGAATGTTAGAAAGTGAAGCTCATAAACTTGTAAGGATGGAAGAAGATTTACAAAAGAGAATTGTTGGACAAAACGAAGCCGTCAAAAAGATTTCCGATACTATCAAAAGATCTCGTGCAGGAATTGCTGATCCAAACAGACCTATCGGTTCATTTATTTTTCTTGGTCCTACAGGAGTCGGAAAGACAGAGCTTACAAAAGCTTTAGCAGAATTTCTTTTTGATGATGACAAAGCTTTGATAAGAGTAGATATGTCAGAGTTTATGGAAAAGCATTCTACCTCAAAACTTATCGGCTCACCGCCAGGATATGTTGGATACGAAGAAGGTGGTTCACTCACTGAAACTATAAGACACAGGCCATATTCTGTAGTTCTTTTTGATGAAATAGAAAAAGCTCATCCGGAAGTATTTAATTTGCTTTTGCAGGTTCTTGATGGTGGTAGACTTACGGATTCAAAAGGCAGAGTTGTAAACTTCAAAAATACTGTGATAATAATGACTTCAAATATCGGAGCTCAATTTATAGATAAGATGGAGCAGATAGGTTTTTCATCAAAAGATGAAAAAGGCAATGAATACAATTTAGTAAAAGAAAAAATATTTTCAAGCTTGAAAGATTTCTTCAGACCAGAGTTTATGAATCGTCTTGATGATGTGATAGTTTTTGATATTTTAAGTCATGAAGCAATTAGAAAAATAGTAGATATACAAATCAAACAAGTTGAAGAAAGACTGGAAGCAAAAGAAATATCTTTACACATTTCAGTCAAAGCTTTAGATTATTTGGCAAAGGAAGGTTACAGTCCGCAATATGGTGCGAGACCTTTGAAAAGACTTATACAAAATAAACTTTTAAATCCAATTGCTTCATCAATTATTTCTCAAGGAATACTGAAAGGCGGAACAGTGATAGTGGATGTAAAAAATAATGAAATTACATTTGATGTTAAAAAAGGTAAGAAGGGTTCTATTGTAGAAAAAGAAGCTTTTAATGATGATGAATAATAATTAGTTCCCATTTAATAGGCGCAACTTTTATTAAAAAGTTGCGCCTATTTTGTTTGAAAATATATATAATAAATGATACTATGTTTTCCATGCGCCGGTCGTATAGTGGCAATTACACGAGACTGTAAATCTTGCGGCTTCGGCCTCCGGGGGTTCGAGTCCCTCCCGGCGCACAATAACAAAAAATTACTTCTTTTAGGGAAGTAATTTTTTGTTATCTATACTTGGGGGACTCGAAAGACGGAGCACACGTAGCGAAGCGAAGTCAGATTTCGGTAGAAATCTGGTGCGAGTAGGGGTCGCGAACACTTTGATTTTTATGAGCGAAGCGAAATAAAAAGCTTAGTGATTCGTGACCGAGTCCCTCCCGGCGCACAAAATAATAAAGCACCTTTTTAAGAAGGTGATTTATTGTGATTATTATATATTTGACATTTGTTTAAAAATATGCAAAATATACATTAAAGGTTCATAAAAATAAATAGAGAAAGGAGGTAGAAACAATGAGTAAAAAATATGTTGTTTTTGTTCTTTATGCAAGCAATTGGAAAGTTAAAGGATATGTGGATCAGATTTTTAAAAAATCTGAAGGTCACATAAACTTACTGGACCTAGAAACAAAAATGATTAAAAAGTTTCGTTGCAACCTTTTTGAAATTGTCGATGAATCTCAAATTGAAAAATTTCAGATCATCAGGAGCAGCGAAGGAGGAATTTATAAACTTGATGACAACAATATAGTCTCAAGTTTGTAAAAAGTTATTATAAAAGAGCTGGTTAAATTTTGACCAGCTTTTTTCTTTATTAAAATCCAATTTTCTGCTAATATACAATCTCAATGAACATACGAAATTTTAGTATTATTGCGCATATAGACCACCCCAGTACCACAACTTTTTTGAAGGAAAAAGTTGGCTACGGGGCAGGCGGAAAATCATAATTTATGAATATACGAAATTTTAGCATAATAGCGCATATCGATCATGGCAAGTCTACGTTGGCTGATAGAATGCTTGAGATTACAAATACCATAGAAAAGCGCAAAATGATGGACCAAGTTCTCGATAGTATGGAACTAGAAAGAGAACGCGGTATAACCATCAAAATGCAGCCTGTACGCATGAAATGGGCTGTAAATGGGGAAGAATACATAATGAACCTTATCGACACTCCTGGCCATATAGACTTCTCTTATGAAGTCTCAAGGGCCTTGAAAGCAGTTGAAGGTTCGATACTTTTGGTGGATGCAACTCAAGGAGTTCAAGCTCAAACTTTGACAACTTTAAACATGGCACGAGAATCAAATCTCGTGATTATTCCTGTTGTTAGTAAGATAGATTCTCCACTAGCAAGAACCGCAGAAGTTAAAGAAGAAATCGCTGAATTATTAAATATAGATATAAATGAAATTTTAGAAGTTTCAGGAAAGACTGGTGACGGTGTCGCTGAACTTTTAAATGAAGTGATAAAAAAAATCCCAGCACCTCGTGGCGAAACCGGTGAAGAGAACTATAAACTTGAAATCGATGAAAAATCTTTTAGAGCTTTAGTTTTTGATTTTAAATATTCAAATCATCGAGGAGTGATAGTCTTCGTTAGAGTATTTAATGGACAAGCAAAGAAAAATTCCCCACTTATTTTCAAAGTTTCCGGAAAATCTTTCACTGCATCTGAAGTTGGTATTTTTTCTCCGTCAGAACTTGCGACTGATACTTTGTCAGCCGGGGAAATCGGATATATTACCCCTGGAATAAAAGAATCTGATATTGCATCAGTTG
>CAZPLP010000020.1:0-7450 GCA_964587695.1 uncultured Candidatus Saccharibacteria bacterium | reverse complement strand
TTCTAATCAAACAACTTATACTGTTTTTGCTGACACTAATTCTAAAAGTGAAAATTTGAAAACTAATAACAATAGTTTCAACTCTTTAGAAAAAGATTTTGAAAACGTTAATGAAAAAGAAAATGTTAATAAAGATACTTTAATGTATTACAAATCTGGAGGAAATGATGTTGGGGATATTAAATTAATTCTTTGGAAAGATAGCACATACAGTTTTGTTATAAGTCTTTTCGAAGGCGAAATTGGAGGAGATGGAATGGACGATGAAGAAAGTGGAACGGTTAATGTAATATATTCAGATAGTATTCCTTATGAGAGTGCTCCTTATGAAGTTTTACATGCTCATGTTTTTAGAAAACAACAGAGAAAGCCAGTGAATGCTGCAAAACTAAAGAATCTTATAACAGGTAAAATAACTGAAATTGCTTTTCATCAATCTGAAAAGGTTGAGGAGACAGGTATTGATTTTAAAGATGCAAAGTTTCTTTACAAAAGTAAGGGAGAATTTTGGTTTTGTGATCCTAAAGACCCAGCAAAAAGATTTGAGTTGGAAGAAACAATGATTGGCAACCCAGCAAACTTTATGAAGACCAATTCTTTAGTAGAAACAATGATTTTTAATGAAAAAGTTATTGGAGTAAAGCTTCCTGTCAAAGTTGATTTGAAAGTAACAGAAGCTCCACCGGCAGTAAAAGGAGACACATCAAGTGGAGGAACAAAACAAATTACCCTTGAGACAGGAGCAATAATAAATGCACCACTATTTATTACAGATGGCGAAATAATCACAGTGAATACAGAAACAGGGGATTATGTAGGAAGAGCGGGAAAAAATAATTAATTTAAAATATAACAAAGAGCGGCGCCATAGGCGCCGCTCTTTGTATTTTTTTGTAATAAAAAAGGCGAGGTAAACCCCGCCTTCAAAATCTAAATAAGTTTTTGTTTTACTTAGCTCTTCTTTCCATTTCTTTATCAATTTCTTCCTTTACAACTTTCCTTAATACCCAAACAGATAAGCCTGTTTGGAGAATCCATAAAATAAGTCCTCCGATTACCATAATCCAAGTAGGCATAACCCACCTCCATTTTATGCGGTTTTTTCACGATTTTAACTCCAAACATATTATTGCAGATTCTAGCTAATTTATCAATAATACAAAATATCTAAAAATAATAATTAAATAGAGATTTCGATACGCGAAACCCCTCTTTATTTTTTTAAAAAAGTTATAGCCTAATTTATAATTCTTTCAGTTTAGCTCTTATTTGCTTAAGTATCGTATCAGTAACTTTTGGGTTCTCTTTCAAAAAGGTTCTTGCCGAGTCATATCCACGACCGATTTTTTCACCGTTGTATTCATATGAAGAACCAGACTTTTTTATAAGTTCCATTTTTTCTCCAAGAGCCAAGATTTCTCCTTCTTTTGAAATACCTTCATTGTACATAAGATCGAACTCAGTCTGTTTGAATGGTGCAGCTACTTTATTCTTTACAACTTTGACTCTGATACGTCCCCCCATTATTTCATCTCCTTTTTTTATTTGTGCGATTCTTCTAATATCAAGTCTTACAGAAGTATAAAATTTCAAAGCTTTTCCTCCTGGTGTTGTTTCTGGATTGCCAAACATAACCCCAATTTGCATTCTAATTTGATTTATAAAAATAACTATTGTTTTTGACTTTGCGACAATAGCCGTAAGCTTTCTAAGAGCCTGTGACATTAGTCTTGCTTGCTTACCGACATGATATGCACCCATATCACCTTCAATCTCATCACGGGGGGTAAGTGCAGCTACGGAGTCTATAACGATGATATCTATCTTTCCTGAGCGAACCAAGCTGTCTACAATATCTAGAGCTTGTTCTCCATTGTCAGGTTGGGAGATTAAAAGTTGATCAATTTTAACGCCAAGTTTTTTTGCATACTCAGGATCCATAGCGTGTTCTGCATCTATATATGCACAGACACCATTCATTTTTTGAGCTTCAGCAACTGCATGAAGGGCGAGTGTTGTTTTACCAGAAGATTCAGGGCCAAAGATTTCAATTATTCTTCCACGTGGAAGTCCACCAACTCCGAGCGCTGCATCAAGCCCAATAGAACCAGTGGAAATAACATTTACATCCAATCTCGGTTTATCTCCAAGCATCATAATCGAATCATCACCAAATTTTGTTTTGATTGCATCAATAGCGTCTTCTATTTTACTAGCACTTGTTTTTTCAGATTTTGCTTTTGATGTTTCTTCTGAATTCTCGTCGCCAAGCATTATATCTTTCGATTTTTTCTCTTTCTGCTTCTTTACCATTTTTGTTTTATTAAAATTTATAAATTATTTCCTAACAATTATATCATCCCTTTAGAGATAGGGAATCTGTAATTCCCGTTTCTACTAACTTTTCTCAATATATAATATCATAATGTAATTTTTATTGCCCTATTTTCTATTTTAACAATTGATCTCTAACGGGATCATATTTTACTTATAAATTAATTCAATTATCTTTTCTGTATTTCTGCCAAATTTATCACTCGCTTTTATTGCTATTACGTTATAACCATAAGATAAAAGTATTTTTTCTTTAAAATTGCCCTGTTCATCTATAAATATTTTCCTATCGTTTAAACTAATCGTGTTAATATTTTTTGCGATTCCAGATATTTCTGTCAGGGAAGTGGATATTAGAGAGCCATTTGTTGGGGAAAGGATTTCTATTCTTGGTCCAAATACAACTTTTTGTATTTCATATGCGGTATAAGCCAATACGAATAATAATATTATCGATATAACAATGATTTTAATCAATTTTCTTGCCGAGTGCCTGTCAGTCATGGCTAATTTTTAATGAACGTAGCGAATATAAAAATCGCCACCCTGTCAAATAAGATTTGATCGTTTTTTTTAAATTTGTGTTTATTGTTGATTTTATATTATTCATAATTTAGGTCTATCCTTTATTTGCTCAAACCTTAGAATTAATTTTTATTAAAAAATTAATTCTATTTGACGGGGTCTGTAAAATATAGTCACATATAATTTTCTGCTGAAAATTTATGCCGACCCCGACTCCTTCACCTTCGTTCAGTCCGTCTTTGAAAAGCTCCATGTATTCGCTTTTCAACACTTCGCTCGTTATTTTTACAGATAATCTCCATCTTTATGCATTTCATCTACATTTTCTTCCTCTTCAGATTTTTCTACAATTGCTCCACCAATCACTTCTCTTGCTTTTGCTCCGTCACCAGGACCAACAACTCCTTTCTTTTCGAGTAAGTCGATAAGTCTAGCAGCTCTTGAATATCCAACACGAAGTTTTCTTTGAATATATGATGTCGATGCTTTTCCGGCTTGTAAAACCTCTTCTTTTGCTTGTTCATATAATGGGTCATCATCATCTTCTAAGCTAGTAAATACTCCAACACCATCACCATTGCCACCTTTTGCCACTTCTACTAGATCAATTTCTCCACCGATAAGCTCATTTCTGTATGAATCAACTAAATATTTTACAACATCTTTAACTTCTTTTTCAGAAACAAATGCAGATTGAATTCTAACAGGCTTTGACATCTCACCACCCATATAAAGCATATCTCCAGCACCAAGCAATTTTTCAGCTCCGGGAGTATCAAGAATTGTTCTTGAGTCTATCTGAGATACAACCTGAAGAGCGATTCTCGAAGGTATGTTTGCTTTAATTATACCCGTAATAACATTTACGCTCGGTCTCTGTGTAGAAATGATTAAGTGAATACCAACTGCACGACTCATTTGAGCTAGACGCACTATCCCTGCTTCAAGTTCACGTGGGTAAGCCATCATAATATCTGCAAGCTCATCTATAATAATGACAATATATGGCATTGCTTCTGGGGCAGCGTGTTTTTCAGGATTATAAGTGTCTCTTTTCTTTAGTTCCTCAATTCTTTTTAGTTCAGGAGCCAAAATATTTTTATGATATGACTCGATATCTTTTACAGCATTAGATTCTAATATATCGTATCTGCGATCCATTTCCTTTGTGGCCCATTTCAATGAAAGTATTGTTTTTTTGGCATCTGTGATGACTGGAGTTAGGAGGTGAGGTATTTTATTATATAAAGTAAGTTCAACTCTTTTTGGGTCGATCATTATCATTCTCAAGTTTTCAGGAGAATTTCTATAAAGCAGGGAGGTGATGATTGCGTGAATGGTTACAGACTTTCCGCTTCCGGTTGCACCAGCTACAAGTACATGTGGCATTTTTGCAAGATTTGCGTAATGCGATTTTCCTGAGATTCCTTTACCGAGTGTTACAAGCAGAGGTTTGTCAGATTTTTGGAATTCATCTGAGCCAATAAGTGCAGCAAGACCGACTGTAGATTTTACAGAGTTCGGAATTTCGATACCAACAAGTGATTTCCCTGGAATAGGGGCTTCAATACGAAGTGGGTGAGCAGCTAGAGCAAGAGATAAGTCATTTTGTAAACCCAAGATTCGAGATATTTTTACTCCCTCTGCTGGTTTCAAAGCATATCTAGTCACTGATGGTCCGATAGAGACTTCATCCATTTCCACATCTATTCCAAAATTCTGCAAAGTTCTTTTAATAATATTTGCATTAGCTTTGATATCCCCAGAAACAACTCTACCCTTATCATCTTCTAGTAAAGATAGCGGAGGAGGAATATATTTTGCATTTCCAATAATCCTTGGATTAAATTTAATTTCATATTCATCATCTTTTTTAACAGAGATACCTTTGACTTGCTGGCTAGCTTTTTTATTGATATTTTCTTTAGCTATCTCATCTTCTTTTTTCTCGTCAGATTCAACTTTGTTTGCTATTATTTTTATGTCCTCATCATCCTCAGACTCTTTCTTCTTAAATTTTTTCCAAAACATAATAGATTCTGCTGTAAGCTTAGTTTCAAAAAGTATCAAACATGAGATAACCAAAATCGCAATCAAAATAATTGCGCTCGCATAAAAGCCAAACATTTTTAATAGGGGAGTTGAAATCAACCAGCCGATCTTACCACCTTGTGCTGTCCAGTATTCGTTTGAAACAAGGTCGATTATTCCTATTCCAGATATAAAAAATAACAGACCACCAATAAATTTTAAAGAATTAAAATCTCTTTCTTCTGCCTTAAAAAATGAAATACTTAATAAAAGAAAGAAGAGTGGTAAAAGAAAGTAACCAATACCAAGTAGTACTGACAAAAGATAAAAAACTTCTTTTCCGACAGGTCCGGCATAACTTCCGCCGTCGCCGTTTGTGATAGAAGCAAGAATAAAAATCACAGCCAATACAAAAAAAGTAATAGCGAGTATTCCTTGTTTTGTTTCATTTTTTATATTGCTCAAGATACTTTCTTTAGAAGATGATTTTAAATTTAATTTTTTATTTTTTGATGACATAAGATTTGTTTAAAAGTTGTAATACTTTGTGTCAGTATGCAGAAGAAATAATAAGGTAAAGTTATAAGTATTAAATTAATAATATCTTAAAACTATATATATTATACCAAATTATTATTAAAATTTCTCATCAAATATTATAAGAAAGACAATTTAGCATTATGGTTTTGCGCTGGAGTAAAGATTATATTTTAAATCAAAAATTGAATTAAATTTACAGCAATAAGCGTATAAATTCACAATAAATAATAATCTTGCTATGTTGACAGTTGTGTTTCCTGATAGTACAACAACTCTTTACATTTTATAAGGGACATAATATCATTAATGGACTTTCAAAATTGTCTCTGAAATTTAAAGAGACAAGTTAAAAGGACATCAATTAAATAAAGGACTTTTTATTAAAAGACATTAAGAAATACTAGTTATGGAAAACCAAAATCAAAATAATTTAGTAAGTGCTCAAAGCCAAAACAATCAAGTTGTTAAGCCAGATATTGGGGCAATTTTTTCTGGTGATTCTTATGGTCTTTTTGTCTTTCAGAAGTCAGAAAGGTTAGTCAAAGCTATTTATATATTGACTAGTCACATGTCTCTTAATGAACCTATGCGAAACAGAGAAAGATCACTCGCCAACAAAATGCTTGAAAATGCTTTCGGTATGTCCGAAAGAATATGGGGTGAAGAAGTATTTCAAAACAATCTCTTATCAGCTATTAGTGAAATTAAAGCTCTTTTTGATATAGCAGAAAGCACCCAAATGATGTCAAAAATTAACCATCAGATTATTACTTCAGAACTCCAAAAACTGGCTGATTTCCTTGTAACTTCTTCAACAAATTATTCATCAGCAAAAATAGCTTTTGTTCCAAACATTTTTGATGGAAATTATGATTATGTCTCGGATCAGTCTTTTCCAAAGCCAATAAGTAAGGATAGTCAAGAGGGGATCATCATAAAGGACAAAATCAATATTGATAAAGGTCAAAATCAAGATAACAAAAACAATACAAATGAAAAACTGTCCTTTACAAAAACTTCTGGGACGCAAAAAATAGTTAAGGACAAGAATAACAGACAAGATATTATTCTATCAATGTTAAAAAGTGGAGTTAAGCTTACAATAAAAGATTTCGCCCAAAATATCAAAGGTTGTAGCGAAAAAACGATACAAAGGGAACTTCTCTCACTGGTCTCAAAAGGAGTTCTAAAAAAGGAGGGGGAAAGAAGGTGGTCCAAGTATTTTATAGTTAAATAAAGGACAAAAAAATTCTTGCGGAGGCTAAGCCTCCGCAGGGATTTTTTTGTCCTTTATTTCCACTTATTTTTATCTCACAGACATTCTTAATTTAAGTACTAAATCTTCCAAATATCCAACAATTCAGGATTGTCATAAAACTACATATTCCATTGTATTTTTCCATATAATATGTAACAATGTCTTTCGTGGTCAAATCAATCAAAGTTTTTATTTAAGTCTTTAATTTT
The DNA here is from genome assembly GCA_964587695.1 of uncultured Candidatus Saccharibacteria bacterium. Classification (GTDB taxonomy): domain Bacteria; phylum Patescibacteriota; class Minisyncoccia; order Phycocordibacterales; family GWA1-40-21; genus Bog-1340. Next base: position 553 of record CAZPLP010000020.1, on the reverse strand, counting down.
TTAAGAATTAAGCGCTGTAGATGAAAGCTTTTTTAGTTATCCACAGTTATATATTTTGCTAGATATTCTAACAAGATATATAATAGTACTTGAGAAATATGTTGCATTAAAAACGCTTTATATTTTCTCAGAAATTAGACGGCTGGAAGGCGGTCTGATTGGCTTAATCTAAAAAGGTTAGGTCATACGGGAATACTGATTCGGGCAAGCTTTTGCCCATTTGTCAGTGGTCGAGAACTTTGACAATTGAATAGTTCAGAATTACAGAAAGACAGTTTTAGTTATGTCAGCTAATCCTTCTAACTTGTGTCGAACTTAGTCACTAAAAAACTTTCGTCTGCTCAAGATGATCGTGTGATTGAGAATATAGGTAAGAGGGAATAGTAGAAAGAAAGTCGCGTGTGCAATATGTCGGCCACGTGTTATCTCGAAATTTTTTGGAAGGTCATTTCATAAATTTCAATGGGAACAGAGATGTTCATTAGTTTATATAAAAATTGTTTTTAGTCGAAACATTTTATTTAGCTCGCAAGAGTTCACTAGTGAGAAAACA
>CAZPLP010000019.1:0-7867 GCA_964587695.1 uncultured Candidatus Saccharibacteria bacterium | reverse complement strand
ATTTCTTTTTGTCTGAAATCACCCCTAACCAAATTTACAGACTCAAATATATATTTTTCTAAATCAGCTTTAGAAATTGATTTTCCGCCAGTTATTTTAATATCTTTAATCTCAACATCCTTCACTGGGATTTCTTCATCTTTCAATTCCCCACTTTTAAATAGCGAAAATAAACTTTTACCATGAATTGTTTTTGAAGAAAATGGCGGATATTTTTGAGAAAATTTACCAATAAATGATTTTATATCATTAAATATCGATTGAAACCTTTTTATATCATTAAATGCTAATCCATCAGTGCATTCCAAAGATTCACATTTTGAAACCTGCACTGCCTTACCCAGCACATCATAAGTATCAGTCGAAAATCCAAAAAGCACATCAACTTCGTATGTTTTATCGTAATTTAAATATTTTTCTTTATTTTTGCATTCCTCGCCAACTAAAACCAAAAGCAAACCTTCCGCCAGTGGATCGAGCCGGCCTGCATAAGTCATCTTCTCATTTTTATATTCAGGATTGTCTTCCTTAAATCTCTCTAGACATTCAAGTGGAGTTTCCCCTCTATTTTTATATAACTTTAGTATTATTTGTTTTGACTCCATAATTTGCTAGAATACTATCATAATTAATTGAAAAATATACTTGTCCCGTGTGAAATTCATCGCGGCATAAAATTTATGTTAATAAGCATAGAATCAATTAATCTTTATAGTCGTATTTATCTAAACATTAAAATTTCTTTACGGGATGAAAAAAATCGTATTTGATATTGAAACAAGCAATGTTTTTCAAGATGTTGCAACAAACGATCCTGCCGCACTGGATATGTCAGTGTGCTGTATTTATGATTATGAGACAGATAAATATTCCAGCTACACAAAAGAAACTTTAAATGAAATGTGGCCAATTTTTGAAAAAGCTGATTTGATTATTGGCTATAACAGTGAACATTTTGATATTCCTATATTGAATAAATATTACTCTGGAGATTTAACAAAACTTAAAAGCTTGGACTTGCTCAAAGAAATTAAAAATTCTTTAGGTAGAAGGATTAAACTCGATGCTGTAGCAGAGGCAACTTTAGGCAGAAATAAAACAGGTCATGGTCTTGAAGCTATTGTATGGTGGAGAAATGGAGAAAAACAAAAAGTAATTGATTACTGTATTGAAGATGTCAGAATCACTAAAGATGTATATGAATATGCTTTGAAAAATAATTCTTTGAAATACACAGACGGAAAAAATATCAAAGACATAAAAATTAATACTTTAAACTGGGAGAAAAAAGACGATTCGGCAATGACATTTACACTTCCATTTTAACGCAAATACTTTAACTTGTTTGCAACATGCTCCTCAAATGTAGTTGAATAATGCATATTTCCCTCTTTATCAGTCAGAAAGTACAAATATGGGGTTTTTGTGGGGTTTATTGTGGCTTTAATCGCGTCTAGACCTGGGTTTGATATAGGAGTTGGTGGTAAACCTGTTTTTATATAAGAGTTGTAAGGTGAATCAATTTTAAGGTCTGCATCTGTTAGAGTTGCTGTAGTTTTACCATTTATATATTTAAAAGAAGAGTCAACTTGCAAAGCCATCTTTATAGACAGCCTTTTCCATAATATTCCAGAAATAATCTCTCTTGTTTCTTTTGTTCTAGCTTCTTCTTCTATAATTGATGCCATTTTTATTACATCGCTTTCTGATTTACCAAATTTTTTAATACTTTCACTAACTCCTTTAATTTTTTCTTTATAATTATCATTCATAATTTTTATTATTTCTTTTTCTGTCATGTTTGGCATAAAAAAATATGTATCGGGAAAAAGATAACCTTCAAATTTATCTTTCTTAACTAAACCTTGAAAAAGGTTTTCATTAAATGAAGGAAAATTAGCAGACAAAAGATCAGAAATCTCAAAAGAATTCATACCTTCAAATATTGTTATTCGTACTGGTATGATATCGAGTACGCCGTGAGAAACTCTCCACGCCAAAGTCATAACATTTTGTTTTTTAAGCATTGCATAATCTCCTTCTATTAAAGTCGCTTTACCAAAAGAAAATACATAAACAAAAGATTTAAACCAAAAATCTGATCGAATTATGTGGGAGTTAGTAAAATTATTTGATACGACAGATAAATTTTGGCCTGATTTTAAATCATAAATTGATTTTACAGGGAAATTATCTGGTGCAGACCAAAAAGATATATAAAATACAATAAATATTAAAAACGCTATAAGAAATGCTGATATTATAAATTTGTATTTTTTAATAAATAAAAAAAATAATTCAAAATATTTTTTAATATTTATGTCAGGTTGCATAAATTATTTTTGAATAGGTAAATTTGCAGGTGCTTCAGACTTTTTCGAACCAACTCTTTGTAAGGTAGGAGTTTGGGAAACCATACCACTTGGGAAATGAAAAATTGTTGCTAATTCTTCGGTGGTAAGAACAAAAGGATGACTTTTGCCATAATTTTTATAAGGATGTTGGAAATATGATCTCAATTTATAAGCATATAGTAAATCTTTTTTAATATTATTTCCTCTTTTATCTATTGAACTTTTTACAAATGGGAATATTCTACCCAAATCATTTTGCCACTCAAATTTTGCATCTGGAGTTACATCTGGTTTAAAACTATTTAAATTTAATGAGCCATACTGCTTAAGTCCACCAACCAACCCCCCAATACTTGTAGCGACAAAAGATGATTTTTCAGCAATATAAATACTTCGTATCATGCAATCAAATGGTGTTTTAGTAGCACTTCTTTCCAGGGCGGCAATTACCTCTTGCTGACCTTTTGTTGGGTTAGGAAATTTCATTATTTTATCATCGCCTTTTTCAGCTTTGGGTAAAGTAGATTTCTTAATTTTCTCGATTTCTGTTTGAACTTCTTCTTTCAAATCTTTTGATCTTCCAAAGATAGAAATCAGAAACAATTCAATAAAGTTGGCTTTTTTGGGATCAACTTTCAATTTTAATACTCCATGTTCCCAAGTTTCTTTTTCATGTTTTCTTACAAGAATCTGCGTCCATGCATTTTCACCTCTTTTTAAAGAACCCATATATTCTAAAACTGAAGTAATTGGGTCAATTTTATATTCTTCTTTTTGATCTTCGTCTAAACCATAATCTATATAAGTTTTTATTGGAAAAGGATCAGCTTTAACAAGTGTATATTGTGCACCAAACATGGGATAATTTTCTGGATCAAAATAAAAATCCTTTGTATAATCATCAGCCTCAAAAATTTCAAGGTTAGGATATTGAGCATAAAGTTGAGCTTCAATAAGATTTCTAAATTTAGTTTCACTGCACCAAACGAAAAATCTTACTGCTCCACCAGTAGAAACAATTTCACAAGAAAACCACGGTCGGGTTTTGCCATCTAAATATGCTTCTCCGTAATTATCCGCGCCTCTTTGTGCAAAATAGTAAAAAAACACTTCCATCGCTGCTGGAGACTTCGTAATTTCTTTTGGTAATCGGATTTCCAATAAACAAGGTGGCTGCTTATTATTAAAAGTCATTGTTATCCACCGAAAACGAATGGACAAAAAAGCATACAAAAGAAATATTGGTAAAAAAATAGGCAGCAAAATCAGTAAATATTTACCAACATTTCCAAGCAAACCAGAATTAAGTATATTGATCGTTGCGTTTGTCATAATTATAAAATCTTATATATTATACAAAATACTATAGCAAAAGAAAAGGCCAGGTCTTGACGACCTGGCCTTTTCTGTAATTTTAATTTAAATTATGCAATATCATACTTACCTTCTTTATTTTTTGTAAAATATTTCTTATTTTGAAGATTAATTATAATAGTGTTTTCTTTTACATATCTTTCTTTCATAACTTTATCCACAATCTCTTTCTTTGTCATAGGGCCATTCTTTGCAATTACACTTTTTATAACATCTTTTACAACACCGCTCATATAACCCCATTCTGAAAGTGCATAAAGACCTCTTCCTACTAAAACAAATCTTGGATCTTTAATAAGTTCATTGTGAGTTGTCGCTACGTGTGCTTTTTTATTGAAAACTGTAGTAATAGCCTTTGCTACTTCTCTAAAATGTATTGGTGAACCATGTTTTCTAATCACTAAATATGCGTAATCTCTAACACCTTTTGTACTGATATTGGGAGATGTTGATTTACCCCATTCACCTAGCGGATTTTTTGAAACCTTTTTTGAAAGATTTAACCATCTCTTTGCAATTTCTTCAGTTCTATATTGTTCAGACACACCTTCAATATAACCAAGAAAAGTCTTGATCATCTCTTGTTCTGTGATAAGCTCATCATCTTTAAGATTTTCGTAAAGTTTCTTTAAAGAACCCTGGATCTTATCTGCAAGCCCAGAATCAATAAACCACCTATGTTTAAAATCATCATCTTCTTTCATTTTATTGAAAGGGTGTCCAACAACAAGAATAAAATTTATACAACTTTTTATACTTTCGTCTTTTGATATTAAATCAAGCAAATCTTGCTCAACAACTATTCCACCCAAACTTGAAATTATTTTCTCTATTTCATCAAAAGTAGTTTTTTCATCGGTATAGTTTTTAGATTTTCGTATAGCATTTAAGGCGTGATTTTCTATTTGTCTAACCCTTTCTCTGGTAATACCATATGACTTGCCAATAGAATCAAGTGTCATAAAATCTGTATTTTTACCAAGACCGTATCTCTTTATTACAATGTCTCTTGATCTCTCAGGCAAAGCAAGGAGGAGTTTTTTAACAGATTGTTTTGGTTTAAAGTTTAATGATATTTTCATATTTTAAAAATTATAATAATCGTGCACAAATATTTATAAATCTATATTATCATATAATGATAAATGCGTCAACTAACCTATTGACATCAGTGTAACTACACAACAAAATTTATAATTCTGTTCTTAACAAATATTGTTTTAATAATTTTTTTGTTATCAATCCATTTTGAAACTGCTTCATTTTTAAGAACCTCTGCTTCAACAACGTCCTGTGAAGAGTCCGTCAAAATTTCTAAGGCTGCTCTTACCTTCCCATTTATCTGAACAACAATTTTTACCTTAGAAGATACCAGTTTTGATTCATCATATTCAGGCCATTTTTCTAAAGTAATACTATTCTTGAAACCTAAATTTTGAAATATCTCTTCACATATATGTGGTGCAAAAGGAGAAAGAATTTTGATAAATTTTAAATAATTATCCTTACTAATATTTTCTTCACTTTCAAAAGAATTGGAAAGTATCATCATTGATGAAATTGCTGTATTCGAATTAAAAGATAATATATCTTCTTCAACCTTTTTTACAGTTTTATTTAAAAGCAAAATTACATCTTCATTATTTGTGTGCTTATCTACAACTTTTTCTTGAAGTTTCCATACTCTTTCCAAAAATCTCCTTGATCCAACCATGCTGTCTGTACTCCAGGCTATTTCTTGGTCGAAAGGCCCCATAAAAGATTCATATACTCTCAAAGTATCAGCTCCAACATTTTTAACTACATCATCTGGGTTTACAACATTCCCCCATCTTTTACTCATCTTTCTACTATCTGATCCGAGTATCATTCCAAGATTTTTGTAACATTTAAATGGCTCATCTTCAACAACAAGTCCATAATCAAACAAAAATTTATTCCAAAAACGTGAATATAAAAGATGGCCCGTTGTATGTTCTGACCCACCTACATACATATCTACCTGTTTCCAGTATTTAATTTCTTTATTTCCAACAAAGCTGTTTTTATTTTGTGGATCCATATATCTTAAAAAATACCAGGACGAACCAGCCCAGCCCGGCATAGTATTTGTCTCATATCCTTTTGACACCCATTCTTTCACACCCGCAAGTGGAGATTCACCAGTACCGATCGGTTCATAAGAAGAAACATTCGGTAATTTTAATGGAAGTTTAACTTCGCTGAGTGGAGTAATTGTCCCATCTTTTTCATGAATTAAAGGAATTGGCTCACCCCAATATCTCTGTCTTGCAAAAACTGCATCGCGCATTTTATATTTTGTAACAAACTTTCCAGAGACAAATGAAGTTATCTGATTTATTGCGTCAAGACTATATACTCCATCAAACTTTTCAGAATTTATAAGTTTACCTTCTCCAACATATGATTCTTTTGAAATATCACCACCAGAAATAACTTCGACTATTGGCAAGCTATATTTTTTCGCAAAAGCATAATCACGCTCATCATGCGCTGGTACTGCCATGACCATACCAGTACCATATGTTGCAAGAACGTAATCTGCAAGAAATACTGGCACCTCGGCTGAATTTGCAGGATTTATTGCCTTGATACCTTCAAGTATTACACCAGTTTTTTCTTTAACAACGCTTAAACGATCCTCATCTGTTTTTGATTTCACATCTAAAATGTACTGTTCAACTTCTTTTTTATTTGAAATATATGGTAGAAGTTTATTTACCAATCCAACTTCTGGTGCAAGTACAACATACGTGACACCAAAAAGAGTATCTGCTCTTGTAGTAAAAACTTTAATTTTTTCTTCGCTATCTTTAATTGAAAATTCAATTTCCGAACCAATAGATTTTCCTATCCAATTTTTCTGAATTTCTTTTATGTGTTCTGACCAATCAATCCCGCTTAGACCTTCAATAAGTCTATCAGCGTAGGCCGTGATTCTTAAAAACCATTGTCTAAGTGACTTTTTTTCTACTGGATATCCGCCTCTTTCTGAAACCTGTTTGCCATTTGAATCTGTTGTTATTTCATCATTCGCTAATACTGTTCCCATTTGAGGGCACCAGTTGACTTCGGAGTATCCTTCATACGCCAAGCGATATTTCATTAAAATATTTTGCTTTTCAAGTTTACTGGATTTCTTCCATTCATTTTCACTAAATATTTTTACATCTGCACTACATGCAGCGTCTATATTCTTATTACCTTCTTTTCCAAAAATATCAGTAAGTTTATTTATACTTTCAGCTTTTTGGATTGATTTGTTATACCAAGATTCATAAAGTTTTAAAAATATCCATTGAGTCCATTTATAATATCCTGGATCAGTTGTATTTATTTCTCGAGACCAATCATATGATAAACCAATTAAATCCAACTGTTTTCTAAATGTTTTAATATTTTCTTCAACAGCAACTCTAGGATGTATATGGTATTGAATAGCGTATTGTTCTGCTGGTAAGCCAAAAGCATCATACCCCATTGGATGGAGTACGTTAAAACCCTTCATTCTTTTCAAACGAGCATAAATATCTCCAGCTATATAACCTCTTGGATGACCAACGTGCAAGCCTGTTCCAGACGGATACGGAAACATTTCAAGAACATAGCATTTTGGTTTGTCTTCACTTTTTGAAGTTTTATAAACATTATGTTTTTCCCAGTACTGTTGCCATTTTTTTTCTATCTTCAAATGGTTGTATTCTGGATTTTCTATTTTAAGTTTCATAGTTTATTTAAATTATAATTTTTTAAGATATATATTTATAATACAATAAATGTAATCAAAAATATAGTGTTTAATTAACTTGACAATGATTAATGAAAGTATAAAGTAGTTCGGGTTGTAAATAAGAAATTTGGCAATAGCCAAGGGAGGGTTGTATGAAAAAAAAGAAGTGCAAATGTAAGGGGAAGGTCTCAGCAAAACTATTTAAGGAGTTGCTGGACAAGTTTCTCTGTTGTGATGGCTGCAGCAAAGAAGAAAGAAAAATAGCCGAAATTGTTTTAAGAAAGGCGCTAAAAGAATCGAAAAGAATATTAAAAAAGGAGGGGATGTAATGAACAATCTCAAAATTAATAAGTGGCTTGAAGAGTTTGGTAACGAGATATTTCAGGGA
>CAZPLP010000018.1:0-7900 GCA_964587695.1 uncultured Candidatus Saccharibacteria bacterium | reverse complement strand
GCTTATACACAACTCCTATACCTGTTTTGCTGACACCATCGCAAAATTTCTGCGCATGCAGAATATGTTAATAAAAACCAGTAACATACTTTGCTAATTACTAATTTGACATTGCATAAAGGCAATTAGCAAAGTATGTTACTATCCCTCTTTCCTATTTATAAATATGATTATATTGAATTTAGCATAATACAATATAGTTAAAACCCTGAATGATTCAAAATTAAATAATGCTCGTTGCGTTTTTAAAATCTAAAAGCTGTTCCAATCTTTTTTTCAGTTTTTCTTCAAGACTTTCAAAATTATCAACAGACCAGAACGGAATATCAACTGCAGTAATTCTTATTTTTTCGCCCCCTGAAAACCCACTACTAACAACAAAAGTATCCGGCTCATTGAGCGCCTCACTATTATTTGGGTATAAAATCACTATGTCCGTCAGGCCTCTTCTTACCGCATAACTTACCATCTGATAAAGATCTGACTGGCTTACTCCTCTTTTTTTATCTTCTTTAAAATCTGCCTCTCTCGGTTTATACTTCGTATCCATAATTATACTTTTGCCTTTATCATTTGTCACAAATATGTCATGTCTCATTTTAAATATTTTCTCGGGCTGCTCAACCAGATACATTTCAGACTTCTGAAAATCTATAGTAAACTTATCTGAAAAATGCTTTTCAAGAAATCCGGCTACAAAATCCTCAAATATATACTCCATTGGAAACATCAGGCACCACTGCGTTATATCAGATAAGTCATTGGAATAAATCTGTTGTTTAATTATAACTTCACAAAAATCCATTATGTCTTTATATTCTTCAAAAAATTGATTGAAAGTAACCGTCGTCAAATCTGCTGAATTAAAACTCCTATCATTAACTTCATCAAGTATAAATAGTATTTGTTCCAAAATTGCTTTTGTTTCTTGAAATTCAGCTGTCTTTTGCAAAAGTCGCGTACAATATTTTATTATGCGATTTATTTTATTATCAAAAATAAACGAATCATATACACAATCTATCTTATGATAATTCCCTGTAGCCAATCCATTTTTCAAATAATTATTAAAATCTATCCTTCCAACTACAGTATTACGCCTTTCTTCAATTTCTATATAAGTATAATACGGCGTCGTAGAGATCGTTTCGAGTATTTTCGATGCCATTAGATATATGATTAATTCAGGAAAATCAGATATGTCTTTTAAGTCCAACCCCGCCTTATTAAAAGGAACTTTCCATCTATTACAGTGATCAAACCAATAAAAAATATGCTTTAAAAACAGCGCTTTATCTTGTCTAGTTTTAGTAAATATTTTCGGATAGACTTCAATTCTCGTATCATTCAGCTGAATAAATCCTATATAATTCTTAGCTTTAGCTGTATTTCCATCAAATTGTAAAAAAGGTTGGTTTGATGAGATTTCCTCTTCAGTTTCATAACCTTCCATCAACAATTCCTTATAATTCTTCCATATCCCATTTAAATACGATTCAAGCAATTCTCTATTAGAAATATCAATAAATGAACCATATTCAAATATGGTCTTATTTTTTTCTAATATCCCAGTCATGTGTTTCTCCATTATATTTTACGTCAAGTATGGTACCCATAAATATCTCAGCAACTATAGACGTCTTATTGGAAAAGTACTCGAGCAAAAGTGGAATAACCTTTGTCCTTACTATATTTTCAAGACTATCTGTATTCATAAAATACGAATGCCCGATTAAAAAGTCAGGAGACTGCTTGCGCTTATATATTTCTTTATTTACGCTTTGCAGAAAAGTAGAATTTTCTCCGGTCAATTTATCATATTTCGGATAAAGCCCTACGAAAGAAAATCTACGTCTTAGCGCTACATCAAGCAACGCAATAGACTTATCCGCAGTATTCATCGTTCCTACGATATACACATTAGGCGGAACAACAAAATTCTTTTCTCCATTTGCAAGAGTTGCAGATAACTCAAATTTTTCCCCCATCCTCTTGTCATCTTCAATAAGTGTTATCAATTCGCCAAAAACTTTCGATATATTTGCCCTATTGATTTCATCAATAATCAAAACATACTTTTTCAAGAGATTTGATTGAGTTTTCTTCACTTCTTCAATTAAATAATCATAATACATTTCTAATCCTTTTATTATTTCACCCTGATTATTATGTATTTTTATAGCAGTAAGTTTATTTATGGTCTCCGGAGTTCCTTCACTATTTTTAAACTTTATTGTATCTTCATTTATTCCATATATTATAAAACTTTTCCCGCTCGTCATTCTTATTATAATCTCTTTACCTTCTTTTGCTGGATCTAAAAATTGTTCTATGGCTTTCTCAAAACTAATTGTTTTTACTTCTAAGAAATTCTTTTTTGCTCTTTCAACAATTTTATAGAATAAACCTTTATTCCATCCAAATTGCAATTGTTCCGAAACCGTATCTGGTTTAAGTCCTATAATAAAATCTTCGTAACTATAATTTTGGTGAAAAGTTATAAATTCAATCTGCTCACTCTTTAAAAACGAATCAAATTTAAGTTTTGCAGCATCAAATCCCTCTTTTTCATAGTCTTCAGGACTTTTCCCTTCTATAATACCTAGAGCGTAAAATACTGTATTATAGGTTTTTCCTGTGCCCGGAGGCCCATATAAAATAATATTTCGTGGATATTTTTCTTTTCTTGACTTGACTTCTTCAAGAATGTCATCATTTTCTTCTAAATCATCTTCGTCAAAACTATGACTTTTATTATGTATTACATCCCAGTATTGAGTAAAACTATTAAATTTATAAAATCCATTATTATTGATCCCATCTTCAATGTTTTTAATAATTTTCAAATTTGCTGCTTGTCTGTCTTTCACATTACCTTTTTTGCTTTCATGAAGTGAAATTATCGCTTCTTTTATTTGTACGAAATTTTTTCCTTTAGCTGAAAAAGCATTGGAAGGATAAAAACTACCACTCATATCGACGTCCTTAGCTTTCCATCTCAACAATGTTTTTATAACACCATTATCTACAATAGCAATTCTATCATTTTCTTTAAATGTTTCATTTTTAAGATTGTCAAAATATTTTTTTTCAACAATGTAAAAGTCAATAAAACGATTGTTTTCAAAATTTTCAACTATCGTATCAAAATCTATGTCATCGGCCACAAGCGGTTTTCTAGAAGATCTATTAGAACTCGATCTAAATTCTGGCTTAAACGAATCGACTCTCAATAGGTAGTCAAGAGTATAGTTATATTTTTTATCTATTGCGTACTCAAGTTTTATACTTTTATCATCAACTATTTTTTTTGTGATTTTAACAAAACATATACTCTTAGGATCAACAGCTACTTTTATTATCATACCTGCATCATCTGGCAAAGACAAATACATATCTTTTCTCTTTAAATCGGAATCGATCCAACATCCCTTTCTATTAATAAAGTCTATCTGAGTAATATCAGACATCGAAACATAAAGCACCTTTCCCATATTTTCACCTCAATTATTAATTCCAATATTTTTATATTATAGAAATAGTACCGGTGTCATACCTTACTAATTAGTAATTCAAAAATTGCAAAAACATAATTAGCAATGTCTGACGCCACTGTTTCTGTTTCTTTATATTAAAATTTATAATTCGGATTTTGAAAATGCGAAATGTGAGGTCTGACGCGACCATTTTTTACCGTTACAATGCAACAAATAGTCGATTTCAGATGTTCAATTTATGGTTTATCTATCATTAACTTCAACACTCTCTCTCTCAGATTTGCTTTCTCATCGATTATCCCTTTAACTTCCTGAGTTATTTTCCTTATTTCTAAACTATCTTTCGTTACCGGCAATACAACTTCTTTCAATCTATTTCCTATAGACGATATCGTCGCTTGAACAAAAGTTTTTGATGATATCTGTCTTTTAACAATTTGAGAATTTAATAAAAATAACAGATAAAAAGGATTTAAATGCAAATTGTTTTCTTTAACTCTTATTTTTTTAAGATGACTTTGTAATATAATTCGTATATCCGATCTTGTAACTATGGCCGTTCTACCAATAAGAAAAGTTCCATCATTAACAAATAAAATATCATTTTCTTTTATATCTTGAGCTTCTCTATATTGCAAATATATTTCCTCAGCAACAGCTTTTATTGGGTCTGTTTTTATTTCCCAATTTACAATATCCGTCGTTCTAACAAAAGGTATGTCCCCAGTTCCATAAAAATGAGAACCTATTTCATTCCCCCTTCTGATCTCGACAACATCATCATCTAACAAACTGCCAATCGTAACCAAATTATATTTCTTTGAATTTTCAAGTCTTTTAAGCTCCAAAATTATTTCAGGATTATAATACTCAGGAATATAGATATGATTTTTAATTTCCTTTGAATCCACTAAAAACCCTAAACGATCTAACGACTTCATTTTTTCATTTACAATTCTATTATAACTTCTCGAAACTAATGGCAAATCATCATCAATAGTTTTGTTCCCATTTTTGTCTTCAATTACAGACCCATCTTTATTTATTTTATATATTTCTTTCCCATTTTTATTGTGTCCAATTTTATCCGTAACAGCCATAAATATTTTATTATTCTTAATTGAGTTTTTTTCAATAAATAAAACACTAGTTTTCGTATGCGTGCTTGGCTGAAACGTTTCTTGAGCAAGACTGACAATTCCAATTATCGATGCATTTTGTTTAATATATTCCCATATATATCTATCCGAGGGATTGCCAAATACTCCCTCAGGTAAAACGATTCCCATACGACCTCCTTTCTTCAAAAATTGCATACATCGCTCAATAAACAATACTTGCGGCGGTTGTTTTTCCATAACATTTTTTGTTATTTGCCACAAGTCATCCTTATCATACCAATCGTGACCCAATTGAAATTGTTTTAGGAGTTCTTCTCCAACAACTGGTATTTTTGCACCAAAAGGTGGATTTGTTAATATTAGATCAAAACTTTCGAACTTTAAATCATCTTGAGCTTTTTTAGACCAATTCATAGGCCGTTCTAAACTATTCTCACAAAAAATATTATGATTTCCTTCTTCAATTAATGATAAATATATATTAGAAACTTTTGATAAAAATCTGTCTTTATCAATTCCAACAATATCAATATTTTTTTGATTGTTTTTTAACAAATCTCTCAATACAAATGACAGAAACCCACCACTACCACATGCCGGATCCAATATCCTTTCTCCAGATTTTGGTTTCAAAATATCTATCATCATCTGAACAACATTCCTCGGAGTAAAAAACTGACCTTCATCACCCCTAAAAGAAGTCCCTATTAGTTCTTCAAAAGCATCAGCAACAATATCTCTTTCAGCATTAGAAATAGATATTGTTTCAAGTTTTGATACAATATAACTTAAAGTATCTGAGTCAATTTCAATTGTTTCATCTTTATCAAAAAGATCTGCATATTTATTTTTCACTTTATCAAATAAGACTAAGATTCTTTTTTTCAACATGTTGCTAACTTCATTTGGCTTTCTAGAAAATTCTACTACTTCATTACTCTTAGTATACTTTTCATCGAAAATTTTACAAAACAATATTCGCATTAAATTTTCTGCGATCTTTTCGTTTCGTGTTATGCCAGTTACGTTTCCTGCAAAATAATCTTTAATCTCTCTTAAAATAACTTTTATATTGTTGACCGAGATCAGATCTTTTTTATATATTAATTTTTCCTCTGGAGTTGAAAATAAATCCTCTTCTTGTGAGACATGTTTATTTTTCATTATTTACACCGTTCATGCGCTCTAACAATATATTCCATAAAATCTAAAGTCTCAGACAAAGAGTGATCCGTCATTGAAACATTACACCACCTATGCCCATATCTTGCATTTCTAGCATTATGATTTATTATTTGTTCCGTCAATGGTTTGACATGCATTATTTGTATGCTCGAATCTTCACCTTCATCTCGTTTGTTTACTCGCCAAGAAGGCTGCCACAACTTTGATCTTTCTCTACGAACAATTTTTGCAGCATTTTCAACTATTGAGACTTTACACATTGGACAATTCATTATATCATCTCTATCCTTCGGAAATTCTTTTGTTGGAAGTATTATATTGCCAACTTTACTATTCTTTAATATCTTTAAGACCTTAGCATATACATTTTTAAAATCAATTTTATATACCTGAACAGCTACACTAATGGCTAAAAGTGCATATGTTTCAATGGAATCTTCTCTCTCACAAGCTTCTAACGCAGGAATAATGCACGAATTTGTCGTCCACAAAACATCAGACCAATTTTTTAGTTCATCTATATGCGGAAGCCAGTGTTCCGGCAAAACGACATATCTTTCAGGTAATTCATGTGTTTTATCTGATGGATATCCCTTCAATTTTCCATCAGACAATTTTACAACAAATACTAGTACTTTCGCTTCACCTACTCCTGTTATTTTTATTTTTTCAATCTTTTTAGCATGCAATATTTCTTGCTCAGCAACAACTAACGGATGCCATCTAAGATTTCTATTAGAAAACGAAGCCTTACCTCCACGACCTCTTGTACAAATTGCATCTCTCTGTAATTTTCCAGCGCCTCTTCCAGCTCCAGCATCTCGCGTATAACTAACTTTCCCAAATTGTTCTTTATAATCTTTTTTTAACTCTTTAGTCGTTATTAGTCCTTCCACAACCTTCGATATGCTTTCACAGATTTCAATTGTTTTACGATCCGATTCGGTAACAAAACTTGCACTTACCGTTCTTCCTGTAGCCATTTTTCCCTCCAAATTTTATGGAACTCTATCCAGTCTATATCAATTTACATTTCAGATCTTAATTCAATATATAACGGGGGTCATTTTTTCACAATTTGTTAACTTTCTATTTATTCATTTTTCTGATTTTCCAGAATGAATAAAATACTGGTGCCAAGCCTTAAAACGAGAGTTGAGAATTTACTCCCCTCTATATATAATCTCTTTAAAACTCACCCACAACCCACTCAGTTCCTTCGCTTTGCCAACCTGGCTTTTCAAACTCTTTCGTCGTCCTCGCCGCCGTCAACCCGTCGAACTGCGTTGGCTTTATGCGACGTTTTAAAAGCACAACCTTACACATATATAATCATTTTACCTGATTTCAATCAAACCCACAAATGAATTTTTCAATCCTTTATTTCAAGCTCTGAAATATATACAAGTTTGCTTATGTCTGTCCAGCAAATATTCTCCTGCCAATTCCATGTACTTCGAACTTGTAACATTTCTTTATGACTATGCCCCGGAAGAAACTTTGTATCAATTCCTTTCAGAGGGTTAATTTTTGGATCTTTTTCAGCAGTAACTGCCAAAAAAAATATATTCTTCGGATCATTACGCATAGGTTCAAAATAATTATCAAAAA
Organism: uncultured Candidatus Saccharibacteria bacterium; assembly: GCA_964587695.1. Lineage (GTDB taxonomy): Bacteria > Patescibacteriota > Minisyncoccia > Phycocordibacterales > GWA1-40-21 > Bog-1340. The sequence continues at coordinate 486 of CAZPLP010000018.1, read as the reverse complement.
TATGTTTGACCCCGCCTTTGCTAATATCAAGGCTCCTACCCATAAATGCTTCAATCTTTCCATACGGTTTTTTGCTGTAAAAATGATATAACATCCTCATTTTAAGTTCCAATTGCTTATGTATCTTCGAATTTCCAGAACCTTTCTTACAACTTGTTAAGTAATCCTCATTGCTTTTCGCCTCAATTAATATTACATATTTACTTTTATCCTTTAACTCAACACATATCATCCCATCAGGGCATCCAAATCCGCCTTTATTAAAATCTAGTTCGCTGAAAATTACAACCTTTTCAATTTTATCCTCAGTAATGTTGTCTAAAACATATACATTATCGAAATTCATAACAGATTTAAGAAATTCCACTAATTTTCCTTTATTAGATGCTACTTTAAACATAAAATATGAAACAAGACCCCTTTCACTATAACGGAATTGTTTTTCGATTTTGTCAGCAAAGTGCCAAGGAGTTGTGTACAACTGCC
>CAZPLP010000017.1:0-10067 GCA_964587695.1 uncultured Candidatus Saccharibacteria bacterium | reverse complement strand
ATTGATGCTATGAATAATGCGACTAAATAGACACCAATACCAAAGAAAGCTTTAATAAAAAAAATATAAAGTGGATAAAAAAAATGATTTAAAAAATAAAATAGTGCAAGCAAATATAGTAGAGAGCTTAAAAGCTTTCTTGTTGCTTAATATTGATAAATTTGATGACGAACAAATAGATTGGTTGATTGCAAACTTATAATACAAAAGGGCGGCACCGAAGGTGCCGCCCTTTTTAATTATTTGATTTAATATTGACTATTTCTTTGCCTTTGCTAATTTAGCCTTTTGTTGCCATTTTTCTACTGTAACCAATAGGTTTGAACCGATAAAAATTGATGAATATGTTCCGAAGAAAATACCAACAAGCAATGTTAATGCAAAATTCCTTGTTGCTACTGGGCCTACAAGAAACACAACCAAAATTGCGAGAAGTGTTGTAAGTGATGTATTTATTGATCGTACAAATGTTTGTGAGATACTTGCTCCTACTATTTCTTCAAAATTTTTAGGATTTTTAATACCATTATTATTCCTCAAATTTTCTCTAACTCTATCAAATACAACGATTGTGTCATGAATTGAAAAACCAAGAATTACTAAAATGGCTGTGACAAATAAAGTATCCACTTCAAAACCGTGATAAAAATGATTTAGGATTGCAAATACGCCTGTAGGAATAATTATGTCGTGAGAAAGCGCTACGATAGAAATAACCCCGTACTTCCATGAAGCGACTGGTTCTGAAACTTTTCTGAAAGCAAAAGTAAGAAACAAAACAATACAAAGTACAACTAAAATAATTGATACTAATGATTTTATTGAGGCTTCTTTTCCTAAAGTTGGACCCACAGAATTAAACTTTTTAATTTCAACAGGATTTGCTATGTTGCTTGATATTACCGACACAAGGCTTGCTCTTTCTTGTTCTGTAACAGTTCTAAGATTTAAAACATACCCTTTATCTCCAGTTGGTACCAAACTATAACTTCCTTTTAATGTTGGCTCAAATGCCAAACTATCAATTTGTGTTTTTACCACTTCAACAGCAGGTCTAACTTCTTTATATTGAAACTGAACAGAAGAACCGCCTTTAAAATCTATACCAAATGAAAGTCCCCAAACAAATAATGCTGTTATCGATGATAAAACCAAAACAATTGAAATCGTATAAAATATTTTTCTGTTTTTTACTATAAACATATTATTTGTTGTTATTTACCTCTGGCTTATCGAGAGAGGAGTTTTTAAAACTACCGCCAAAAAGAAAAGTTAAAACTTTACCAGCCTTATCGTGTTTAATTGCCAAGAGTAATGTTCTTGAAGCTGTAATTGCAGAAAACATTGAGATCGCAACACCTATAAAAAATACGAGTGCAAAACCTTTTACAACTGAAGTGCTTGAAAAAGCAAAAAGTATTACGGCTGTAATCATACTTGAAGTATTACTATCGCGAATAGAAGTCCATGCTCTATGAAATCCTTCTTGGATTGCATCACCCAATTCCCTTCCTCTTTTCATTTCTTCTTTCATTCTCTCGAATATAAGAATATTTGCATCAACAGCCATACCGATAGAAAGAATAAACGCGGCAATGCCTGCGGCGGTAAGTGTAACTGGGATAATTTTGAACAAAGCTAGGTTTATTGCTGTATATATAATGAGTGCTATCACAGCTAGCAAACCTGGTAATCTATAAATAATTATCAGGAAGATTGCTATAACGATAAAAGCAATTACTCCAGCTTTAGTAGAAGCATCTACAGCATCATGTCCTAGAGATGCACCAATAGTTTGAGTTGAAATAAGCTGAATAGGAACAGGCAAAGCTCCAAGATTTAAATTATCTACCAACTTTCTTGCTTCTTTTACACCAGCACTCCCAGTAAATCCTCCAGAGATAACTGCGTTCCCTCCTCTAATTTCTTCTTTAATGTTTGGCATAGATTTTAAATCTCCATCTAAAAATATTGCGAGTTGTTTTCCGACATTTTCTTTTGTGATTTTTGCAAACAGGTCACTTCCTTCTGAATTGAATTGTAATGAAACCATCGCTTCACCTGTATTTGAATTGAATTCTAATGCAGACTTTTTTAACAATCTTCCTGTAAGACCTGTGTATGTAAACATCTTGTCTGCGATTTTTTGTTTTTCTTCTGGAGATGATGCTGCTGCAAGTTCTTTAGAAAGTTCTTCTGTTCCAGATGCAACTAATCTAAAATCTAAAGATGGTGTAGCACCTATCATTGCAATAGCTTTTTCTATATCTGTAACTCCAGGAAGTTCAACTATAAGTTGTTGTTCATTTTCACCACCAGTAAAACCTATTCTTTCAATCCTAACAACCGGTTCAGAAACTCCAAAAGTATTTACTCTTCTTTCTATGACATCACGGAGAACATTCATTGAACTTGTGATTTCTGCTGATGTTGAGGAAGCCTTTGTTAGATCAGCTTTATAAACTAATTCTGTTCCACCATTCAAATCAAGACCTAGTTTAAATTTAAACTTTGATGTTGATGATTGTTCACTTGAATAAACAAAATATCCTATTAAAAATGAAACTAATATAAGGACTACTGCCCAAAATCTTCTTTTAATCATAATGTATAGCAGTATAGCGACTTTTGCCTATTTTGCAATAAAGACAAAGGCTCGAAAATGTTATTAACTAGCAATGAAAATTGGGCGGCCAAGAAGCGGCCGCCCAATGTTTTATTTCTCAATCATAAATACAAAACATGCGTCTTCATACATATTTATTTCCTCGATTGGATCTAGAGAGTCGATACATAAACCATACTCTCCATTCCAAACTGTAAAGACATGGTAACTCTCATCAAAAGAATCAATGAGCCCAAACATACCGAGTATCAATACTTCACCTGATTGCTGGTCTCTGTATTGCAATCGTAGCTGCAATCCCACTTCTGATGGACATACTGAAAGGCCCAATTTTTCTGCTTTTTCAAGCATCCCCTTCCAAACTATTGGGCCTTCTATTCCTAAATCCTTTAAAGAAACTAGAACCAAATCAACATCTTTTTCTGGGTTAATTTTGAAACTTTTATCTAACAAAGTTTCAATTGAATCAAAATTAACCTCATTTTTATTTAAGCTGTTACTTAAATCTATTACATTTGTAAAATTTCCGATCCTGATAGTCTTCCAAATTGTCCAAGCTCTTTTGCCATTTGGAAAACTCAAATTTGTTTCTCCTCTTAAAAATTTCTCCATTCCTTCAATCCCTCCCATCTTGTTTACCACGGCTTCTACTTTCCCAAGCGTCAAATCTTTGTACTTCATACAACACCTCTTCTCCAGCTAATAGCTGGTTGATTTCTTATCCCTAATAGAGATAAGCGACTCAAAAAACGAATCTGAAAAAATAGTACAATAAAAATACTTATTTATCAAGTAGTTCTTTTAAGCCTTTTTCTAGGTCTATTTTAGGTTCCCAATCAAGCAGAAACTTAGCTAGTGAGATATCTGCGAGTGAATCTTTTGGTTCTATTCTAGGTGGTAAAAATTCTGTGTTCCGACTGATTATTTTTGCAATTTGATTAACTGAAGTTTTTTTGCCTGTACCAATATTTATAGATTCTCCTTTTCCTACTCTTTCGCTTGTTGCTGCTAAAAGATTTGCGTGAACTACATCTGAAACATTAACAAAATCTCTAGTTTGTTCTCCATCACCGATGATTGTTAGAACTTTATTTTCTTTTTTTAATGCCAAAAATTTTGCCAAAACTGAAGCATAAGCACCGGTGGAGCTTTGGCCATAACCATAAACATTAAAATATCTTAAACAGACAGTTTCAAGACCATAAATTTCTGAAAACATTTTACAATAAAGTTCTCCGACGTATTTCTGCAAAGCATATGGACTTTTGGGCATAGCATTTTCATTTTCAGTTGTCGGCAAAATTTTTACATCCCCATAAACAGAACTTGATGCAGAATAAACCACCCTTTTCACGCCAGCGTTCTTGGCTGCAGTAAGAACATTTAGAGTTCCTCCTACGTTCACATCATTGGTTTCTTTTGGGTTTTCTATCGAATACTGAACAGCTGGAATTGCTGCAAAATGAAAAACATATTTAGCATCTTTAAAAATTGGTTCGATGTCTAGCAAATTCCTGATATCAAGATTGAAAAAATGAGCATTTTTGTTAACATTTTCTTTCTTACCTGAAAGCAAATTATCTATAACAAAAACATCATATCCTTCATCAATTAGTTTTGTTGTAACGTGAGAGCCGATAAAACCAGCACCCCCAGTGACAACTACTTTTTCTTTTTTATTATTCATATTTTATTTACCTTTTCTTGATATGAGAGTTTTGATTGTTTTTAGTGCAATATTTAAATCAAGCATTACTGATTTATTTTTTAAATAATACAAATCATAAGAAAGTTTTGTTTTAGTATCATTGAAATTTACGCCACCTTTTGGAGGATCGTCTTGGCATATTTGTGCCCAACCAGAAAGACCAGGTTTTATAATGTGCCTAATACTATAATATGGTATTTCTTTCTCATATAACTCAACAAACAAAGGCATTTCTGGGCGAGGACCAATGAGTGATAGGTCACCAACGATAACATTCCATGCTTGAGGGAGTTCGTCTAAACGTGTTTTTCTTAAGAATTTACCAACTTTTGTTAAGTGATTCTTCTTTCTCAATTCTTCATTTCCGCCATCATCTAAAAGCATAGTTAAAAATTTATGTATTTTTACTATTTTTCCTCCCTCTCCGATTCTTTTTTGCGAAATCATTATTTTTGAATTTTTTGTATCCAACATTATTGCAATAGCAATAAATGGAAAAAGTGGTACTAAAATAATCAAAATAATAAACGAAACTAATATATCAAAAGATCTTTTAATAAATAAATATCCGGCTTCATGTCTCAAAGAAATGTTTTCCAAAAACCAATCATATTGTAAAAAAGATAATGGGACTCTATCAAAAACATTTTCATATACTTTATCCATGTCTATAAATTTAACCCCAGAAAATATCTGGCCATAAAGAATTGGTAGTATTGGGTCTATTCTTTTATCCTTCAAATCTACAACGACCATAGAAATAAAGCCTGCCTTAATTTTATCTATAATATTTTGCACGTAAGAAATATCCGTTTCTTTATCCAAGTCTATAGTCAAATCAAAATAAAGCCCTGATCTTGGATTTATATTAATTTCTTTTAATAAACTTTTCATCTCCTCCCCACTTCCTATTAAAATAGCGGACTCTTTTCTTTTTAATCCCAAAATCGAATGACTATAAACCCTCCATGTATAAATTAATATAAATGAAATAACTAAATCCAAAAATAAAATTGTTTTAGGCGCAATACCAAAATATGGAATAAGATAAAAGAATGCTATTGCGATTCCGCTATTTACTAACTGAGCATTGAAAATCATCCCTGGAATACTATCTTTTAAAACAGTTGTGTATTTATCGTACAAACCAGCAATAAAAAATATAATAATCCAAGCCAAAAATATAAAACTAAAAGGTAGCAGGTGTTCCTTAAATACACTCCAGGGAGAAATATCACCTGATCTCAATGAAAGAGAAACCCACAAAGAAAGAGCAAAAACAAATAAGTCACCTATGAAAAGTGAAAATGTCTCTTTTTTATTGGAAATAATCATGCTAGATATAGTAGCATTATTTATAAAAATTGAAACCTACCTAAAAATACATCGATGCTATAATCTCTTCCATTTAAGCCATTTTTCTATATAATATGAACATATGAATTTTGCAAAAAAGAAGCTTTTTATTTGTATAACAAAGTCAAACTGGGGCGGTGCTCAGAAATACGTTTTTGATATTGCAACAAATACACCGCGCGATCAATTTGAAACTTCAGTACTTTTAGGTGGCGATGGTGATTTAAAAAAAAGACTTGAAGAAGCGGGCGTAAAAACAATTTTACTAAAAAACTCACAAAGAGATATAGATACCAAAAAGGAATTTGGTTTATTATTTGAACTTATTGATTTATTTAAAAAAGAAAAACCAGACATAATACATTTAAATAGCTCAAAAATGGGTCTTATTGGAGCTATCGCGGGTAGAATATCTGGTGTAAACAAAATAATATTTACAGCCCACGGTTGGGCATTTAATGAAGAAAGAGGCTTTTTTTCTAAAATACTAATAAAAATACTTCATTTATTTACAATAATATTGTGTCACAAAACAATTTCCGTATCAGATGCTACAAAAAAACAAATTAGTAATATGTTTCAAAATAAAATAGTAGTTATAAAAAATGGATTACGAGAAATTGAACTTAAATCAAAGGAGTCGGCACGTGAAATCTTAACAAAAAAGATACTTGATACAAATAAAAAATCATCAAAAATACTTTCTGAAAATCCTTTATGGATTGGTACTATATCTGAGCTTCACACCACAAAAGGTATAAATTATGCAATAGAAGCAATTTCTAAAACAAGAAGTAATGTAATGTTTATTGTAATTGGTGAAGGTGAAAAAAGGAAAGAATTGGAAGAACTGTCAGTAAAACTTGGTGTTTATAATAAAGTATTTTTAATAGGACAAATAGAAAATGCGTCCACTTATCTTAAAGCATTTGATATGCTAACTTTGTCATCAATTACTGAGGCTTTACCATACATGCTTCTTGAAGCTGGAAATGCTTCCCTTCCAGTAATAGCGAGTGACGTTGGTGGTATTTCAGAAATTATTGAAAACAATAAAAATGGAATACTTGTCACTCCAAAAAACTCAGAAGAAATAAAAACTTCAATAGAATATTTGATTAAAAATCCGGAGAAGGCAAAAGGTTTTGGACAGGCATTAAAAGAAAAAGTTTCAAAGCATTTTACTCAAAAGAGTATGCTTGAAAAAACATTTTTATTATATAGACAATAGGCTTATAGACTATTACCCCTTTAAATAGATTAATTTATTTATAATCCTAAAAACTCGTTTTTAATGGTGTCTTTATGGACATCTCTTCCGTATCTTCTCATTCCCATAAGTATTCCTAGTGCCACAAAAGATGATAGTAAATTTGTCCCTCCATAACTCATAAAAGGAAAAGTTATTCCGGTAACAGGCATCAAACCTAAAGACATTCCAACATTTACTAAAAAGTGACTTATAAATAACGTTGCTATACCAAGCCCAAATAGCATTTCAAAATTTGTTGCACCGTGATAAGCACATATTATAATTCTCCAAACAAAAATACCAAAAAGTAAAAAAAGTATTCCCACACCAACAAGACCCCACTCTTCTGCAAAAGCAGAAAAAATAAAATCTGATCTATACTCTGGTAAAAATTTCAGTTTTGACTGGGTTCCATAACCAATTCCTTTTCCTAAAATTTGTCCTGAACCTATAGCAATAGTTGATTGATATGCATTATATCCAGAACCTCTTATGTCTGCTAACGGGTGTATAAAATTTATTACGCGACTTTTTTGATAATCTTTTAAACCATAAATCCATAAAATAGAAAAAGCAGTCAAACCAAAAAATAAAACAACTAATAAGTGCTTTTTAGAAACACCGGAAACAAAAATCATACCTAACCATATAAAAAAAATAATCAGTGCAGAACCAAAATCTGGTTGAAAAAAAACGAGGGCAAAAATAGAAAGAGCGTAAAATCCAGAAACTAAAATGTGTCTTATGTTCGCAATTTCAACATGTCTTCTGGAAAAGTATTTTGCTAATAAAATTACAAGAACTAATTTGATAGGGTCTGATGGTTGAAAAGACATTCCACCTATTTTAAACCAGCTTTCTGCCCCTTTTGCAGTGTGTCCCAATATAAATAAACCAAATAAAAGAACTAGAGAAACTAAGAATATACTAGAAACTACATTAGTTTTATTTAAAAATCTATAATCCACAAAACTTAAAATAAAAAAAATAATAATTGATATCACGAGCCAAATAAGTTGTTTTTCTAAAAATGTATCGTCGCTAACAAAAGAAGACATGGTCAAGAGACCAAGTATTGATATTGCTATAACTGAGGAAAACATTATCCAATCTATTTTTAGATTAGAAAAAAAGGAATAAATTCCTGTATTATTTTTATATTTGGAGTCAGAAAACATATTTTAATTTGGTAAAACTTTTGAAACTATATCTATTCTTACAACTTTTTGATCAAATTTTTCTGGCCAAGTGAAAACAATATCTGCAGTGCTGTCCTTTGCAATAAAATCAGTTTTTGTTCTTGAAAAAGCTATTGCATTGTTATTTTCGTCGTAGAGAATTGCTACCGATTCGATATTACTTATTGGTTTAAGTGTTGTATTACTTATTGTTACCAGCAGTTTTGGTTTGGTATCTTCGTTTACTAAATTTTTAGATGTAGCAGTAATACTTGATTCGCTACTAGATATTGCCTGCCAGATAGGATTGCCAGTGAATTCTAGTTTGGCCCTAAAAGGGATTTTGTCATGTAAAACTATATTATCTTCAAAAATTACAAAATTATTATTAGGCGGAATATATGTAGTTCCTGGCTTTTGATAGAGTAAAATATCTTGTTTATCATAAACACTTAAAATATAAGTTACATTATATGCACCTATACCAACATTTGGATTTTGAGCATAAGTTAAAAAATTATAAGTTCCACTACTGAGAACTTTTGACCATCTAGGTCCCCAAATTACTACGGGATTGTTATATTGAGCTCGGCATAAAATGGTACAAGAACCACCACAATCTATTCCTAATTCATTTTGGTTTTTTATACCGTCAAAACATGTTGGTTTTTTATTTAAAACAAAAAAAAGAAAAATTGCTATTATGATAGTTATCACAAATAATATCGAGACAATGTATGTAGTTTTTCTCCTTTGTGCCCAAGACATGTTAAATAGTATAACAAAAAACTGCCTTTTGTGGCAGTGGTTTGATTTTCAATTACCTACTATAACAAAGGAAGTATTGTTGGAAGCATAAGTATAATTAAAAGAGGAATCAATAAAATGAGAAGCCAATCTTTCCTTTCTTCAATTGTTGGTGCTTTACTAACGCCTGGAAAAGTGAGTAATTTGAAAGTGATTGTATAAAGTATACCTGAAACTATTAACGAAACCGGAATCACCAAAAAAGCAATACCAAAACCCACATCAGGACTAGAATATGAAGCCATAACTGCCACAACAATCCTAAAAACTACAAACATGACTACCGCAGATAAAAATAATCTGTGCTTTCCAATAAAACCAACATCACTTGAGTTATTTTGTTCCATGTAAAAATTATACCATAAATAATTGTTTTTGTTCAAGCATTAACTTTCCCCTTCAGAGGGAGTTGGAGTTTGGGATAGGGACCCAAACTCCAAAGCCGGAGTGCGACGGCACGAGGCGGGGTCGCATAAATTTTTAGCAAAAAATTATATGTGACTCATCGCCTCAACTGGGCTTAACTTCTGAGTTCGGAATGAGATCAGGTTAAAACTTCGGGGTGGGACCCAAAGTTTTAAGACCTTTGATAATTTTTTGCGAGCCGATGCGAAGTGAAAAATAGAAAAGGTGTACAGCGACTGTAAGGCGGAACAACCCAGCGACAAACCAAAAAAACACCTGGAGGGTGTTTTTTAAATTATTTATTGAGCGCTTAGTTCCGGCGCCTAGCTACTTTCCCCTTCAGAGAGAGTATCATCGCCTCAACTGGGCTTAACTTCTGAGTTCGGAATGAGATCAGGTGTAACACCAGCGACAAAGCACCAGAACTAAAAGCTCAATAAATTATACGTGAAAATTATTCAAAGTATTCTTTGAATTAATTTCACATAACAGGTTAAAACAACAAAATTGTGTATTTCTAAATTTCCTAATAAGAATCGAATAATTAGTATTGCTCGCCTGAACGAATTACTTCGCTTACAGCTGCAACCTATCACCTGGTCATCTCCCAGGGTCCTCAATTGAATTCTAATCTTGGGGACGGCTTCACTCTTAGATGCTTTCAGAGTTTATCCGTTCCGAACATAGCTACTCTGCGTTGCCCTTGGCAGGACAGCAGATACACCAGAGGTCAGT
>CAZPLP010000016.1:0-10091 GCA_964587695.1 uncultured Candidatus Saccharibacteria bacterium | reverse complement strand
AGAAGAATATTCAAAGAAAAAATTGGAAGAAATAGTAGAGGCACGTCTTACTGATATTTTTGAAGCAGTTGAAAATCATTTCAAAAAAATAAAAAGAAGTGAGCACTTGCCAGCTGGTGTAATATTTATCGGTGGAGGTGCAAACTCTTCTTCACTTGAAGAATTACCAAAATCTATTCTAAAATTACCATCAAAAATAGGCACAACTGAAATTTTTGGTAACACAAAAACTAAACTCCGAGATCCTTCTTGGTATGTTGCGCTAGGGCTAGTAACATCTAGTAAAAATATAAAAGGTTATGTTGAAGGCTCTTTTTCTAATTTTCTAAAAGATGCAAAAAACGTATTAAAATCAACATTAAAACAACTAATGCCTTAAAAATAGTCTCTAGACAACTAAGCTTTAGGCTTTAGCTTTTTTATATTTTTACTAGCGCATAGTGTCTAAAGCCTAGGGTCTATATCAAAATTTGCTTTTATTTTTTTTTGTATTAATATTAGCCATATAAGAATTTAACTTGTTATTATTAGCTTAACCCCGGATTATCGGGATCACCGAGATAAAAATCGGAATATAAATTATGCCAAAAGTAAATCAAGAAATAGAAACATTTGCTCGTATTAAAGTTATAGGAATTGGAGGATCTGGTAAAAATGCTCTCAATCATATGATTTCAACAAAAGTAAAAGGAGTTGAATTTATTTGTATGAATACCGATACTCAAGATTTGCACCACTCACAAGCTGAGAAAAAAATTCATATTGGAAAAAATCTTACAAAAGGTTTAGGAACAGGAATGAATCCTGAGCTTGGTAAAAGAGCTGCTGAAGAAACAAAAGAAGAACTTCAAGAAACTTTAAAAGGTGCTGATATGGTATTTATTGCTGGTGGAATGGGTGGAGGAACATGCAGTGGTGCTGCCCCAATAATTGCAAGAATTGCAAAAGAATTAGGAATTCTTACTATCGCTATTGTTACAAGACCTTTTATGTTTGAAGGTTTACAAAGAAATAAAATTGCTGAATTATCTATAGAAGAATTGAAGAAAAACGTTGACGCAATCATAGTTGTCCCAAATGACAGACTTATGTCTATGATTACAAAGGATACGACTACAAAATCTGCTTTCGCTATTTGTGATGATATCTTAAGACAAGCTGTGGAAGGTATTTCAGACCTCATAACGATTCCAGGGACTATAAATATTGACTTCGCTGATATAAAAGCTGTTATAGAAAATGCAGGTTCAGCACTTATGGGTATTGGAAAAGCTTCTGGAGAAAAGAGAGCTGAGGAAGCTGCAAAAATGGCTATCAATTCCCCACTACTTGAAGTTTCAATAAACGGCGCAAAAGGAGTACTTTTTTCGATTGCTGGAGGAGACGATATTACTCTTTTTGAAATACAAGAAGCTGCAAAGATTATTACAGAATCCATAGATCCAAATGCTAAAGTTATTTTTGGAACAGTTTGCACAGATAAATTAAAAAAGAACGAGATGCAAATTACTGTTATTGCATCCGGTTTTTCTGATACTCCATCAAACAAGAAATCACTTTTCCACTCAACAGCACCGGCAGTTAATGCTTCAAAAAATCCTACTGTAGAAGAAAAAGCAAGAAATTCTTCAACTATTATTATAGATGATTCTGATGACAAAAAAATAGTTTTAGACGATGATGATTGGGGTGCAGTTCCAGCTTTTTTGAGAAGAAATAAGAAGTAGAATATCGAATATAGAATGTTGAATATTGAAATTAAAAATATAAAGAAAAAAATTGAGTCTTTTAAAGACCTTGATTGTTGGAAAGATGCACATTCTCTGGTATTAGAAACATACAAAATTACTTCAAAATTTCCAACGAGTGAAATTTTTGCTCTTACAAATCAAATGCGCAGAGCATCAGTATCCATATCATCCAATATAGCAGAAGGGTTTGGTAGACAAGGATATAAAGAAAAATTACAATTTTTTTATATATCCAGAGGGTCACTTATTGAAATAGAAAATCAATTATTAATAGCGAAAGATTTAAACTATATAGATCAAAAGGAGTTTGAATTTGTGAATATAAAAATAAACAAACTTCACCAGCTTATAAATGGAATTATTAGAAGTACTAAAATATATATAAAAAATGACTGAAAAATCGACATTCGATATTCAAAATTCAATATTCGATCTTTGCATTATAGGTGGTGGTCCTGCAGGAGTAGCTGCTGGAGTTTACGCTGCTAGAAAAAAATTAAAGACTGTATTTATTACAGAGAATTTTCGAAATCAGAGTGCGGTATCTGAAAATATTCAAAATTGGATTGGATCTATTTCTATTAGTGGTGAGGAGTTAACAACAAACCTAGAGAAACATCTTAAAAGTTATTCAAAAGAAATAGATATAAAAGAAAAAGAGATAGTTACTAAATTAACTAAAAATGATGATAATACGTTTAAAATTGTTACTGATAAAGGTAACGAGTATAATTCAAAAACTGTTCTTGTTGCATCAGGGAGCGTTCGAAGAAAATTGAAAGTAAAAGGTGCAGAAGAATTTGATGGTAAAGGAATTACATATTGTACTTCCTGTGATGGACCAATGTTTGCCAATATGGACACTGTTGTTATTGGTGGAGGGAATTCTGCATTTGAATCCGCTTCCCAACTCTCAGCTTATGCAAAAAGTGTAACAATAATTCAAAGAAGTGATTTTAGAGCAGATCCAATCACAATGAAAAAAGTCTTATCAAATCCTAAAGTTAGAGGTATACCAAATGTAGATTTACTTGAAATAAAAGGTGATAAATTTGTAAAATCACTAATCTATAGAGACAAAGATTCAGAAAAAGAAACAGAATTACCCGTTTCTGGAATTTTTGTTGAAATCGGAGCCGACCCTTCTGTGGATTATCTGACACACGGAATTGTAAATCTAAATGACAAACAAGAAGTAGTTGTGGATCCAAAACACCAAAGTACTTCAGAAAAAGGTATTTGGTCTGCCGGAGATTGCGCAGATGGACTTTACAAACAAAATAACATCGCAGTTGGCGATGCTATAAAAGCACTTGAGGATATATATAGATATTTAAATACAAAATAAAAAAATCACCGAATGGTGATTTTTTTATTTTGTTAGAGGTAGAGTAATTTCGAAACTTACAGTTTCTGTACACCTTTTCTGTTTTATACTTCGCCTAAACTCGTATAAAACTACCAAAGGTCTTCGAATCCTCACGAAAGCTCTCCCAGAGCTTTCTTACCTCGCACAAAAAAATCCCCTATTCGGGAATTTTATTTGTGGGAGGTAGAGGAATTTCTCCCTCGACTAAAGCTTCGTCGTCACTCAGCTTTGTCTGGGCACCAGCTCATCTATTTTTTCTACTGAAAAAATATGACTCCGCTGTTCGAATCCTCACGCAAGCAGAGCAATCTGCTTGCTTACCAACCATCAAAAAATCCGCCTACGGAGCGGATATTTTTGTGGGAGGTAGAGGATTCGAACCTCTGACATCAATCACGTCAAGATTGCGCTCTACCAACTGAGCTAACCTCCCAAATTTAAATTTATAAACAAAAAGATATTATCACAAAAAAAGGCAAATATAAAGATTAATCTTTATTTATTTTAGAATATATACGTACATTTTTTTACACATTCCATCATTTTTTATTGAAGTATCTATCACTTCATCCGGTGTTAAATTAGAAAAAGTAAAGACGCAAGAGACAATACGCGTGCCGGGTTTACATTCCTTTTTAAATTTAATCAAAAATCTATCCATCATTCTGGTATTCAAATACATATATATGTGCGTAGCATCTTTAAAGGAAATATTACTAATATCATCACAAAATATTTGTATATTATTATGTCTTGTACACCATTTTGACCACAAATATACAATAATATTTTTCTCTATACCCACAGCCGTTATATCTTTTACACGATTGGTTGCTTCAATTAAAACTCTTGCATCTCCGCAACCCAGATCATACAAAACACTGTTTTGCTTTAATCTTAATGTATCAACAATTTTAGATAAATGCATTCTCTTTATAGGAACAAATGGAGACTGTGTAAAAAAAGAACTCAATAAATATATTGAAAATATAATACAAAATATGATTAATAAAACAGACAATGATAATAATGTGATAAGCATAATATATAATTTGTGACCCCACGGAGAAACGTGGGTACACTTTCGGTCACAGATATTTTTCTTCTGAAAAATCCCGCGACCCCGACTCCTTCACCTTCGTTCAGTCCGTCTTTCGATTCTTTTAAAATACAAAGACTTTTGTATTTTAAATCACAAAAATTATGATTCACGAATTTTTGTGACCCCACGGAGAATCGAACTCCGATTACAGCCTTGAAAAGGCCGTGTCCTAACCGTTAGACGATGGGGCCATAAAACATTTTTAAATAAAATGTTCAGATTGCTGATTTATAATTAAACCAGTTTGGCCAAAGGAACAAGAAGTAATATAACATTTTTTGAGAAAAAGGCAAAAAAATGTTAGTGTTATTTTAGAAATGAATTTTAAAGGAGAGGTGTCAGAGTGGTTGAATGAGCCGCACTCGAAACGCGGTGGACCGCAAGGTCTCGGGAGTTCGAATCTCCCCCTCTCCGCAACAGCAGAATAAGCTGAATACTTTCAGCGAATTCTGATGTCGAGAAGTTTCGAGATGAGAAAGTCGGAACGAAGTCTTGATGTGAGCAAAGCGAACCAAGACAAGTGAGACGGGGTCGCGGAATTTTTTGTACAACAAAAAATATCTGTGACCGAATCTCCCCATCTCTGCAATAACTATTGTATATAGATTATTTATTATTAAATGATATATTAACTCCATGGTAATTCTTGGCATCGAAACTTCTTGTGATGAAACAGCAATCTGTATAATTGAAACAGATGAGAGTTCCGACTTGCCAAAAATTAAAATTCTTGGAAACCAATTATATTCTCAAATAGCACTTCATACTCAATATGGTGGAGTTTTTCCAATGATGGCAAAAAGAGAACATGTAAAAAATCTAACACCAATACTTGAAAAGTGTTTAGAAGAATCAGGTATTGTTGATTTGAATAATAGTACAAAACTTTCAGATGAAAAAACTGAGAAACTAGAAGAAATCTTAATTCGTGAACAGGGTTTATTTGAACCATTCGTGCAGCTTGCAGAAAAAATCAGAGCAGCGGTTTGGAATAAAAAAATCGATTTGATAGCAGTGACAAATGGACCAGGACTTGAACCGGCACTTTGGGTTGGTGTCAGTTTTGCGAAAGCACTTAGTGAAGTAATAAATGTTCCTATCCTTCCAACAAATCACATGGAAGGACACATCCTCGTTGCGCCACTTAATAAAATTGCCGATAAAGAATTCGAAGTAAAAAATATTAATTTTCCGGCTATTGCTTTGCTTATTAGTGGCGGGCATACTCAACTTGTTTTAATAAAAGATCACCGACAATATGAAATAATAGGTAACACAAAAGATGATGCTATTGGTGAAGCTTTTGATAAAGTTGCAAGAATACTTGGACTCGCTTATCCAGGAGGACCGCTTATATCAAAACTTGCTGAAAAAGAAAGAACTGAGTTTCCAAACAAGATTCCTCCATTTCCACTACCCCGTCCAATGATCCATTCGCATGATTTAAATTTTTCATTTTCGGGAATTAAAACTGCCGTACTTTACACAACTCAAAAAATCCCAGTGATGACAGAACAAATTAAACAAGAAATTGCTCGTGAATTTGAAGATGCCGTTGTAGAAGTTATCGTAAAAAAAACAAAGCAAGCTGTAGAACAATTTGGTGCACAGACTATTATCATTGGTGGTGGAGTCAGCGCAAACAAAAAAATCAGGAATGATTTTGCCATACTTGCAAATGATATGAATATTGAATTATTAGTACCAGAAATAAGTGCTTCAACAGACAACGCCTTTATGATTGCTCTTGCTGGATATATAAATATTAAAGACGGAAAAGATACCCAAAGCGAATTCAAAGCTTTGGGAAACTTGACATTTTAACAAAATAAGAGTATACTTTATTTTAGTTGTTACCCTTTTCATACGGCCCGCGGAGTAGACCCCTTCCCCTGCTCTCCGCGGGCCACCCCTAATTAACCACATTAAATTGTGGTTATTTTATTTCCTTAACTAACCCTATTCAGTCAGCATTGTTTTTGCTATTATAAACTCATTATGCAAGATAAATTTTTGAAACCATACAATCCTCAAGAAACAGAACCAAAAATATATAAAATGTGGGAAGAATCAGGCTATTTTAATCCTGATAATTTACCACCAAGACATAAAGAAAAATACTCAATAATGTTACCTCCGGCCAACGTCACCGGCGTCCTTCACTTGGGTCATGCTTTGACTTTGACTACTGAAGATATAATGATTCGTTTTCAAAGAATGCGTGGTAAAAAAACACTTTGGCTTCCTGGTACTGACCATGCCGCTATAGCCACACAATCCAAAGTTGAAAAAATAATTAAAAAAGATGAAGACAAATCTAGATATGACCTTGGACGAGTAGAACTTTTAAAAAGAATTGATATTTTTGTTAAGCAAAGCCATGATACGATAATTTCTCAATCTAAATCTCTTGGTGGTTCTTGTGATTGGTCTCGCGAAGCTTTTACTCTTGATGAAAAAAGAAATCTTGCAGTCAGAACAGTTTTTAAAAAAATGTACGACGATGGACTTATTTATAGAGGCAACAGAATAGTAAACTGGGATCCTAAAGGTCAAACAACTATTTCAGATGATGAAATAGTCTATGAGGAGCGACCTGCAAAATTTTATACTTTTAAATATTCAAAAGACTTCCCCATTTCTATATCTACAACAAGGCCAGAAACCAAAGTTGGTGATACAGCCGTTGCAGTTCATCCAGAAGATACACGTTATCAAAAATATGTTGGAAAAGAATATGATGCAGTTTTTTGTGGTGTAAAAATCCATATTAAAATTATTGCTGATAAATCTGTAGAAAAAGAATTTGGTACAGGGGCTCTTGGAGTTACACCTGCTCACTCCATGATCGACTGGGAAATTGGACAAAAAAATAACCTTCCAGTTATTCAAGTAATCGATGAAAAAGCTAAAATGATGGTTGGTGGTGAGAATCTTTTAGGTAAAAAAGTTACTGAGGCTCGAGAAGTTATAGTCGAATGGCTAAAAACAGAAGGACTTTTAGAAAAAGAAGAAGACATTAAACAAAATATTTCTACTGCAGAAAGAACTGGAGGGATTGTTGAACCATTACCAAAACTCCAATGGTTTGTCGCTGTAAATAAACCATTTATTTTAAAAAATTCAAAAATAAGTGGTATTCAAAGTGGACAAGAAACAACTTTAAAAGAAATAATGAAAAATACTGTCCAAGAGAAACAGATTGATATTATTCCGGATTATTTTAACAAAACATATTTCCATTGGATAGAAAAACTTAATGATTGGTGTATCTCGAGACAAATTTGGTATGGACACAGAATACCAGTTTGGTATCGGCCCAAGGCCGATCAGCCTAGTGCTGACAAAAAAAGTGAGATATATTGCGGTGTGGATGCGCCAAAAGGCGAAGGCTGGACACAAGACGAAGATACACTAGATACGTGGTTTTCCAGTGCTCTATGGACATTTTCAACGCTTGGATGGCCTGAAAAAACTAAGGATCTTGACTTCTTCCATCCAACAGATGTCTTAGAAACTGGATACGATATACTTTTTTTCTGGGTAGCGAGAATGATACTTATGACTGGTTATGTTTTGGGAGATATTCCATTTAAAATGGTTTACCTGCATGGAATTATCCGTGACTCAAAAGGCAAAAAGATGTCTAAGTCCTTAAACAACAGCATTGACCCAACTGAGCTAGTATTAAAATCTGGAGCTGATGCAGTCAGAATGGCTCTTGTCATTGGTAATACTCCTGGAACAGATAGCAAATGGGCAGAGGATAAAGTAAAAGCAAACAAAAACTTTGCCAACAAGATTTGGAATATAACAAGATTTATATTGGAATCTACTAAAGGTGAAAAATATGATTCAAACTTTTCCAAATATTCTGATATTGATAAAAAACTTATTGCAGAAAAAAATGAATTTATTATTGATATTACAAAAGACATCGATGAATTCAGATTCTATATGGCTGCAGAAAAAATCTATCATTATACTTGGCACACACTTGCAGATATAATTCTTGAGGAAAGTAAAAAGATATTTAGTGAAGGTACAGGAGATGATAAAAATTCAAGAAAACAATTTTTACTTTCGACACTTAGAGATGTTTTGAAGGTACTACACCCATTTATGCCTTTTATAACAGAAGAAATATGGCAATCAATAAATGAGGGTAAAAGCATTTTGATGATTGAGACTTGGCCTGTATAATTATAAAGTATAATGAACTTTGATTTTCATCTTTTAGCTACAATTTTTTTTGCTTTTATATGTGGTGTGTTACCCACTCTTATTTGGCTTTTCTTTTGGGTGAATGAGGACAAAAAAAATCCAGAGCCCAAGAGAATGATAGTACTGGCATTTGTAGGCGGTATGGTTGCCGTTTTTATTTCTTTATTTTTAGAAAAATATTTATTTGGCTTAGGATTAACAAAGTTATTCTATGCTGATTATTTGCATGGAATTTTGTCTTGGATAGAAACGATATCTAAACAAACAGGTGTTCTTTTAGACAAGGTTTTGCTTGTGATAATTTTTGCTCCTATTATAGAAGAGGTTATTAAGTTTATTATGGCTTATGTACTTGTTTTAAGGTCAAAGGAAGATAATGAGCCTTTAGATCCAATGATATACATGATCACTACAGCTTTGGGATTTGCTGCTATAGAAAATATGTTATTTCTCATCAATCCAATTGAGAATAATAATATTGTTTTAAGTATTTTTACAGGAAATATGAGATTTATAGGAGCAACATTACTGCATACTATTTCCTCAGCAACAATTGCACTATTTATTAGTTTCAATTTTTTCAACAATAAACTTAAACGTACGTTCTTTACTTTTATCGGTATAATATCGGCAATTTTAATACACAGTTTCTTTAATTTTTTTATGATTGGAAAACAAGAAGCTTCCATTATGGCGCTGGAACTTATCTGGATTGTTGTTATAATATTACTATTAGCATTTGAAAAAATTAAGAAAATTCGAATAGAAAAAATAGATTAAATTATAAATATATTTTGTTCGTGCAAAATTTACTATATATTGTATAATACTAAAGTAAAATTCTTTAAATTAAATAAATAAGCATAATAGTGAGTCTTCAGTCGTGATTCATCTATAAATCATATCATTAACAAATTAAATTTTAATATATAATGAGAAAAAAATCTTTTTTTGAAAAACTTACTGGCATAATAAATACAAGCAGCGAGAATAATGACCAGGAATCCGAGGATCAGATAGAAAGTGAACTTCAAGAGTCTGAAATGGAAACTGAAGGCCAGCTTGCTATAGATATGTACCAAACACCTTCTGAAATAGTAGTTAAAACTATGGTTGCTGGTGTTAAGCAAGAAGATTTAGATATATCTATCACAAGAGATATGGTTATTATAAAAGGATTAAGAGAAGAATCAAATGATACGACTGGTAGTGATTATTTTCACAAAGAATTATACTGGGGCTCATTTTCTAGAACAATTATTTTGCCTCAAGAGATAGATGTTGATGAATCTGATGCTATAAATAAAAATGGCTTACTAATAATCCGAATGCCAAAAATTGATAAAAATAGACAAGCAAAGTTAAAAATCAAAAGTATATAAATAAAATTAAAAACTCGCTAAATGCGAGTTTTTATATTTGTGCCAAGGGCCGGAATTATCACGAGTTACTAAGTATAATTTTTCACTTCGCTCAAATTCTACATAAGTACTCGCGATCCCAACTCGTAGTCGCTTTGCGACATACTCCGTCTTTCAAGTCCGGACGAAAGCAAAGAAGTTTGCTTTCTCCCTTGGCACAAATAAAAAAACGCTTTCGCGCTTTTTTTATTTGTGCGACTTTACGATTCCGCTAGAACCTACTT
>CAZPLP010000015.1:0-10399 GCA_964587695.1 uncultured Candidatus Saccharibacteria bacterium | reverse complement strand
CTCCATAAGACTGAGCTTGCTTTATAGTAAGCGCAACATCATATGCAAAGTTGTGTAAAAGAACAGAATTATCAAATGATTTGGAATTTACCAAAACAACACCAGTAATAATAACGAACATAGAAATAGTAATAAGAAGCTCAACGAGAGTGAAGCCTGCCTTTAAACTATTTTTATATTTTTTACTTTCTTTATACATTTATATTAATTATACGATAAGTTTAATCTCGGAAAGCCGTTAAGACCCAGTTTCTAATTCAAAAAGTAAATTATGCTGTGTAGATTCCATGAAGTGAGAAGCTGAATAAGTACGGCGAGGATTATAAACGGGGCAAAAGGTATTTCGCTCTTGAAAGTTAATTTTAGCTTTGCGATCTTTACTTTTTGAAGGGCTAGCAGTATCAAACTGACGCCAGCACCTATCCAAAAAGCTAAAATAATCGCATATACGCCACCAGAAAAGCCTAAAAGAAAGCCCACGCCGAGAGCGAGCTTTGCATCACCAAAACCCATCCACTTTCCTCCTGATATGAGCCAGAAAAACGCAAAAAAAGCAAAAAGTATAGGACCAGCAAGCAAGTCTAATGAAACTGGATTTATACTGAAAATCTGACTGAGCGGATGTGTCAGGCACATTGCCACAAAAGACAAAATTATAAATGAAAATGCCATGCCATCTGGAATTATTTTATGTTTAAAATCATAAACCGACATCGTGATAAGAAGCGACGCAATAACTAAATATATCGGAAGAAGTGGAGTAAAACCAAATTTTAAATATATACCAGTGAAAACGGTGCCGGTGATAAACTCGATTAGTGGATATTGAATAGAGATTTTGCTACTGCAACCTAAACATTTTCCGCCAAGCATAAAAAAACTGAAAAAAGGAATGAGCTCGTACCAGTGCAAATCTTTATTGCACGAAAAGCAGATAGACCTGCCGGTGATTATAGATAAGCCTGTGTTGTATCTCAACACTACAACATTAAGAAAACTGCCAATGATAGTTCCTAGTACAAAAATTATAAATATGTTTACAAATAAAATCATCTGGGAAAATTTAATTATATTGTTATTAATCTTTCAAATACTTAATTACATAATATTAACATATATCTCTATTTATCTCGTAGGATTCGGCGCGGAAAATTAAGGCATTACGTCGTAGACTAATTCTTTATCTAAGGCATTTATAGTAGGGTGGTTAATTCCACACTGAACTAAACCTTTGGGTAAAAGAGTTGCAGTTGAATTAAAACTTTTTTTTGCATCTAAATATGCGTTGCTTCTTTCAAAAGTTGTCCAGAGCTGATATGACACACAGTTAGTTGAATCTATTGTTTTTGTCATGGGAAAATATTGGTAGGCAGTTTCACCAATTGACGGAGGCGTTGGTATTTGAGGTATGTAAGCATTCGGTATTAAATCAGATTTTACAGTGAGTGTATTTAATGTCGAAGGATATACTCCATTTTTATTAAAATATTGTTCGAGGGCAAGCTGTATTGCGCTTATGTCTGAAACTCTTTGCTGGTCTCTGCTGTTGGCTCTTGAAACATCAAATGATGAATAAATAATTCCGTACAAAACACCCATTATGGCGATGACGACGACAACTTCCACTAAAGTAAAACCTTTACTTTTCTTATTTATATTTATCATAACAATATTATATCAAGGAAAACATTCAATTAAAAGTTGTAGAAAACAAAAAACCGCCCTTGGCGGTTTTTTGTTTGATTAAAAATCCAAAAAATTTATAGATCACCGTTCGAACAATTCTTTCCAGATGTTGGTGCAATGGCAGAAGAAGTCGAAACTCCAGTACTATCAACACACCAACCAGCCCCTGAAGCTGTCAATTGATGCCAAACAGAATACGCAGTTATCGAGCCTCCTAATGCAGCGTTTGATGTACAATCAGGAGCTTTATTATTTGGCCAGCTAGCACCTGACATAAAAGTAACTAGATTAGTATTATTTACAAGACCTTCGCAGCCTTTCGCTAGAACAGCAGTTCCATAGCTACCACCAACATTTGCTATCTCAGCAGCCCCTTTAATATTATACAACTGTGTTTGTATCTTTACATCTGTTCCTTTGCTTCTAGCATTATTCAACGAAGCCAAAACAACTGATGAAAGAATACCTATGATGGCGATAACCACCAAAAGCTCAATCAATGTAAAACCTTTTTTCATAATTTTTTTAATTTTTATTGATAAGATATCGAAATCTTTACGCTAATAAATTTCACAACGTTTTATATCCGGCCATCTCTCTGTTTGCTCAAGACAGAAATACTCCCGTCAAAAAACATCTAACCTCTATGCATTAGAGATTATTTTTACTTATTTATTATACACCCAACGAATTATAAAAGAAAATGAGGAGTGGATAAGTCTTGCCCCGTCAAATTGTATTGTCATTTGACTGGGTAATTTCTTTTCAAGAGAAATTACATTCCGCCTGAAATACTATAGATAGGAACGAGGACCGCAGCTAGGAGAAATGAGACACCAAGACCCAAAAGCACGATCATAGCTGGCTCGATAAGGCTTACAATAGAATCGATGGAGTTGGTAACTTCTCTTCTATAAAAGTTGGCTAGAGTTTTTAGAATGTTTCCTAGTTGCCCTGTCTCTTCTCCGATTCTTACCATTTGGACAAATATTCCTGGGATCTGTTCATGTTTTTCTAAAGCACTTGAAACTGAACTTCCACCTTTTACATCTTCAACTGTTTGTTCTAAAATTTTTTTATAAACTAAGTTGTCTACAACCGAAGAAGTGAGATCAAGTCCTCTTACCATAGGAATACCTGAAATAAGCATTGTGTTCATGTTGTCTGCGATTCTTGAAAGGTAAAGTTTGGAATAAAGATTTTTTATTATGGGAGTAGAAATTTTCATATCATCAAATGCCATTTTTCCGGCAATTGTTTGTAAATATCTCCAAAGGAAAAAACCACCAACGATTATGGCTATAAGGAGTAGCACCCAGTAACTTACAAAAAAATCTGAAATCCCTAAAACTATTTTTGTATATATAGGAACAGCTTGTCCGGAATCTTTTAAAATTACGCTGATTTTGGGAATAACAACAACAAGCATAAGGATCATAACTGCGACAAAAGTAAAAATAACAAAGGCTGGATATATGAGAGCGGTTTTAACTTTTGATGTTACTTCATAATTTCTATCTAAATAATCTGCCAGATACATAAAAGTTTCATCAAGCTTTCCTGATTCTTCTCCTGCCTTTACCATATTTATATAAAATGGAGTAAAAACATCTGGGTGTTTGCCTAGAGCTGCAGAAATACTATTACCAGCTTGAAGGTCATCTACTGCTTCTTTCAACTTTCTTCTCAACAATGCGTTTTCAGATTGCATAGCCAAAAGCTGAAAAACTCTTAGTGCTGAAACTTGCGCTTGGAAAAGCGTCGCCATTTGCCTTGAAAGAATAACAACATCTTTGTTAGAAACTTTATCAAAAAAAGATATGTTGCTTAATAAACCCTTCGCTTCTTCTTCTGGTTTTATGGTAACGATAGATAAACCTCTTTTTTGTAAGGCATCTATTGCAATATCTATATTGATAGCTTCTACCAAACCGTCTTTAGTTGCGCCATCTTTATCTAATGCCTTGTATTTGAATGTCATTATATTTTTATATTAAACTTAAAATCGATGCTACATCATCCTCTCTAGAATCTTTGAATCTGTGGCATATACATATGCACTTTCTACTGTTATTTCACCCTTTGCAACGAGTTCTGCTAAACATCTATTTAAATCAATCATACCATCCTGTGACGATGTCTCTATGACTGAACTTATTTCATGTATCCTGTTTTCTCTTATTAGATTAGAAACTGCATTATTATTTATTAAAAGTTCATAAGCTGGTATCAATCCTCCAGAAATTCTTGGCACAAGTCTTTGTGAAAAAATACCAGTCAAGCTTCCTGCTAATTGTATTCTTATCTGATCCTGTTGCCCTGCCGGAAAAGAATCTATGACTCTACTAATTGTTTGGGCTGCACCATTTGTATGCAAAGTAGAAAAAACTAAGTGTCCAGTCTCTGCGGCAGTAACTGCTGTTGAAATAGTTTCTGCTCCTCTCATCTCTCCAATAAGTGCGACATCTACATCCTCTCTAAACATACTTTTTAATGCGGTTGGAAAATCTTCTGTATCAATCCTAACTTCTCTTTGGTCTATAATAGACTTTTTTGGCTCATAAATATATTCTATTGGATCTTCGATAGTGATAATATGTTCTGATCTGCTTTCATTTATGCTTTCAATCATAGCAGCAAGTGTGGTTGTCTTTCCGTGACCGACTGGTCCTACAACTAAAAAGAAACCTTGTGGTTTATCTGCAAAAGATCGTAAAACATCTGGGAGATTTAACTCTGCAAGACTTCTGATTTTTCTTGGAATAAGTCTGAGTGCAATACTAATCATTCCTTGTTGAAAAAATGCATTTCCTCTGAATCTTTCTCCATTTTCTATTCCATATGAAAAATCTAATTCTTTATTTTTTAAAAAATATTCTTTGTTTTCTTTAGAAATAAGTTCAGAAAGAATACCAGATATCATATCTTTTGATAAAACTTCTCTTTTTACCAAAGGAAGTAACATTCCGGATACTCTGATCGTAGGTTTTTTCCCTTCTGATAAATGCAGGTCAGAAGCTCCTTCTTGAAATACTACTCGTATTAAATCATCCAATTCTTTTTTATAATCCATAAAATTTTATTAATTTTTACTTATTAAATTTGGCTTTTACTTTTACATTATATAATAAAATCTAATGATTTTATACACGAACTTATTATTTTAAAATTCTGCAATCTCCTCAAATGGGACTAATTTTTGCATAGCTTTAATAATAACGTCTTCTTTCATGGTGATGAGACCATTTTTCCTAGCTATCTTATAAACTTCGGACTCAATAGGATTGTGTAAAATTACTTGTTCTATTTCATTACTCATTTCAAACATTTCAAAAACGGCAACTCTACCTTTTGTTCCATTGGGACATTGCGGAGTTGACTCGATATTTAACATTTCACTTACTTTTGGAATTTCATCTCTGAATTCTGCTGGTAAATCTGCAAATTGTTTTTCTAACATAGATTTCAAACCTCCAGTTATAGTCATAGGCTTACCGGTTCCAGCGCATATCTGATTTACGAGTCTTTGACCCATGGTTAAAATAAGTGTAGGAGAGATAAGATAAGGATCTACACCCATATCTATAAGTCTAGGAACAACACCACATGCTGTATTTGTGTGTATTGTAGAAAGCACTAAGTGGCCCGTAAGAGCAGCTTGCACGGCAAGTTGAGCAGTTTCCTTGTCTCGTATTTCTCCTACCATTATTACGTCTGGGTCTTGTCTAAGAGTAGTTCTAAGTCCAGTTGCAAAATCATATCCAATTTCTGGAAAAACTTGAGATTGGCTCATACCTTCAATGTTATATTCAATTGGATCTTCCAAACTTAAAACATTTTTCTGATCTTTATTTATTTCACTCAACATTGAATACAGAGTGCTTGTCTTTCCAGATCCTGTAGGACCAGAAATAAGAATCAATCCAAAAGGTCTTGCCATTGCAGCTCTGATCATTTTTAAATATCTTGGGGAAATCATCATTTGATCTAAAGACTTAACACCTTTTTCTTGATCTAAAATTCTCATAACAACTTTTTCTCCAAAATATGCAGGGAAGGTTGAAACTCTAAAGTCTATTTTTCTGCCATCAATTTTTGCAGAAAAACGACCATCTTGAGGTTTCCTTTTTTCATCGAGTTTCATATTAGAAAGAATTTTGATACGGGCTACGACTGCCTGATGAACTTCCGCAGGTAATACTAAACTTGTATTTAAAACACCATCAACTCGAAACCTTACTCTTACTTTATCTTTCATATGTTCAATGTGAACGTCTGAAGCGTTTCCTTCAGTAGCATAACGCAATATTGTTGCAACAATTTTTGTAACAGGTGCATCTTCTACAATTTTGGTTTCTATCTTTCCAAAACTAGAACTATCACTTTTTATAATTTCTATATCTTCTAGATCTTGATCTAAATCTGTTTCAATTTCTGTAAGTGCACGATTAACCTCGCCAGAAATACCTTTGTAACTTTCAATTACCTTTTTTAAATCTTTTTCACAAATAACATAGATTTTATATGGAATATTTAATTTACTCACAATAAATGTAAGTGCATCTCTTGCTTCTATATTGTCAGGATCCACCATTCCCACCTCAAGAGTATCTTCCTTGAAAGAAAGTGGAACAAACTTGTAATGTGAAGCAGCATCCTCAGAAACATATTTCAAAACAGAAAGTGGAACGGTGTAGTCCGCTAAATTCATTGAAGGAATATTAAAAAATTCAGCTTTTATATCAAGAATTGTTTGAATTGGAACGCCAGATGCATCTAATATTTCCTCAACGGATTTACCTGTGCTTGCTGCTTGTTTTTCTACTTTTATAGAATCGCCTTTGCTGATTATGTTTTTATTTACAAGATTTGCTAATATATTCATGATTTAAATTTTACTATAAATAAAGCGTGTTTAAAATTATTTCCCGCTTACTTTCTTATCCTGATATCTGATTAAAAAACTATCTGTTAGTTGCTGGTGCGGTTTGCACAGGAGTATTGGAATATGTAGAAAAAGGATTATTTCTTCCTGTTATTTGAGACGGTAATGATGCTGTATTATCTTTTAAATTTAAAAATATTGGATTTTGAAAAATTTTGTCATCTAATGTTACAGACTTCATTTGGTTTAAAATATTATAAATATATTTGGCATCAGTAGAGTCTGATGTTTTTACATCTGCGGTAAGAATAGCATCTGAAGGAGTAGTTCTAAACAAATATGAAAATACTACTACCGCCACAACTACTATTAGTACTATTGTTATTATATTATTTTTCATTTTGTTATTTCTTGATTAAAAAATTATTTAAGCCAATATGTATTTAAACTTACATTAAAATCGTAAAATCCTGTGTCAGTTGAATTAAAACTTATGTCTGTGATATCCAAAAGTCTAAGATTACTTTCCAAATCTTTCAAAAAATTAAGAAAGTTAGGATAAGAAGCATTAACTGTGAATTTTAATGTTACGATTCCATATGTTGAATTATCTGGACCAATAGCACTACTTCCAGCTTTTGTTGTATCTCCTACAGAAGGATTTTTTATTGTCAAACTTCGTCCTGCTGCAATATTTTTAAGCTCAATTATAAGCCTGATACTATCTATGTTACTTGGGAGAAGCCTTTCGAGCTTAATTTGATCTGGTTGTGTAATACTTGCCCGTTTATCAACAAATTTTGTCCTTTGTTCAACGACAAGTGTAGATGAATTTAATATATCATCATACTTTTTTAAATCCTCTTTAAGAAAAATAATACCTGCTTTTGGATTGCCGGAAACATTATTAGTTGTAGTGCCTTTATAATTTGGATCTACATATCCAAAAAATACTGCGACTGAAGATGCTATTAAAATTATGGGTAATATAAAATTCATAAGTTAATTGGTTGTTATATTATTTGCATAAAATAAATAATCAGGTGATACGAAAGCAGCAAACTGGAATGATATTCTACTATTATCAGTATTCAAACTAAAGCTTGTAATCTTTGGTTCACTTATGATCTTCTTCCAGTCTGGCTTGCCGAACTCGTCAGACTGAGATGCCACTGTTTCCCAATCATCTGCGATTCCAGACATTTGAATAGATACTTTATTTTGACCGCTTGTGTCTTTACCGGCTGAAGTAAAATTAAAATTTTTAAACTGAACATGTTCGAGCGTAGCTTTTTGCAAAAAATCAAAAACTGGAGAAATTGCTACGTGCTTACCTAATAAACCATTTGCAATATTTATTCTTGAGTTTAAAGCAATCAAACTTTCTATTGTTACAGAGTCAGATAATAAACCTCCTTTATTTGTTTCTATTGAGGCCTGATCAGTGATTATTTTATTTGTTAAAAATTGTTTTTCTAAAAATACGTATCCAGCCAAACCTATTGAAGACAAAAAAATAATAATTGATACAATAAGCAACAAACTTGTACTTCCAGAATGGCTCTGTCCTGATGTTGTTACTGGTTTTTTAGGGATAAATGATGTTTGATATTTTGTTTCCATTTTAATTTTATTTACTTTATAGACACTGAAATGTAAACAGGATTCATAGACCTATAAGTAGTAGTATTATACATCAAAAAATATACAATACAACCAAAACTGTTGATTAAAGGTCTTATGAAAAAAAATACTTATTAAATTTCCTGAAGCTTCCTTATGGCCAAACCAATAGCTACTGCAAACTCAGGACCTGCATTTTTTAATACTTCCTCAAGGAAGGCTGGGTATTCTACCTTAGAAAATGGGTCGGAAATCTCGACTGGGGTTTCAAAAGAATTTTGTGCTTTTTCTTTCAATCCTTTAAGTAAAGAACCACCGCCAGCTAAAACTATTTTACTGATTTTCTTGCCAGACTTTTTATAATAATTCATTATAAAACGTCCTGTTTCAGATAAAATATAATCAATCGTAATAGATGAGATTTCAGAAATGCTTCCAGTCTCAGTACCAATAATACCTTGTTTAATTTTTATTTTTTCAGCTTCTTCAAATGAAATTCCCATTGATTTTGAAATAGATAATGTAATATCTTGGGAACCTCTGTTTACTACGTGAGATGCTCTAAGTATACCTTTTTCCACAACGAAAACTTTTGTTGAGCCAGCACCAAAATCCATTATTACTTGTGGTGCAATACCTGGCTCAAGTGATGCTCTCATAGAACTAAAAATTTCCACTTCCGAAAATGTTGTAGCCAAACCAGCAAGCTTTTGTATTTCCCTATTTTTATTCAAAGCATCATTATTTATAACAATAAGTAATATTTCAGTATTTTTTTCTGTTTCAGTTTTTTGTGTGTCCTGTAATTCTGAAAAGTTAAGTTCATCTTTGGGTATTGCCCACCAATCTAAAGTTACTTCAGATATTGGGACGGGAATGAATTTCCTTGCTTCAATAGGAACCATTTCTGCAAAATTTTTTTCTTCTGAAGATGGCATGTTCATAAAAACAACAAAACTAGAACCAATAGAAATAGACATCGCACTATTTAAGGTTGTTGTGTTTGATTCTTTCAGAAGATCTTTAACTGCTTCAGATAGTTTGTCGGCCGGAAGTACGGTGGCTCTACCAAGGTCTGTGCCAGAATATGGGCCCAGGGCGATTTCACCGTAAGTTTCAAGCACGGCTTTGCCACCTTGTTTTTTAAGTTGAACTATTTTTATAGATGAAGAACCAATATCAACACCCAAAACTCTTGTGTCTTTTGGGGTTAATAGAGAACTAAAAAAATCAGAGATTTGATTGGCCATATAATAATATCAATTTAAGTTAAATTCAAAATAAAAAATGTGATTCATACCCTTCATTATTTCCATGTTATTATATCATAAAAAATTACTCATTCAACAAAATGCTTATAAAACTAAAAAAGTTACTAAATTCGCTAATAGACCTCATTTTACCAAAAAATTTAGCGACTCTTGAAATAGAAAATATGTCTTGTTTAGATATGCTAAACAATATTGAAATAGCAAATGAAATTAAAAATAATAAATATAAAGCTTTATTTCAATATAAAAATATGTTCTGTAGGAAAGCAATCTGGGAAATAAAATATAATAAAAACTACAAAATCTTAAATAAATTTTCCAATCTACTGTATGAATATATTTTAGAAAATATCACTGATGATATGATTTTTACAAATTTTAATAATCCCCTTCTAATACCGATACCGATGCATAAAAATAATTTAAATGAACGTGGATATAATCAGAGCGAGCTTATAGTAAAAGAAATTATTAAAATTGACCAAAACAAGAATTTTAATATTTCATTGACTTCATTAATTAAAACAAAAGTCACCCCTCACCAATCAAAATTGAAAAATAAAAATGAAAGGTTAAAAAATTTAAAAGATTGTTTTGCTGTAACTAATGATTTAGTTAAAAATAGAAATATAATTTTAATCGATGATGTAATAACAACAGGAACCACTATGAACGAGGCTGCAAAAGTTTTGAAAAATGCTGGTGCAAAAAAAGTAATTGGTTTTTCACTAGCTCACTAAAAACTAGAATAATGTCGAGAAATATGATAATCTTTTTACGTTGATGGATTGAGAATGGAGAGGTGTCAGAGTGGTCTAATGTACCTCTTTGCTAAAGAGGTGAACCCTTTAAACGGTTCCGCGAGTTCGAATCTCGCCCTCTCCGCATTTTAGAATGATTGAAAACTATTAATGAAAAACGAATTTAAAAATAA
>CAZPLP010000014.1:0-11081 GCA_964587695.1 uncultured Candidatus Saccharibacteria bacterium | reverse complement strand
AGAAGTTAATTCAATTGTATCTGATGATATACAAGAAGGTATTGAACTCACTCTTACGTGTACGTCTATACTGATCCTTTAGATGTTCATGTCTTTAAAGCTACCAGTGTACCACCAGCAGTAACACTAGCTTGTACACATACACAAGGTACAGATACAACTAATGTATATGTAAATAAATCAACCGCATTCTCAGTCGGTTCAGCCCCACTTGATGTGACGTTCAAAGGTTCTTCTTCATGGAAAATAACTAACACAGATGGAACAATTGAAAATAAGTCTGGTAATTTTACTAAATTATTTACAACTGTCGGAACAAGAACTATCAGTGCTTCAATACCAGTTGAAAAAGCTGGGGTGGCAGGGCTTGGAAGATGTTCAATGACAATACCAGTAAAGTTGGATCCAGGTACAAATACAGAAATATAGAAAGAGAAGAAAATACAAATACAAAGAGGGTTTCGCGAAGCGAAACCCTCTTTGTATTTTTAAATTAACTTAAGTTTATTTCTCGGGTTGTACTACAATGTTGAGTTTATATATTTGCCCCTCAACTCTAAGTTCAATGACGTGCTCACCAATTTCTTTGATGGGTTTCTCTAAGTTAAAATGTTCTGAACAAAGTATAATTCCAGTTACCTTCTTAAATTCAGCTATAATCTGTTCTTCATGTATGCCAGCAAACAAATGACCTTTTTCGTTAACCTTCCCCATTATATAAAGCTTTCCATCTGGAAGTTTTGTTACAGCATATTCAAAAGCTTTTTTAAAATCTTCTTTCATTAAAACGCCTTGTTTTTTCTTTGCATCAATCAATTTTATATAGCTCGAAGTTGCAGGTACTGCGATATCGTTTGGAATAAGAGAATTTAATGCATAACCATCTGCTACATCTTTAATCTCATATTTTCTCCCAAGTTTTTTTACATCTTTTAAAAGTATTATTTTCATAATATTATTTATTTTATTGTGTCTAATATTTCGATGGCCTTGTCCATCTGAGGGTCTTTATTTGCTTTTACATCAGCTTCGGTCATTTTTACCTCATAGTCAGGTGTAAGTCCGCCATCTGAAATTGATATTCCGTTTGGAGTAAGCCACCTTGCGATTGTTACTTTAAGTGAAGTGTTAGGTGTAACTTTAATAAGTTCTTGCACTGATCCTTTTCCAAAAGTTTTTGTTCCAACTAATTTGGCAATTTTATTTTCTTGTAAAGCCCCTGCCAATATTTCAGAAGCTGATGCTGAACCACTGTCTGCAAGAATAATCATTTTTAATTGATCAGTAAAAATATCATAACCTTTGCTTCTATAATCTTGTTCCGGTATATTTGTTCCAAAACTTTCTCTCACCACTATTTTTCCAAGTGGCAAAAACCAGCTGGCCATATCCACTGCAGATTCTAAGTAACCACCAGGATTTCCTCTAAGATCAAGAACAAGTTTAGATTTCCCCGATTCAACAAATTGTCTTAATGAAGTTCTAAACTTATCAGCTGACAATGCATAAAAATTATATAATCTAATAACAAAAACATCACCTTTAATTTCTGTTTCAGATGTTGGTACGTCAATAATCCCTCTAGTAATTTTAATTTCTATTGGTAATGTTACACCTTCTCTAACAAATTTAATTTTGACATCAGTTCCTGCTTTTCCACGAATAAGTTTTACAGCATCTTCGACTGACATCCCTATCGCAGATTTACCATCTATTGCAAATAAGATATCACCTTTTAAAACACCTGCGTTATATGCTGGCATCCCCTTTAGCGGCGCTATTACAACAATATTTTTATCTTTAATTGCTAACTCCATTCCAACACCTTCAAAGTTTCCACTTATGTCACCTTCAAAAGCTTTGCTTTGTTCAGGAGGCATAAAAACTGTATACGGATCACCGTAAGAATCAGTTAACCCCTGTATTGCACCCCAGAGCTTATCAGTGTCACCAATTTTTTTAGCATCTTTGTGTGTATAAACAAATTTTTGGTCTAGAATTTTCCATGTTTCCCAAAAAATATCCATGTTTATTGTTGATGAAGAAGTAGAGGAATTCACAAATACCGGTTCCTTATAGTCTATTTTGCTGCTTTGAGATTTACCAAAATATAGACCAAAACAAAAAGCAAGGCTAACTAGCACTAAAATTATAATAAATCCTTTATATTTTTTTAAATTTATATTCATTGCTTTAATTCGTGTTTTAACTTCCACAAGTATCTCAAAAAAATTTGATTATGTCCAACCAATTATTAGTTGTTATAGTTTGTAATAAATTATATAATATGTAGGTATATAATTAATTAAAATATATAAAATGATCAATAAATATAAAAATAATTCTATTGTTTGGATAGATGTCATGAATCCAACTATCGATGAAATAAGGACATTGGTGCAAGAATACAATATTAATCCAGACGTTGCACGTGAGTTGCAGCTCCCAACATACAAAGAAAAAATTGTAATGTATAAGGATTATATCTATTTAGTATTACACTTCCCTGCCTTAAGACACACACATAAAATAGACACGATAGATCAGGAGATCGACTTTGTTGTTGGAAATAATTTTATACTAACAACCAGATATGAGTCTATCGATGCTCTAGAAAGATTTTCAAAAAGTTTCGAGTTAAATAAGATTCTCAACAAGGGCTTAATGGATGATAATGCTGGTTTTGTACTTTATTATATTGTTAAAGAACTTTATGGAGCTATGTCTGATGAAGTTGATAGTATAAATGATGTTTTAGGAGAAATAGACAGAGGTATTTTTAAAGGAAAAGAAAAGGATATGGTTTCTAAAATTTCTGAAGTTAGTAGAGATTTGATAAGCATAAATCATGTGATTCTTACACACAAAGATGTACTTATGTCCCTTAAAGATTCAGGTGTTAAATTATTTGGGAAAAACTTTACAGAAAATTTCTTAAAAATTATAAATGAATATCACAGAATCGAAAAAATATTACAAAACAGTATAGAGTTTTTAAGAGAGCTAAGAAATACAAATGATTCTTTACTTACCACTAAACAAAATGAGACGATAAAAGCACTTACTTTCATGACTTTCTTATCATTACCATTTGCTATTATTGCAAATCTTTTTTCAATGAATACAGTGAATGCGCCAATCATCGGCAACCAACATGACTGGTCTATACTGCTAGTTATTCAATTAGTAGTTGTTGCTTTCAGTTATATGTATGCAAAATGGAGAAAATGGATTTAATATTAATATCGTCGCACTTAAAGGACGTTTGCGCGACGTGATTTCGCAAAATCAATGCTTAATTTATTTAAAAAGATAAAAAATCAGAATAATAATCCAATTTATCTTTATAATACTCTGACAAGAGAAAAAGATGAGTTTAAGCCTATTAAATCTGGCAAAGCAGGCATGTACACGTGCGGACCTACCGTTTATCTCTTTCCCCATATAGGGAACATGCGAGCTTATATTTTTGAAGATATTCTTAAAAGAGTGATGATTTATAATGGATTCTCTGTTAAACACGTAATGAATATTACTGATGTTGGACATCTTACAAGTGACAGAGATGATGGTGAAGACAAAATTGAAATAGAAGCGATAAAAGAAGGAAAATCTGCTTGGCAAATTGCTAAATTTTATACAGACATATTTTTTAAAGATGAAAAATATTTAAACATAATCAAACCAAATATTATATGTAAAGCTACTGATAATATAAATGAACAAATTTCTTTAATAAAAACTCTTGAAAAAAAAGGATTTACTTACAAAATAGATGATGGTATATATTTTGATACATCTAAAGTTTCGGATTATACTAAATTATCACATCAAAATTTAGATTTCTTGAAAGAAGGAGCAAGTATTGAGATAAATAAAGATAAAAAAAATCACACTGATTTTGCTCTTTGGAAGTTTTCACCTAAAGATGTCAAAAGACAAATGGAGTGGAACAGCCCTTGGGGTGTTGGCTTTCCAGGTTGGCACTTAGAATGTTCTGCGATGAGTTTAAAATATTTAGGAGATCAATTTGATATTCATTGTGGTGGTATTGATCATATAAATATTCATCATACAAATGAAATTGCTCAGACAGAATCTGCTACTGGGAAAAAACCATGGGTTAATTTTTGGATTCATGGTGCATTTTTGAATATTAAAAATGGGGAAAAAATGGCAAAAAGTGGAGGCAATTATTTAACATTAGAGAATTCATTTATTAAAAAAGGAATTGATCCATTGGTTTATAGATTTGCAACGTTTACCACACATTATAGAAAATCAATGGAATGGAATGACGAAATTATGGTGGCAGCTGAAAATGGTTTTAAAAATTTACATTTAAAAATGTACAATCTTGGAAATAAAATAGGAAAAGTTAATAATGATTGGAAAGATAAATTTATTTTTTCTGTTAATGATGACTTGAATATGCCTCAGGCCATGGCTATTTTAAATGAAATGTTAAGGTCTGATATTGATAACTCTAATAAACTTGCAACCGCTTTAGATTTTGATAAGGTCCTCGGTTTAAGATTAGAAGAAACAATACAAAATAAAGTTGACATATCTACTGAGGTCCAAAGCTTAGTAAAAGATAGAGAAATAGCCAGGAATGATAAAAATTGGGCTAAATCTGATGAATTAAGGTTAAAAATCAAAGAATTGGGCTATGAAATTAATGATTCATCAAGTGGCTCACAGCTTACAAAGTTGTAATTCCAGAGTCATTTCCCCAGAGATTAAACTTTAATATTTCTTTCCACAGCTTAACAACACATTATTCTAACAATTTCTATTGCGAATAATTTAAACTGCATGATAAAATTGTTTTTGTAAAAGAAATATATAAATATAATGCCGACTGAAACAAGGAAAATAAATATAAGAATTCCTCCTCAGAATATAGAGTCTGAGAAAGCACTTCTGGGTTCTATTATGCTTCGTCCAGAAGCTTTAGCTGAGATCATGGACATACTTCGTCCAGAAGCTTTTTATGCTGATAAACATAAAACTATTTTTGAAGCGATGATGCATTTGTATGAAAAAAGAGAACCAATAGATCTTTTAACCTTGTCTTCAAAATTAAAGGAATCAGTTGATTTGGATAGAATAGGCGGAATGAGCTATCTTACAGAAATGGTAAACTCTGTTCCCTCTTCTTCAAACGCAGAACACTATGCAACTATTATTTCAAAGAAGCATACTATGCGAAGACTTATAGAAGCCGCTGAACATATTTCAAAAATTAGTTATGATGACGAAAATGAAATTGAAGAACTTTTAGATAAAGCTGAAAAGAAAATTTATGAAGTTACCAGCAAGAATCTTTCTGGAAAATATGTTGAGATGAAAGACGTTTTAGGTGAAGCCATGGAAAGACTTGATAGACTCCACAAAACAAAAGGCGAACTCCGAGGTGTTCCTACTGGTTTTAAAGATCTCGATAATAAATTATCTGGATTACAAAAACAAGATCTTATAATTCTTGCTGCCAGACCTTCAATGGGAAAAACTTCTCTTGCTCTTGATATCGCAAGAAACGCTTCTATTCGACATAATATTCCGACAGCAATATTTTCTCTGGAAATGAGCACTCAGCAGTTGGTAGATAGAATGCTTTCAGCTGAATCACGTGTTGATGCATGGAGGCTTAGAACCGGAGCTTTAAATCTAGAAGAAGAATTTGGTAGAATTACCGCTGCTCTTGATCCACTTTCTAAAGCGCCTTTATATATAGACGACCAAGCAGCCAATAATATTTTGAAAATCCGTTCTGTTGTTCGTAGATTAAAACATGAAAAAAATCTTGGTCTTGTTATTATTGATTATTTACAGCTTATGACACCAACTCAGTCAAAAAATAATGACAATGTTGTTCAGCAAATTACAGAAATTTCCCACTCCCTTAAACAACTTGCAAAAGAGTTTGATATTCCAGTTTTAGCTTTGTCACAGCTTTCTCGTGCTGTAGAGCAAAGAGGCGGCAAACCAAGGCTTTCAGATCTTAGAGATTCAGGTTCTATCGAACAAGATGCTGATGTTGTCATTTTTATTCACCGAGAAGCAAATGATGAAGGTGCTGGAAAAAAACAAGAAGCTGAAATTTTGATTGAGAAACATAGAAATGGCCCTACTGGAGCTATTAAATTATTTTTTGATCTTGATAAATCTTCTTTTCTTCCAATCGATCATGGTGCACAGTTCGGTGATTACAATAAACCTGGAGATGTATTTTAAAATAATTTATGAATAGTATAGAGAAACTTATAAACATATTTTCAGAATTTCCTGGCATTGGACCAAAACAAGCCAGAAGGTTTGTATATTTTTTGATAAATAAAAATGACAACTATATTGAAGAATTAAAAAATGAAATTACAGAACTTAGAAAAGGAGTTTCTTCTTGTTCCGACTGTAAAAGATATTATTTTTCTAAATTTGATGGCCAAACTACATGCGGCATTTGTTCAGATAAAAGTCGTGACCCTAGTATACTTATGATTGTAAGTCGTGATATAGATTTGGAAAATGTTGAAAAAGGACATTATTTTAATGGGAAATATTTTGTACTTGGTGGACTTGTACCGATTTTAGATAAAAATCCTGAACAAAGGATCCGTTTGAAAGAAATGCAATCTTTGGTCAGTAGAATGTCTATTAAGGGATTAAAAGAAATAATTTTAGGTCTTGATGTAAATTCTGAAGCAGAATATACAGGAAATATTTTAAAATCATCACTCGCTCCTTTGACAGAAAAATATTCAATAAAAATTTCTGAGCTGGGTCGTGGCCTTTCTACTGGAACCGAGCTCGAATATTCTGATCCTGATACTATCAAGAACGCTTTAAAGAACAGGGGTTAGATGTGTGTTGACTAGGATATTAATTATGATAAAGTATATTTGTTACTAATTTGATTGGTATCCTTTATTACAGTAATGTAATAACAGAGTTCTTTAAATATGGAGGCGCCAGTATGAGAAAAACTGTAGCTTTTACTTTAAGATTAGATAAAGAGCTCGTTCTTCTTTTAAGAAAATTTTGCAAAATCAATGGTTACAAAATTAACAGATTCATTGAGAAAGCGATAATTCACGAAATTGAAAAAAGAGAATTAGAAAAATTTTCAGAACAGACAAGAAAAGAAAATGATTTAATTAATAGATAGATATTAAAACACCCACCTTGCAAAGCAACTAAATGCTTTGCCGGGTGGGTTTATTTAAATCTTTGCTAAATTTTTACAGCAATCTTATTTAGATAACTTTTGTTGTCTAATAAATATACTCCTGTTTCATCATTTGTTAATATTAAAAGCACATATGTAAATTCTGCTTTTAATATTATATTCCCAATCGTAAACCGTTCTGGCTCCTCCTCTATTACTTTAAATGTGTTCATTTTCAAAAGAGTAAAATTTCTGCCATTCTCCCGGAAAATTTTTTCCATATCCATATTATGCCTCCAATTATTGTGGTTGTACCACGAATTTAAATAACTTTCTAATTAAGCTTACGCCTCAAGAATATAAAGTCAATATTTCTTAAAAAGTTAGAATCAATAATTTAAAAATGCACTTTTGGTGCATTTTTAAATTTATTTTATTGAACTTATTTTGACCTTAAAAAATGGTTGTCTGTGTCCGTTTTTCTTAAAATACCTACTCTTTTGTTTATAGTGTATAACTGTAACCGTTGGAAGTTTTCCTATTTCTTCAATTGTTGCTTCTACTTTTGCGCCTTTTATAAATGGAGTTCCTATTGTTGTATCAGTGCCATTATCTACCAACAAAATTTCTTCAAAAGTGATTTTATCACCAATTTTAGCAGTATCAGAAAGCTTTTCTATCTTGATAGAATCCCCTTTTGAGACTTTGAATTGTTTACCTCCTGTTTTAATAACTGCAAATTCCATAGATAAACATACTACACGAAAAATGAAACTTTTGCAACAGTTTATTTGAGCAATAAGACTGACATAACTGTAACAGCCAAGATAACTCTATAATATATAAAAATATTTAAAGAATATTTTTTAAGGAATTTCATAAGAAATTCTATAGCAAATATTCCTACAACAAAAGCAGTTAAGGAACCAAAAAACAAATTAATACTATTTGTTGCGAAAACTCCTGAATGTATTATTTCTATTAGTTTTTTTAATCCTGAGCCAAATATAATCGGTATTGAAAGTAAAAAGCTAAACCTTGCCGCTTCTTCACGCGTAAGACCTAGTAAAAGACCGCCAGAAATAGTTGCGCCTGAACGTGAAAATCCAGGGATTAACGCAAGACACTGAAAAAATCCCACAGCGATTCCCTTTTTAACAGTCAATGGTTTATTTTTTGTAGCAAACTTTTCAGCAAGAAACATAACTCCGCTTCCAATAATTAAAATTATACAAACTAAAAATGCACTACGGAAAGTTGTTTCCATGTACTTTTCTAACAAAATCCCTACAATAATTGCTGGTATGGTTCCTATAATAATTGCCCAGGCCATTATTTTGTCTTTTTTTTCCACTATTTTACCCATTATCATTCTTAGCAATGATTTTATTAAATGAAATATATCTTTATGAAAGTAAAATATTAAAGCCAATACTGTTGCAAGTTGCAATACCGCATCAAATGCGAGGTCGGTACTACCTTGCCAACCAAAAAGATCACGAGCTATTATAAGATGGCCAGATGAAGAAATTGGCAAGAACTCTGCCAAACCTTGAATTATACCTAAAATTATTGCGTCAAAAGTATTCATTGCTAATAATATTAATTGTTATGATATAATTATTACATATTTATTAGTTTAA
The DNA here is from genome assembly GCA_964587695.1 of uncultured Candidatus Saccharibacteria bacterium. Classification (GTDB taxonomy): domain Bacteria; phylum Patescibacteriota; class Minisyncoccia; order Phycocordibacterales; family GWA1-40-21; genus Bog-1340. The sequence goes on along the minus strand of CAZPLP010000014.1, from coordinate 2,267 downwards.
ACAAAATCGTAAAAAATATGCAAGAACAAAAAAATAATTTAATAATTCCAGCTTCAATTCTTTTGGCAGGTTTTCTAATAGCTGGTGGTATTTATTTATCAAATAAAGGTAATAATCCAGCACCAATTAATAATGATTCAGTTACACAGACTGACATACAAATAAATCCAGTATCAAAAACGGATCATATTTTAGGTAATCCCAATGCTGATATAATAATCGTTGAGTTTTCTGATACTGAATGTCCATATTGTAAAATGTTCCAAACAACAATGCAGACAGTAATAGATACATACGGCAAAGATGGCAAAGTTGCATGGGTATATAGACATTTTCCTCTAGATTCATTACATACAAAATCAAGAAATGAAGCGCAGTCGACAGAGTGTGCAAATGAACTTGGCGGGAATACTGCATTTTGGAAAATGTTAGATACAATTTATACTAATACACCTTCAAATGATGGCCTTGATCCTGCCAAGCTTTCAGAATTTGCAAAAACATCCGGTATTGATGTAACAAAGTTTAATACTTGTTTATCCAGTGGTAAATATTCAGCAATTGTAGAAGCAGATTTCCAAGATGGGGCAAAAGCCGGAGCAAGAGGAACTCCTTACAACGTTATGATTTTAAAAGATACTTTATCAAGTAAAGCAGAAACAACAATAAATGATTTTATCGTTAAAAATGGTTTAAGCCAAAATCTGATCATATCAAAAAATAAAAAGGAAATAGTTTTGAGTGGTGCTTTGCCAATGGAGGTTCTAAAGTTGATAATAGATGCTGTAGTTCAGTAAAAGTAAATAAATTTTTAGTAGCTATAAATAAAAATAGGTTTCCGACAATGGTCGGAAACCTTTTGTTATAAATCTATTAAGAATTTATATTTTTACCTTTTTTCTAGCACTTCTTTTTTTAGTGAGGTACATAATGTTTTTAATGGTTCCTTTCGGATATGATGTAACATCCATCACATCATCATCCTGTGCAAAACCTGAGCATAAAACTACGCAGGTCTTGCGAATTTCGATTAAAAACCCCACTGAAACGCAGACGCAAGGTTTTGCAGCTGCAGTTTCCTGTTCGCCATTCCATCCAACTTCAGTGGAAATATCTTCCCACTCAATTACAACTAAATCGTACTTGCTCCCCAAGCTTGCCCTATCAAACTTTTTTATTTTTTTCATAATCTACCTCCACCTTTTGCAGGCCTTTCGATTTTTTAAAAAATAAAAAACATCTGTTATGGAGTGTAACCTCTATTATTTTTTCTGACATAATCCTAGCACTTTTGAAAAAATATAAAAGCAATAATACACAATTATATTACTGGACAAGCTTCATAAATTATGATTTGATTATAGTAGATTTAAAAAATAGAGGAGGTGGCATATGCCATATCTTAGAGGTCTTAGAGGGTCAAGATTTGGGGAGGAAATTGGGCCATTTTTTGAAATTAGGCTCAAGAGAAAAAGAAGGAAAAAGGGTCACAGTCACAAAAAAAGGAAAGTTAGAGTATATTATCAATCAAAGGCTAAAACTTGCTTGTCATGTAGGGCTAGTTTGGCCGATGGCGACTGTATGTTGGGGAAACCTGTGCATAGAATTTTGGACAATGCACACGTGATAAAGTTTGCCCCCAACGAGAAGTGTCCCAAACCAATAACATTATTGGCGCTTGGGATAGAATTAGAAAAGACACGGAAATGAAAAACGTGTCTTTTTTTTATTGCTTATTATTTTTTTCTACCAAATCCACAAAAAATTTCCAAATTATATACATAATTTTAGTATCATATTCGCAGTATTTGAGCATTTGTTTTTTCTTATCTGTAAGTGCAACCCCGATCAATTCCCCACTAGATATTTGTCGATATGCCTCAATTGCATCCCCACCATTTTGCACGTCGAGTTCTTTGTATGAAAAATCTGGAGCGATGACCGGCTGAATTTTCTTAATTGAAGAGCTTCCTTTAAAACCATGATGAACATAATATTGCTTGCTAACAATGTCCATTAAATCATAAGTTCGTTTTATAACATTATGTAAAAATTCTGCATGTTCTGGTACAAGCTCTGCAAGCTCTTTGTTTCTAGAATTTTCAAATTTTTTGGACCAAGAAATAATACTTCCTGTCTCTCCAATATCTTTTATTAAACTATCAACTATTTTCTGTGCAGGATCGCCTTCAAGAATTAAACATTCTCTATGCTCAAGTTCAGAGTCTTTGCTTTTTAAGATGTGTAAGGAATATTGAAAAACTATG
>CAZPLP010000013.1:0-12196 GCA_964587695.1 uncultured Candidatus Saccharibacteria bacterium | reverse complement strand
TTCCTGCCAAGGGCACAATTTAAAAACCGCTTTTAAGAGCGGATTTTAAATTGTGCCTTGGAGTGAGCAAAAGTATTTGCTCACGTCAGGAATCGAAGCCCCATTGAGCCTATTTTATGAATGAAATGAAATAAAATAGCCAATGGGGGTACTGACCGTGTAACGGTCGAACTTCCTGCCAAGGGCACAATTTAAAAACCGCTTTTAAGAGCGGATTTTAAATTGTGCCTTGGAGTGAGCAAAAGTATTTGCTCACGTCAGGAATCGAAAAACCTTGAGTATATTTTTGAGCAGGTACTCATGTGAAAAAATACGAAAGGTGTACAGCTCCTGTAAGGAGAGATAAGCGAAGCGGTCCTGCCCGTATTTCGTTCGTATTTCATATTTAGGGGAGGGACCTAAAATATGAAATGGTTTTTCCTGCCAAGGGCATTAATAATTTTGGGTGTGACCCTAATTATTAATCTTTCACGGTCCTGCCGTTCGTGCTTTTCCTTTGGGTTGGGACCCAAAGGAAAAGCAGTATTTAATTTTGTCATGCTATAATTATTTTATGTCAATCACATACTCTCTCAAATCAATACACAAAATATTAAAGGATCAAAAACCTTCCAAAGTTTGCCTTGTTACCTCAGAAAAATTATCAAAATAATTAAATTGGGCAATTAAAGAAATTGGTATCAAAAAATCAAACATAATTTTAATTCCAGACAGCGAAAAAGCAAAAGACTGGTATCAATTAGAAAAACTACTTGGTAAATTTATCAAATTAAATCTTGATAGAAAAAGTATTGTTATAGCTTTGGGGGGAGGAACCGTTGGAGATATTGTTGGGTTTGCTTCATCCATATATATGCGTGGCATAAAATATACTCAGATACCTACAACCTTACTTTCTCAAGTGGATAGTGCGCATGGTGGAAAAACAGGAATTAATTTTTTGAAATATAAAAATCAAATCGGTAGTTTTTATTTGTCTATAGCTACTATTATAGATACTCGTTTTATTAAATCGCTATCCAGTGAGAAAATAATCGACGGGCTTGGTGAAATAATTAAAGCTGGTTTAATAAAAGATATTTCAATACTATCTATTTTGAAAAAATATAATATTAGTACACTTATAAAAAGTAAGGATTTATCTAAAATTATTATCAAATCTATTAAAGTTAAAGAATATTTTGTTAGTAATGATTTTAAAGATCTTAAATTAAGACAAATTCTTAACTTTGGACATACGTTTGGGCATGCCATTGAATTAAAAAACAATATTAGTCATGGAAGAGCGGTGATAATTGGAATGATTAAAGAGTTAGCTTTTACTGAAGCACTTGGTTTAACTAAACCTTCAGTGAGAAAAAATTTATTAACTCTATTGAAATCTCTCGGAATAAAAATAGATCAACATATGAAAGTTGATTGGAAGACAATTGCCCGTGATAAAAAAAATGTAGGGAAGAGGATAGTTTTTCCTGTCATAGTTGAAGAAGGAAAAACAAGACTATTTGACCTAGATATTAAAACTTTATTTTGTGGGCGCTAAGGGATTCGAACCCCTGACCCTCTCAGTGTAAATGAGATGCTCTAACCAACTGAGCTAAGCGCCCAAACATATTTAATTAAACTTGTGAACGTGCTTTCTGGCCAAGACAGCTAATCGCCCTAAAACTTTTCTTTGGAAAGTTCGGGCGATCAGTTTTTTGACAAAAACTGGTTCAGCCCAAACCGCTTTATACAATAACGTATTTGTGTTAGATTATCAATACAAAAATATATTATGAAAATCCCCATCCTCTATGAAGATAAAGATGTTGTTGTGATAAACAAGCCAGCTGGGCTTGTTGTTCATCCTGATTCTCATTTGAAAAATAAAGAAACTAAAACATTAGTAGATTGGATATTAAAAAAATATCCTAAAACTAAAAATGTTGGGGAGCCGATTATTTTAGATGATGGAACAAAAATATTGAGACCGGGAATAGTTCATAGAATAGACAGAGATACTACGGGATGCTTAATAATTGCGAAAAACAAAGAAGCATTTGAATTTTTGAAAGGACAATTTAAAAATAGAAAAGTTTACAAAGTTTATCAAGCATTTATTTACGGAGACCTGAAAGATGAAAGGGGAATGATAGACAGACCTATTGGGAGAAGCTCAACTGATTTTAGAAAATGGACTGCAACAAGAGGCGCTCGTGGTGAAATGCGCGAAGCCATAACTTATTTTAAAGTTTTAGGTAAAAAAGATGATATTACTTTTATAGAAGCATTACCAAAAACTGGGAGAACCCACCAAATAAGAGTCCATATGAATGCGATCAATCATCCCCTGGTTCAAGATAAACTTTATGCTACAGATTTTTATTTGGATAAAAAACAACAAATGGGTTTTAAAAGAACAGCTCTCCATGCAAGAGAATTAGAAATAATGTTGCCATCTAAGAAATTATTAAAGGTGGTCGCTCCTTATCCTGAAGATTTTGAGGAAGCTATTAAGAAAATTGGTAAGTAAAATCGGTTGTCAAAAATTATTTAATATGCTAAATTACTAAGCACTTATGGAATTAAAGAATATAAAAATATCACCAATAGATATGGAGGCAAGAAAGAAGATTGATATGAGATCTGGTGATACAGTTCGTGTTTGGCAGAAGATTAAAGAAGGAGACAAAACAAGACTTCAAGCTTTTGAAGGTATGATTTTGGCTATTAAACACGGAAAAGAAAACGGTGGAACATTTACTGTAAGAAAAGTTATTGATGAAGTTGGAGTTGAAAGAATATTTCCACTATACTCACCGGTTATCGATTCAATAGAAGTATTGAAGAGAGCACAGGTTAGAAGAGCAAAACTTTATTACATCAGAGAAAAAGCCACCAAAGAACTTAAGAGACATTTGAAAAGTGCACTCTTGGGAGCTAGAAAAGAAAATAATACAGATACAAAGAAGACAGAAGTAAAATAATAATAAAGCCGCAGAAATGCGGTTTTATAATAAATTAAATTGGTAGACAGTACTACTTTGAGATGATAAAATACATAGATGGGCAAGAGAGGAACAAAACCAAAAGGTAAGATTAAGATAAAATGGTCATCAAAATTTGCTTATGCAATTGGTCTTCTGTCTACTGATGGATGTTTGTATAATGACAATCGACATTTGAGTTTAACAACAAAAGATATAGAACAAGCAGAAAATTTTAAGAAATGTTTGGGTTTAAAAGTCAAAATTGGGCTTAAAAGTAGTGGAAGTACAAAAGAAAAAAAATATTTTCATGTTCAGTTTGGCGATGTATTATTTTATAGTTTTTTGCAAAGTATAGGTTTAACTTCAAAAAAATCTCTTACAATGGGAAAGATTAAAATACCAAAAGAATTATTTTTTGATTTTTTAAGGGGTTGTTTTGATGGTGATGGGTGTAGTTATAGTTACTGGGATCCAAGATGGAGATCAAGCTATATGTTTTATATAAGTTTTGCATCTGGAAGCTATAAGTTTATTACATGGATAAGAAAAGAAGTAAGTAATAGATTAAAGATAAAAAGTCATATAGGTATTTCTAAAAATAAACCAAATGTTTTTTATCAATTGAAATATTCAAAATATGCAGCTATAGAATTAGCAAAGGCGATGTATGAAGGAAGTGATAAGTATTATTTAAATAGAAAAAAGTTGAAAATAAACAAATGTTTAGGTATTATAGGTCAGGCAGATATGTAATTGCTCGGGTGGAGAAATTGGTAAACTTACTATCTTGAGGTGATAGCGCCGTAAGGCTTGAGGGTTCAAGTCCCTCCCCGAGCACTATAAATATTATTGTATCTAGTTATTCATATATTTTATGAAAACATTTTTTAAAATCTTTGGTCTATCATTTATATGGTTTTCCGTTTGGGCTATTTTTATACTTTATTTACAGCCGCAAGGGATTGATTATATAAATAGATATATTCTCACTTCAGTTTACTTTTTGCTTATAATTGTTGCTCTCACTTCTATATTTAAAAAAGAGATTGGAAATTATGTAGATAATTTTTCTCCGAATGATTTACTTATCATGGTACTTTTTTCTATTATTGTAATATCTGTTTATTATTTCGTTTCTTTGTTTATGGAAGGAAGTCCTTTATTAAATTTAAAAGGAAGTTTGCCGGCAGTGCTTCAGCTCAATGATAATTTTTTGGTTACAAAAGCTTTTGAAATAATGTTTCAACAGACATTTTTTATGATAAGCATATATTATTTATTTAATAACAATGTATCAAAAAAAATAGATATGGTTTTGTTTGGTTTATACGCCATGTTTATACATTTACCTATATTATTTGTTGATTCTTCTATGGGTAAAATTCTTTTTGGGTTTTCTTTTTTTGCAGGCCTAATATTTTCTTATTTTATTACAAAATCTAAAAAAGGTTTTATATACAGCTACATGATCCATTTTGGTTTTTATGTTATTTTAGCAATGGTATTTTGGCTAGGAGGTGCAGGTTTAATAGCTAAATTAATATAATCAAATTTATGTTATATACAAAAAAAGGAGATGATGGAAAAACCAGTATTTTTTCCACCAAAGGTGGACCAGCCTCGAGCTGGGGTTGTGACCAAAGGCTTTCAAAAAGTTCGGCTATTACTGAAGCACTTGGATGTTTGGATGAAGCGAATTCGTTTTTGGGGGTATGTAAAGCAAAAACGAAGAATATCGAATATAGAATATCGAATACCGAAATTTCTGAAATAGTGTACAGAGTTCAAAATGATTTATTTATAATTCAAGCTCAAGTGGCGGGGGCTGATAAGGGAATAAAAAATGAAGAAGTGAAATATATTGAAAGTATTATAGATAATATAGAAAAAGAACTCCCACCAATAAAATCTTTTCTTATTTCTGGCTCAAATGAAATTTCAGCGAGTTTCGATTTTGCTCGTACACTTGCAAGAAGAGCGGAAAGAAGAGTTGTCGCTGTAAGCGAAGAGGGTATAACAAAAATTAATTCTCAAACTCTAGTATATCTAAACCGCCTTTCAAGTTTACTTTATGCCCTCGCACGACTTATGGCTCAAGAAAGTGGGGTAGAAATTGCTCCAAAATATTAATCCTAGATTTTATCGGAAAAATCTGTTATAAATGAGTCCTAACTGTTGTAAATTTAACAGTTTAATGGTGGCTATGGTGTAGCGGTAGCACAAGAGTTTGTGGAACTCTTTGTTCGGGTTCAACTCCCGATAGTCACCCAAATTTAAAAAGCGGCATCATGTCGTCTTTTTTAATTTGGGTGACTAAGCAAGTGCTAGTAAGCACTTGCACTCGGGAGTTGAAGACCTTGAGTATATCGCACGGAACGTAGTGAGTACGATACGAAAGGTGTACTGCTCCTGTAAGGAGAAACATTCCCGATAGTCACCCCAAAAATTATTTTAGCCAATTATCTAAAATAATTGCAGTCGCAATAGCCACATTTAGAGATTCTGCTTTTCCATATGCAGGAATTGTAATCTTTTTTGAAATAATTTTTTCAATTTCTTTACTTACTCCATTTGATTCATTACCCATTACTAATATTCCGCTAGCAGGGAATTTTGTTTCATGAATATTTTCACCATCTAAAAATGCTCCTAATACTGGGAGTTTTGTTTTTAAAAGAAAATCATTTAAATCAGTATAAAACATATTTACTCGTGTAAAAGAGCCTTTTGTCGCTGTAATTACCTTAGGATTATAAAAGTCTACAGTATTTTTTGAAGCAATGATGTTCTTAATTCCGTACCAGTCGGCTATGCGAATGATTGTTCCTAGGTTTCCCGGATCTTTGATTTCATCGAGTGCTAATACAAGTTCCGCTGAAATTTTTGGTTCCATATTTGTTTTTTGTTTCACTACAGCGATAGCAGAATCATTTGTTGCAAAGGTTCCGACTTTTTCAAGTTCAAATTGATTTACTATTTCATAAGATTTTGATTTTTCTCTTATTTTTTCTCCATATTTATCAAAAAATTCTGTTGTGGTGAGTATAAGGTCGATTTCAAAATCTGAATCTAGGAGTTCTGATACACTCTTTTCTCCTTCAACCAAAAACATCCCAGTTTCTATACGGTTTTTCTTTTCATCAAGGGATTTTATAAGTTTTGCTTGATTCTTCGTAAACATAAAGAGATTCTAGCATAAATCTGCTATACTTTCCTATATGGAAATGATGAAACAAACAATTCAAGAAGTTATGGAAGAGGATATCTATAAAGATACAGGTTTGAAGTTTGTTGGTATGGGGGCAGAAAAAATGGTGTTTGAAACTCCAGGAAGTACTAAAAAACTCGTAAAAATAAGTTTTCATTCAATAAGAAATAAATTGGCTAGTATTTTAGAAAAAGAATTTAATAATAATGATATTGAAGAAAGAGTTGAGAATGCTCAGAAAAATCTAATTACTGATTACAGAAAAACTGAGGAGGATATTTTAGAAGTATTTGGAGCAGAACATTCATTAAAGAGCGGTGTCTTTAAAACCGAAATTCCTATCACTAAAGATATAGCAATTAAATTGTTTGATAATAATGAATACATGAAGCCTCTAATTGAAAAGATGGATGATGAAAAAATTTATAATCTAGATGTTATAGCTGAAACGCAAATAATTGCCGAAGAGTTGAGGGATAAAGAGAAATTTAATACAAAGAGTTTTAGTACTTATTTGGTCACTGCAGATAATTTTCGTGAAACTGGAGATATTGGTGAGGCGTTATCTTATGTTAGAAATCTTATTGATTCGGAATTTTTATCTGAATTTGATAAAATTTCTAAAGATGAAAAATATGTCGAAATTGTTAAAGAGATTGTTACAAAAATAATACAATATACAAAAAAGACTGGTTTTATGATTGATATTTTTGGTCCAGATAACATCACTATTTTTACTAAAGAAGATGGGTCGTTAGGTTATCATTTGCCTGACTTGATACTCCCGGGGAATCAAGATTATTGGAGAAAAAATATTATGGATGACAAAAATTTTGATCTTTTGAGGCATAATTATACTTTCTATTATTCTATAAAGAGTTTAGCAGACAAATTTGGAATTAGTGATAATTTAGAGCCTGAAGATTTAATTTATTTTAAAGGTTCAGGTATTCCAACAGAAGGTAAATTTTCCTTAGAAGAAGAACAATAAAATGAAATTCACATTTATTTCAGTAGGAAAGAAGAATGATTCTGATATAGGAGATGCTGTGGCTGATTATACGAAAAGAATTAGCAGATATTTCCCAGTAGAATGGAAAATCATTCCTACGTCTGAAAAGGTAAAAGAGTGTGAATCTATTTTAAAAATTTTAAATAGTGGAGATTTTGTTGTTGTTCTTGATGACAAAGGAAAAGAAATGACAACAGAAGAGCTTGCTAGTTTTATAGAGAAGAGAATGTCAGCTTCAGATAAAAGAATTGTATTTGTAATCGGTGGAGCTTATGGTTTCATTGAAGATGTTTATAATAGAGCAAATTTTAAATGGTCACTTTCAAAGCTAACTTTTCCACATCAGCTTGCAAGACTTATTTTAGCTGAATCTATATACCGTGCGATATCTGTCATAAAAAAAGAACCATACCATCATTCATAAACAAAGAGTGGCACTTATGGCACCGCTCTTTTTGTTTAATTAAAGGTCTAGTCCTTGTAGATTAGTTGTATAATCTTTTATAAAAGATGGTGCCACAAATAATATTCCTATAAGCGGCAAAACAATCACTGCGGTAGTAATGATTGCAGTCCACAAGAAATATTTTCTTGTTTTTTCGACCGAGATGTAGATTTTGTTAATTTTCTCTTCTAATTCGATAAGTTTTTTATCAATATTTTCCATATCTATATAATATCATATGTGTGTCATTCCCGTGAATACGGGAATCTAGGCTAGTTTGAATTAATTCTGGATTCCTGTCTGCACGGGAATGACACTTGATTTGTATTAATGTTATAATTACATCGTTATTAATTAACCAAATATAATTTATGAAAAAAGGATTTGTAGCAAATATTGAAAAAGAAACACTAGATAATGAGAATTTTAGAAAAGTTCTTTACACCTCAAAGAATGGACAAGTTGTTGTTATGAGTTTGCTTCCAAATGAGGAAATAGGAATGGAGGTTCATGAGATTTCAGATCAATTTTTTAGAGTAGAAAATGGAGAAGGAAAAGTAATTATTGATGGAGAAGAAACAATAATTTCAGATGGTTTTTCAATTGTTGTGCCTGCGGGTTCACAACACAATGTTATAAATACTTCAGCTGAGAAACAATTGAAGCTTTATACAATATATATGCCACCTCATCATAAAGATGGAATTGTTCATGCCACAAAAGTAATCGCAGAAGCTGATACAGAAGATCATTTATAAAAAAAAGAAAGGTGCGGGCGCTTTGCGCCCGCACCTTTCTTTTTTCCTAAAATTTATATATTCTTTATATATATGATGGAAGATACAATTTACCTTTTAAAAAATAATGGTGTCGGTGTTATTCTCACGGATACTATCTATGGTCTTGTTGGTTCTGCAATGTCTAAAAAAGTTGTAGATAAGATTTTTAAATTAAAACAAAGAGGTGAAAAAAAATCAGTAATAATACTTATTTCATCTATTGATGATTTGAAAAAATTTGATGTAAAGATTACTGACAAAGCTAAAAGTTTTATGCAACAATATTGGCCAGGTAAAGTTAGTATAATTTTACCATTCACAAATACAAAGTATCAATATCTTGATAAGGTTGGTGATAATACTTTGGCTTTTAGAATTCCCAATAAGGATGATTTAATAGCAATAATAAAAGAAACAGGTCCGCTTGTCGCACCGTCTGCAAATCCAGAAGGAATGCCGCCAGCCAAAAAAATCTCTGAAGCAAAAAAATATTTCGGGGAAGATGTAGATTTTTATTTTGATGAAGGAGAGGCTATTTCTTTACCATCTACTCTTGTAAAAATAGATGGTGATAAAATTGATATTTTAAGACAAGGAGCAGTAAAAATAGTGATATAATCATTTTATGCAAAACCCCGTAAAGAATTTTGGCACAGTTACCTTTATTTTTTAATATAAATATCTTTAATATAAATCAAACCTTATGACAAATTTAAAATCAAGTGAAAATTCACACGGGACAAGAGTAATAATTTTTACAGACGGTTCTTCAAGAGGAAACCCAGGTGCTGGTGGATGGGGCGCTGTTATTTCTAATGGAGACAAAGTTATAGAAATCGGAGGTAGAGAAAAGCACACGACAAATAATAGAATGGAACTTTTGGGGCCTATAAATGCTCTGTCTGTACTTGGAAGTCCAGTTTCTAATTTGGAAATAATTGTAAATACAGATTCCTCATATGTAATCAATGGTATGAAGAAATGGATTTATGGTTGGCAGAAAAATGACTGGAAAAACTCTGAAAAAAAAGAAGTTGCGAATAGAGATTTATGGGAACAGCTTATAAAGGTATCAAATGGAAAAGATATAAAATGGAATTATGTTGGTGGTCACATTGGAGTTGAAGGGAATGAAAGATGTGATGTTATTGCTACCTCAAATGCTGATAATGAAAAAATAGATTTATATAATGGTAAAGCATCTCATTATAAATATAATTTGCTAGACACAAAAGGTAGTAGTGTTAAAATCAAAAGTAAATCAAAGAATAAAGAAAAAGCATATTCATATCTGAGTTTAGTAAATGGAGTATTTAATATAGATGAAACATGGTTGGAATGCGAAAAAAGAGTAAAAGGTGTAAAAGGGAATGTAAAATTTAAAAAATCCTTTAGCTTAGAAGATGAAAAGAAAATAATTAAAGAATGGACAGGCAAATCTAAATAATTTTTACAAAAAATCGGTTATAAATGCCGCGCATTCCGTGCGCGGTATTTTAATTGACAGGAAGTTTTTAAATTGCTTTAATCTTTTAAACGATCTTTAAACAAAAAACAATTTTTTATTCTATATAAGACCTGAGGGCTAATAAAAGGAGGGTTTATGACAAGACAGCTCACGGAAATTGATGTAGATTTAGAAAAAATATTCTTTAATAAAGCAGGAGCGTTATTTTCTGACCTGTTGTGGATGGGTATTACCATCGACAACACAGCTTTTGATTTGGTAGTAAATGAAAAATCAGATCAAAGCGGAAAATTTAGGATTAAAGTCTTGAACTTAAAAAGTTTAGGATTAAATGGAGATCAGATTTATCCTGAGGAGGTAGTAACTGCTGCGTGGAAGTTGGGTTTGACCAAAGTCCCATTATGGCTTGTCCGTTGGGTATTGGTCAAGATGGCTCATTCGCCACGGATAGTTGTAAAAAAGTCCATGATTTTTATGGATCACATTGATGTAGAAAAAGACAATGTACTATTTTTAACTCTTAGTCCTTACCACATAGGGGTTAGAGAGCTGAAAAGAGGATATTGTTTTAATGAAAGTGACAATATGTACTTTCTTGAGAGAACTTAAAATAAAAAAGCCGATGGAGTAATCCGTCGGCTTTTCAAATTGACAAATCGGTACCAGATTGCTTTAATGAATTTTGAAAGATCATTGTTTATAAAAAATTCTGGCTGAGGCCAAATATTGGAGGGTTTATGAAAAAGTTTAGTATATTTGCAAACGTTGTACCTGGTGATGTTACAGAAAGTTTAACAAACATTGGTTCAAGTGTTGGACCTTGGGCTCAAGAATTGCTTGTGGGTGAAGAAGTAAAAATCAAACAAGCAATGAAAAAAGGTGGCGGGTACACGATCGTTGTTGCTAACCTTTCCGAACTTGGACTTACTAAGCCAAGTTCAATCAAAGAGATTGAAGAAGCTGGAAAGAAAAATGACTTAAAGAAAATTCCGGCTGGATTATCAGCATTAATAATGTTGAAGAAACCAAGTATGAATTATGGGGCTGCATGCTTAATGGACCCTATTCAAGACAGTGGAGGAGAGTTTGCCATCTACTATTTAGAGAAATATTTGGTAAGGGCACAGCAAATTACGCCGATTACTATTTTCGAAATTAATTCAAAGTTCATGTTTATGGAATGATTTCAATAAAAAAATAAAACCGCCAGATATCTACCTGGCGGTTTTTTATTTTGAAATTGACAAATCGGTACCAGATTGCTTTAATGAATTTTGAAAGATCATTGTTTATAAAAAATTCTGGCTGAGGCCAAATCGGAGGATTTATGAAATTACGACAGTTTAAGAATCTTAAAGGTATTGAAAAGTATGTTAAGAGGGAGGGAATTGTTATTGAACCATCTGCAAAAAAGTTTTTGGAAGAAATAGAATTTGATAGGCGGTCTACAGTATTAAAAAGCCCTGCTGTCACAGATGCAGGTGAGCTTGGTTTCCCTGAAGAATTAGAAACGGTAAGTATTTATGAGGCTATGAGGTCCGCAAAAGATTTAGGTCTTAATTATTTTACAGCTATTGATGCACTTTCAATGATTTTTGAAAATTTAGGAGAGTGTCAGAAGACTGGTAAAAAGATAATTGTTTTGATGTATCCTGTAGGTGATGCGGAAGAAAAGTCATCATTTGCTGGAGAATATTGGGGAGATTTTCCCCACATTACTGCATATAAAAACTGTAGTAGGCTACAGACAGGTGAAGTTTTATTTGTAGTTAAAAGATAATTTTATGATACAAATCCCGCCGAGTTTTTAATCGGCGGGATTTTTTTATGTTAAAATATTCTTGTGAAAAATAACTTAACTCTGATAACTATAATTGCTGGTTTTATTTCGGCAATTTTTTTGTGCTCTTTTTTTAAATTTGGTATTACTTTTTCTTTATTTTTAGTATTTTTATCAATTATTTTATTTATATATAGAAAATTTTTTACATTAGATTTTGAAAGCAAACAAATAATATTTTTAATTATTACTTTTATTTTAGCGTTTTCATTTGGAATATTTAGATACGAACTGAAGGATTCAAAACCATTAGATTCAAATCTAGAAAATAATCTTGGTAAAAAAGTCGTTTTGGCCGGAGTTGTGTCAGATGAACCTACAAAAAAAGATAAACAAGCAATATTGGTTGTTGATTTTAAAAATATGGATATAGGAAGTTCTAGTATTGCTGTTTCAGGGAGAAGTATAGTCAGCACAGATTTATATCCAGAGTTAAAATACGGAGATTTAATAAAAATTTCTGGTAAATTAG
>CAZPLP010000012.1:0-14045 GCA_964587695.1 uncultured Candidatus Saccharibacteria bacterium | reverse complement strand
ATCAGTATAGTAAATTTTTAAAAATTGCACGAGAGACAGAATGGCGTGGAGATATACCGTCTTTAAATTATATTATCTCTTCAACTGGTTGGAGACAGGAGCATAATGGTTTTTCTCACCAGAATCCTGGATTTATGGGTGACATGCTTCTGAAACATCATGATTTTATAAACGTTTATTTTCCGGCTGATGAAAACGAAGCGATTTTGGTCACGGAAAAATGCTTGAAGTCTAAAAATGAAATAAACATAATAATTTCCGAAAAAACCGTTGAACCTGTCTGGCTTACTCCGGAACAAGCAAAAAATGAAGTTGAAAAAGGAATTTCCATTTGGGATTTTGCAAGTGATGAAAACCCGGACGTTGTTCTTTGCGGTTGCGGGCAGTACCTCACAAAAGAAGCTCTGGCTGCAGTCCAATTGATAAAAGAAGAAGCGCCAGAAATAAAAGTGCGCTTTGTGAATATTTTGGAAATTTCTCCAAACACGATTAGCCACAAAAACAAGCTTCCCGAAGGAGATTTTGAAAGATATTTTACAAAAGATAAGCCGGCGATTTTCAATTTTCACGGATATCCGGAAACTCTACAGCAGATTCTGTTTTTTTATCAAAATAATTTGGACAGACTTTCAGTTCACGGCTATATAGAAAGTGGTTCAACCACGACTCCGCTTGATTTGCATATCAGAAACAAAACAGACAGATATAGTTTACTTATTGAAGCGGTGGAAAAAGTTGCAAAAAACGGCGTGATTGAAAAAGAAAAAGCTAAACAGCTTGTCGAAAAATATCAACAAAAGATTACAGATCATAAAGATTATATATTGAAGGTAGGAGATGACCCTGAAGAAATTTTGAACTGGGCATGGAATAAGTAATAATTAGTATATTAAATAAAAACATGAATAAATATTTAATTGTAAATACAGGAAGCGCCTCAAAAAAGTATTCCGTTTATGATCATTCTGGTGAAATAGTTTTTGTACACTTAGAAACAGAAGGCGGAGGCTTTGTTTCTACCATAAGAATAGGTGATAAATCTGACAAGGTAAAAATATTTGAGAGTAATTTTAATAAATCTCTAGAATATCTTTTTAGTATATTGAAATCTAAAAATTTAGTTAGTAAAAATACAGACATAAACGGAGTTGGTTTAAGGGTTGTTGCACCGGGAATATATTTTCAAACTCATAGAATTATAGATAAGATATATATTAACAATTTAAAAATTGCTCAAAAAAAGGCGCCATTACATTTGGAAATGATTTTTAAAGAACTTGCAGCAATAAAATCATTCTTTGGAAATAATATAAAAATAGTTGGTGTTTCTGATTCAGAATTCCACTCGGCAATGCCTGAAAAAGCAAAAAATTATGCCATTGATTCAAATGACGCAATGAAGTATGAAATTTACAGATATGGCTACCACGGCATATCTGCTAGATCTATTGTTGATAAAATGGAAAAGAAAGGCGATTTACCTAACAAACTTATTATTTGTCATATTGGCGGAGGAATAAGTATTATGGCGATAAAGGATGGGAAAAGTATAGAAACATCAATGGGATTTACTCCACTTGAAGGTATGGCAATGGCAAATAGAGTTGGAGACATTGATGCAGGAGCCGTTATTTATTTATCAGAAGTTTTAAAATTAAACGGTTTGAAACTTAGACAATATTTTAATAAAAAATGTGGTCTTCTTGGTATTTCTGGAGGATTAAGTAATGATGTTCGCGATTTATTTACAGCTGAAGAAAATAATGATGCAAAAGCAACAAAAGCTCTAGATTTATATGCTTATAAAATACAAAAACAAATAGGTGCTAGTTTTGTCGCGCTAGGAGGACTTGATACCTTAGTTTTCTCTGGAACTGTAGGAGAAAGATCTTATAAAATGAGAAAAAGAATTTGTAGCGGGCTTGAATCTTTAGGGATATTAATTGATTCAAAAATAAATGAAAGTATCGTCGGGATGGATAGTGTAATAAATAGTTCAGAATCTAAAGTCAAAGTAGAAGTAATAAAGACTGAAGAGATGAATCAAATGGCAAAAGTGGTTGGAAAAATATTATTATAAAAGTATTTTCAATAATTAAAAAAACCTTTTTTCAACGGTTTTTTTATAATTTAAATTAAGATGATATTGCAATATATTTCATCATCTCGACTTCAAGTGCGTTAATTTTATCTAAAGAAATATGATGTACATTTAAGTGTTGTCTCATATACTGAATACCTTTAACGAGTTCTTCTGTATCTATACCTATGTCTCTCTGATTTTTTTCATCCATATCACCTCTAAATATTTCTTCTACCTCGTCTAATTCTCTCGTAGAAAAATTATGACTGTAAGAAAGATTACCTCTAACCTTTTTCCATTCCTGGGGTGTAACTCTTGGTTTAATTTGACTTGTGCCTATTAAATCTCCTATTAAGCCCATAATAATTAGTGTTAAAATAATAATTATATTTCGACATATATAATTATATCTTATTTAAATATAATTAAAAGGAGCATAGAAAGACGTGCTTATTTTAAATACATTGAGAATAATTTATCTCGGTTTATTTTCTTGTGGTTCCCTTCTTTTTGATAAGTTCTCTTACAACAGCTTGAGCTCCTGCAAGTCTTGCGATTGGTACTCTAAAAGGGGAACAGGAAACATAATTTAACCCTTCTCTGTGACAAAATTCAACTGTTTTTGGTTCTCCTCCATGTTCTCCACAAATACCAATCTTTAAATCTTTTTTTATACTTCTGCCTTTTGAAACTGCAATTTTAATAAGTTCACCGATTCCTTCTTGGTCTAAAACTTCAAAAGGATCATAGGCAAAAATATCTTGTGTAACGTATTCCTTTAAGAATTTTCCTGCATCATCGCGTGATAATCCAGCACCCATTTGTGTTAAGTCGTTTGTACCAAATGAGAAAAATTCTGCGCCCGCTGTAACTAGTTTGTCTGCAATCAAAGCTGCACGAGGAACCTCAATCATGGTTCCTATTTTGTAATCAATTTTCACTTTAGCCGCTTTCATTTTTGATTCAACAATATTTACAATTCTATCTTTTAAAATGGTAAATTCTTTTGTCGTAGCAACAATAGGAATCATTATTTCTGGTTTTACACTCTTAACTTTACCTTTTTTCTTTGTTTCAATAGCTGCATCAATAATAGCTTCAACTTGCATGTCGTAAATTTCTGGATAGGTGATAGCAAGTCTGCAACCTCTGTGTCCAAGCATTGGATTGAATTCATGCAAGTCTTCAATTTTTGTTTTGATAGTAGCTACACTAACATTCATTTCTTTTGCGAGTTCAACTATATCAGCTTCTTTTTGTGGTAAAAATTCGTGAAGAGGAGCATCTAAAAGTCTGATAGTAACAGAAAGTCCATTCATAACTGCGAAAAGACCAGCAAAATCTGATTTTTGATATGGATAAAGTTTTGATAAAGCTTTTTTTCTAGTCTCAAGGTCACCAGCAAGAATCATTTCTCTTATTGCTTTAATACGAGCACCTTCAAAAAACATATGTTCTGTTCTGCAAAGACCGATTCCTTCTGCACCAAATTTCTTAGCAACCTCTGCATCATGTGGGGTATCAGCATTTGTTCTAACACCAATTTTTCTAAATTTATCTGACCAGGCCATCAAAGTTCCAAAGTTTCCAAGAAGGGAAGCATCTTGTGTATTTAATTTTCCTTCATAAACTTTTCCTGTTGAACCATCAAGGGAAATAAATTCTCCTTCTCTGATAACAATTCCTTGTCCTTTAATTGTAAGGGTTTTTGCTTTTTCATCGATTTGTATATCTGGACATCCAGCAACACACGGAGTTCCCATTCCTCTAGCTACTACTGCAGCGTGACTTGTCATTCCTCCTCTTGCTGTCAAGATTCCTTTCGAAGAATGCATACCGTCAATATCTTCTGGTGAAGTTTCTGTCCTTACAAGAATTACATCAAGTCCTGATTTTGCTTTTGCGAATGCTTCACTCGCTGTGAACACAACTTCTCCAACAGATGCTCCTGGTGATGCTGGAAGACCTTGCGCAATAACTTTTGCTTTTGTAACTGCTATAGGATCTAACTGTCTGTGTAGCAATTGGTTTAATTGATTTGGATCAATTCTTAAAATTGCAGTTTCGAGAGTGATAAGTTTTTCTTTAACTAAATCAACAGCAATTTTTACAGATGCCGCTGCTGTTCTTTTACCATTTCTTGCTTGAAGAATATAAAGTACACCTCTTTCAATGGTAAATTCCATATCTTGCATATCTTTGTAATGTTTTTCTACTTTGTTACAAGTATCGACAAGCTCTTTATATATTTTAGGATTTTGCTTTGCTAATGAATCTACTGACAATGGGGTTCTAATTCCAGCAACAACATCTTCTCCCTGTGCGTTCATTAAATATTCACCATAAAATTTAGCTTCACCTGTCGATGGATTTCTTGTAAAACAAACTCCTGTACCTGAATCTTCACCAAGATTTCCAAATACCATTGATTGGATATTTACAGCTGTTCCAATAAGACCTTTAATACTATTTAATTCTCTATATCTAATCGCTCTGTAATTATTCCATGAATTAAACACCGCATTTATAGCAGCATACATTTGCTTAATTGGATTTTGAGGAAATTCTACACCTTTTACTTCTTTAATTTTTGCTTTATATTTTGAAACAATTTCTTTTAAGTCTTCTGTATTTAGATCTGTATCATACTTAGCTCCTTTTGTGTCTTTTACATTTTCTAAAATGTGTTCAAAATCTCCATGACCCATTTCCATAACAACATTTCCAAACATTTGTATAAGTCTTCTATATGAATCCCACGCGAACCGAGGATTATTCGTAGTTTTTGCAAGACCTAAGACTGACTTATCATTAAGACCAAGATTTAAAATAGTATCCATCATACCAGGCATAGAAGCGAAAGCTCCCGAACGAACAGAAACGAGCAGAGGATCATTTGCATCACCAAGCTTTTTATTCATTTTCTTTTCAAGCTGGGCAAGTTTAATATCGGTTTGTTTTTTAACTTCAGAATTGATTTTCTTTTCCACTTCATAATATAAAGCACATGCTTCTGTAGTAATAGTAAAACCTGGAGGTACATTTATTCCCAAGCTTTTCATTTCAGCTAAATTTGCACCTTTTCCTCCAAGGATTTCCTTCATATCCTTGTTTCCTTCTTCAAACGCGTAAACATATTTCTTATTTTTTATTTTCATTATCAAAAAATTAAAACTAATAAAATCAATCAAATTAAAAAACACCTTTACGGATGTTTTATAACTTAATCTGCACTTAACTAAAAGTTATGTGCCTATTATATAAAATTTTTTTTAAAAAATATATAGATTTTATATTGACAGTGATAAAACTACAATGTAAAAAATAAAACCAGTTCTCGGAGAGAGGACTGGCTGCATGAGATCTGCTCTGGGGAAGCGACCTAAAAAACTACGTGATTGCTTATGTCACGGGATTTTTATATAACATAATAAATTAAAAATACCAAATCATTACTGATATTGAATATAAACTGGTATCGGATTAACTTTGAGCACATCATCTGGCGTCATCATTCCAGTACTTGGTTTCCATAAGTCATTTTTATAAAAAAGTTTAAATCCAGTAAACTGAACTGGCTCTTTATAAATATATTGTTGCTGAGTTGCAAGTTTACCAGCCATAGGTCCCCAGCCATCCATGTTCATAACTATTTGTACATCAGGATCTGTTTTTATAAGTTTGTAATTTGTAATCATATTTTGTGTATAACGATGAATAATAAAAATTTTTGGGGTAAGATTATTTTCTTTGACAATTTTTGATAAATAATCTGTTACATAATTAATTTCCGCTGCATCATAAGTTCCCACATAAACACCCGGAAGTCTGCCAAATTTCATAGAAAATTCCGGATCTATTGCCAAGTGTACTTGTGGAAGTTTTAAATATTTTTCTAATAGGGGGAGTTCTTCTTGTATTGTACTTTGACCAATTTGTAAATCAAGAAAAACCAAAGCATTAATTTTTTCTGCCATTTTTATCACTTTGTCTATTTCGCTATCAGGCATACGAAGCCTATATTTTCCTTCATCTCCTGGTCTACCTTGCGCTGTTACAGCAATATAATGTAAAGCAGGAATAGCTGGAGTTTCTGGATCTGCAAGATTCCATTTAGCCACTTCAGCTTTCAGTTTTGCTAGCATCTGGTCTTCAGGAAATTCACCTAAAACCCCCATACCAGTAGATAAAAGATTTCCATAATATGCAACAACACGATTGAAAGGAAGAATCGCCCCTGCATTTGGATAGACAGTTTTTACTGGCCACAAACTTTTTTTAGTTGAACTTGCTGTAGGTGTAGATGACGTCGCTGTAGTCGAAGTTGATACACGAGCCAATAAATTTAACCTTAAGTCATAATCATTCTTATCTAACGGCGGAATTCTTCTAACAAATTGGCCATCACCATTAATTTTGTATGAACTAATAAAGAAAAAAATTATTACAAAAAATATTCCGATTATTAAGTATAAAAAATATGGATAAGATAATAATTTATTTTTTCTAACTATTTTTTCGTTTGTCATTTTAAAGTTTCATTATTATATGAGCAATTTTTATTGCGTCATGACGTAAAATATCAGTTTGAAGTAAAACATCTTCTTCAATAATATTATCAACATATTTTTGCAAGATTGCTTTATCAATTTGTATTTGGCCAGCTTTTTCTAAAGCATATTTCTCCAGCAAATTATTATTAATGGGGGATTTATTACATATAATATAGTCTAATTTAGTTTTTTTAATATATGAAAGTAAAGTTTTAGCAAAATCCGAAGCTGTAAAGTCGTTTGTTTCACCCCATTTAGTCATAACATTTAATATATATACGATTTTTGCTTTTGTTTTTTGTATAGCTTCCGAAAAACCTTCAACTAAGGTATTGGGTAATATAGAAGTATATAAATCTCCTGGGCCTATTACTATGAGGTCTGCATTTACAATCGCATCATATGCCTCTGTATAAATGATAGCATTTGGTTCAAGATATACTTCTTTTATTTTAATAGCACCATCATGTTTGGGAATATCAATATTCGTTTCTCCGCTAATAACATTTCCATTTTCTAATTTTGCACAAAGTTGAGCATTGTCTATTGAAATTGGAAGAATTTTATTATTTATATTCAAAATTTCAGTGGCTTTTTTAATTGCACTGACCTCATTACCGGTTACTGAAGTTAGGGCTTGAAGAAAAAGATTTCCAAAACTATGTCCGTTTAAAGAGCTTTCTTTTGGAAAACGAAAATTAAACAATTCTCGAATTGTCGAGTCACCAGTATCTGGCGACAAAGCAACTAGTGAACGGCGAATATCTCCAGATGGAAGTGTGCCAAATTCATCCCGAAGTATTCCAGTGCTACCACCATTATCAAAAGTTGTAACAATGGAAGTAATAGATACTGGGTAATTTTTTAAACCTTTTAAAACATTAAATATTCCAGAACCACCACCAATAACAACTATATTTTTCATAAATATATTTTAGCATAATAAAACATTTTTGGCATAATTAAATAGTTAAAAATATTTTTTTCATTTTATCCATAGTTTTTTCTGGTTTGTCAGTATATATATAAAGTTCCTGAACTGAACCACTTCCACGAACCACAGCTTTAATTCCACCAGTAATAGGCAAGAATTTTAAACTTTTCCTACCACCACCTACATGAGTAATATTGGCGATACTTATTTTTGATATAAGAGGGGATTTAACTGCTTCATAAACTAGTCTTTCAGAAATTTCCGTGAGAGTAGAATGACTGTTTGTAATTTTACCTCCGAGAGTTAGTTTTGGCATAATTATTTACTTATAATATATTCCATTATTTCTTCGGCTATTGTTTCCACAATCTTTTTGAATTTTTCTTCATCAAGTTCAAGTAAAGTGATTCTAAAACCGTATAAATCTGAATTAAATCCAGAAGAAAGTGGAACTACACAAATACCTTTTGATGCAAGAAGTTGATATACAAAACGCTTATCAAGCTTATCTGTTTCTGAAATTTCCTCAATTATTTTCCAAGATTCTGGGTTTGCTGGTAAAAGTTTTTGCTTATTATTTAAAACTCCATCGCGAAATACAATAGTCATATAAAAAGCTCCATTTGGTTTGTGTACTATGAGTTCAGGGATTTTTGAGAAAATATCATATGCAATATCAGCTTTTCTCCTATATATTGCATTTCGTTCTTTTAGATATGGATAGTATCTTTTATCACTCATAACTTTTGGCAAAACTTTTTGTGGTAGTGTTGTAGAACAAACTTCAAGCATTTTTGCATCTAAAAGTGTTTTTGCATAACGCGCAAAATCTTTGTCTTTATCGCAATTGTAAAATTCTATCCACCCGCAACGTCCTCCGGGCCATGGAAATTCTTTGGAGATTCCTCTCATAGCAAGACCGGGAACATCCCCAATAACGCTCGCAAGTTTGTTGTGTTCAGTTCCATAACAAAGGTTAGAATATATTTCATCAGAAATAATAAAAAGTTTAAATTCTTTTGCTATTGCAACAATTTCTTTAAGAATTTCTTTAGGATAAACCATACCTGTTGGATTGTCTGGATTTATTATTAAAATCCCATCAATATTTTTGTTGGCTAAAATTTTTTCTTTCAAATCTTTTAAATCAGGATACCAGTGATTATTTGGATCTAGTTTGTAAGTAATATGTGGGGCATGAGCATGTCCAGCTTCAGCAGAAGAGTGGGTTGAGTAAGCGGGGTTTGGTCCAATAACTCTAGATTTAGAATTTAAGTATGTATAAACTTTTGAAATTGCATCACCAAGCCCATTAAAAAATAAAATATCTTCTGGTGAGATTTGTATTCCACCCTCAAGATTTCTTTCTTTCGAGATATATTCACGAGTGGCTAAAAGTCCACGGGTAGGTGAATAACCATAACTACCGTTATCATTTTTTGTTGTATCAGCAACAATATCTTTTATCCACTGCGGAACTATTTCTCCTTTGGCAACAGGATCACCAATATTTTCCCAAGATATTTCTACTCCAGTTTTTTCTATTTTTTGTGCAACGTTCACGATTTCCCGTATTTCATAGGTAAGTTGATCTGCACCTTCATATACAATGTTATTTCTCATACTCTTAATATAGTTATATTAAAAAATTTGTAAAGTATTATAAGAATAGATTTTTCCACCAATCTATTTTTCTATCGACGCTATATATTTTTGAGTAAAAATTTTCGTGTGATAATAATTGGTCTAATATAATTTTTGCAGCAATATAACTATATGTCATACCATTTCCAGAAAATCCAAATATATAAAAAATATTTTTACCTTTTGGATTTCCAATAAATGCCAATCCATCATTTGTCTCGAGCATTTGGCCAGACCAGTGGCGTATTTCTCTTAAACTCATTTTATTAAATAGTTTTTTAGTATATTCTGACATTAAACTATGATTAATTTCTCTATCAAGATTTAATGTATCTAAATGATCTGCACCACCTATAACAAGACGATCAAAATCTCCATGTCTATCAATACGAAAATAATTGTAAGGTAAACGCGTATCCTCATAGGTTCCAAGTGTAAGTGAATCTTTAGAAATTTCATATTCAATCACATACTCACGATATAAGTTGGCAAGATGATCCAAATTTTTAGGTGGATTAAACGCGACATATGTAGCCGTTATAACTTTTTTGGCTTTTATAATTCCAACATCTTTAACATCTACATTTACAAAATCTTTTTTATCTTCCAACCCAAAAACTTGAGTGTACTCTGCAATTATTGCTCCATTTTTTGTCGCGAGTTTGGCAAGGGAAGTCAGATACTTAATTGCATTAAATTTGGCATGATTTGGCATTTCAATATATCCAAAATCATTAAACTTCAGTTTGTTTTCTTTCTTATATTCCGCCTCAATTCCAAGTTTTTTATATACTTTAGCTAAGTTAAGTAAAACTCTTTCCTCATTTTTATTATTAGCATAAATATAGTTTGTACAACGTTCAAATTCGCATTCTATTTTTTCTTCTTTAATTATTTTCTCTACTTCAGTAATGGCATTTTTGTGAGATTCCAAAATAAGTTCAGCGTTTCTTGTGCCAAATTGTTTTGTAAGTTTTTCTGGGTCTGTATCAATAACAGATGTTAAAAAACCAGTAGTCCTGTCTGTAACATGTTCACCAAGGTTTTCTTTTTCAAGTAAGACAACCTTTTTCCCTGCTTTTGAAAGTAAGTACGCGTTTGTTATTCCTGCCATACCACCACCGACTATCAATATTTCAGTCTCAATAGGCAAAACCCCACGCGGATAGTTTATGCGGGTTACAGTCTCATTCCATATCTCGTGATTTTCTTTTTGCATTATTTAACTGTGATAATACCTTTCATTGATGGATGAATAGCACAGTGATAATTAAAGGTACCTATATCATTAAATGTAAAAGAGTATGTTTGTCCTTTGTTCATCGCAGTCCCAGAGATGCTAGTCAAACTATCTCCTTTAATCTGATGTGGAGCAGAATCATTATTTGTCCATATGACTGTATCTCCTATATTTATGTTTAAAGTATTTGGACTAAAAGCAAAATTAATTAATGAAATATTTAATGTTTGAGTTTGAGCTTTATTTCCAGGAGCAACTATATTTGTCGAAGTCGCTTGAACCACAGGAGTTTGTATCTGGTCCTGTTGTTTTGTTTGAGGTTTAAAGAATAAATATGCACCAATAATTATCAAACCCAGAATCAATACTAAAAGAATATTTATTTTATTCATTTTATTAAAATTAAGTTATTAAATATACATCAAAAGACCAAATGTTAGATGTATTGCTACTAAAGTTAAAAGTATAAAAGCATTTATTCTGTGACAATTAAAATAGTCAGATCTCCCATGAGAAAGTTTATATCCTAAATATATTTGATAAAGGAAACTAATAAGCGTAATCAGCCCGAGCCAAAAAACTAAAGGTTTACTTAAAATTGTAATTATCATAATAAAATTATATCACTTGCAGTGTTTAATTCAAAGTAAAAAGGAAATGGGTGTAGCATGTTATGCAGCACCCATTACGCTTATTTTATTTTAACAAATTTTACGCACTTAACACAAAAAAATATATATTGACCAATGTTTGGGTCAAAGCTCCTGTCTAACTTCTTTCCGCAGGAACAATACGGTGCTTTCTTACTTTTTTCTTCATTTGTTTTTACCTCCTTCCTCAGATTTTTCTTCCATCAATAAATTATCACTTTATTTAAATAAATCAAGTAGACATATTATTATAAAAATCATTTGATATTTTAAGGGTTTTAGTATAAGATATAAATATTATGGCTAAAAGAATGGCAGTAAATACAAAGAATAAGACTTCTCGATCTGCAAAAACAAGCAAAAGACTTGCGATCAAAAATGCGCGAATTGCAGCTAGAAAAAGGATTATTAAATAGTTTCAATTTATCTATCTTATTTTAATTTTGTAAACTATTATTTTTTATAAAAAAATCCAAAGGCTGTGCCTTTGGATTGTTATATAAATGCTTAAAGATCCTTATAGTCCAATACGGCTCCGCCAGTATTAGGACTTATTTGTGGAATTATATATATTCCACCCTTATTTTTTTCTAACTCTTTCTCTTTCTCTTTCTTCACCTCTTTTTCCTTTTCCATTTTTTTCTTGATGTTTTCTTCTTTCATAAAAACACCTCCCCTATAATTTAATTCACAAAGAACGTTTTTATACATTACCATAGTTTAAAAATAAGTAAATAGTTAAATTATTTTCACATATTTACCTATTTTTATTGATATATTTAGTTGTTTAAGTCTATATTAATGATAAAATATAATTATATACATTATTAGATTAATTATAAATATCATGTCAAAAATATACTCTTGGTACTCACAACTAAGGAAACCGAAATTTGCACCACCATCGTGGCTATTCGGACCTGTATGGACTGTGCTCTACATTCTTATAGCTATTTCTTATGGGTATGTTGGATATTTATTTTATATAAATCAACTTACTTTTATAATTGTTCTTCCTTTTATTCTTAATCTTATTTTTAATTTTGCATTTACTTCTATTCAATTTGGTTTAAAAAACAATTATTTAGCTGCGATAGACATCTTATTAACTTTAGGAACTCTTATCTGGGCAATGATTGCAATTTTCCCGTTTGTCTCTTGGATATCATATATAAATATCCCTTACGCACTTTGGGGAACTTTTGCTACTGTTTTACAGCTCACTATCACTTGGCTAAATAGATAATATGCGCGTTTGGGATATACATCCAAAATGTCTGTGTAGAAAACATTTGCTCGCTGAACACAGAGAGCTACATGGACTTTGGAATATTTTGACGAAACACGGAGGTAAGGGCGGATATTCTCGTCACCCGGAAACACTGCGATGGGTTGGAAAAACTCGTGCTCTATATAATAGACACGAAGCGCTTGTGAAAGAATTTGAAAAAAGAGGCTATAAGCACCACACTCCACTTAATAAAAAACTTGCGAAGGGAAGTGATAAACAAAGTGTTTTTATCGATACATTAAAAGAGCAAAAGATTTTACTGAAGAATAAACTTTGTGAATGCCCTATAAATTAATACTAAGTTTGATATAATAAAACAAATGGAAAAACTAATATTTTTAGATACAGAAACAACGGGAATTGAAGCGGGCAAAGATAGACTTTGTCAGGTTTGTTATAAAACATCAGATAAAATTGAAACCTGTTATTTTAAACCGCCTTTGCCCGTGTCAGTGAAATCTATGAGTATTACTCATATCACAAACAAAATGTTAGAAGATAAAAAGTGTTTTGAAGGCAGTGAGATGCAGAAGGAATTAAAAAAACTTTTGAAAGATGGAATCCTTGTGGCTCATAATGCGAAGTTTGATATCGCGATGTTAGAGGTTGAGGGAATAAAAGTTCCTAAAAATATTGATACTTTGCGTGTAGCACGATATTTAGACAAAGAAAATAAAATTCCTGAATATAATTTGCAGTTTCTTAGATATTATTTAGATCTTGAGATTGATGCACACGCACACGATGCTGAGGATGATGTAAAGGTTATGTATGCACTTTTTTTAAGACTTTTAGATAAGATAAAAGAAGAAATCCCAGATGAAGAAAAAGCGATTGAAAAAATGATAGAAATTTCTGCCGTTCCCACATTGTATAATCAGTTTAATTTTGGAAAACATGTTGGAGAAAAAGTTGAGGATGTAGCAAAAAAAGATAAGAATTATTTGGAATGGTTACTAAAATCAAAAATAGAAAATAGTCCAGATGATGAAGACTGGATTTATACTCTGAAACATTATCTAGGAAAATTATTTTAAAAATATTTTTAGGACGGCCACGAAGTGGCCGTCCTTTATTTCTTTCATTTTGCTTTAAAATAATGTAATCTATACGAGCAATGGCAGATAAAAATAACAATAATACTCCAGCCGGAGAAATAGTTTTAAAATTTGAAGAAGTGTCTTTTGAATTTGGACACAATAAACCCATCTTGCATGAGGTTGATTTTACCTTGCGTAGGGGTGCAAAAGTGACTCTAATGGGTCAAAACGGCTCAGGAAAGAGCACTATTTTCAATCTTATAACAAGTCACCACAAGCCAGAATCAGGCCGGATATTACTGCAAAATAAACTTACAATCGCTACAGCAAAACAAGTTATTCCGAGAGCCTATGCTGAGCTCACAGTAAAAGAATTTTTTGAAAAATGCTTTAAAGAAAAAGTTTATAATATTGAACCAAAAATTATAGAAGTGTTGGAAGTGGTAAATTTGAAAGCCCCACTAGATCGAAAAGTAATGACCTTTTCTGGTGGACAACAAGCTAGATTACTTTTAGCTTCTGCACTAATTCAAGATCCCGATTTACTTTTACTTGATGAGCCAACTAATAATTTAGATAAAGCGGGTATCGCACACCTTACAAAATTTTT
>CAZPLP010000011.1:3073-14813 GCA_964587695.1 uncultured Candidatus Saccharibacteria bacterium | reverse complement strand
GCCATGAATCTTGCTCTTTTTATAGCTTCTGCAAGCTGTCTTTGACTTCTAGCACGAACTGAGGTCTTTTTCTTACCCTGTACTCTTGCGTGAGGATTCAAAAATTTCTTCAAGAGCTCGATGTCCTTGTAGTCTACATACTTTATATTATTTTGTGAAAAAAAACATTGTTTCATAATTTTGATTTTTTATATTTAAATTTTGGTTTTAGAATGGTATATCTTCTGGATTAATTTCTTCTGTTGGATATTCTATTGTATCCATCTGCTTTCCTTTTGCTGGAGCTTCTTCTTTATGTGATTTTGGAGCACTCTCAGCTCTTGGTCCTCCTGAACTTGGTCCAAACTGGAAATTATCTACTATTATTTCTGTTCTGTATTTTTTTGTTCCATCATTCTTATCATCCCAGCTTCGGGTTTCAATTCTTCCTTCAACAAAAGCGCTACTTCCTTTCTTCAAATACTGCGCCATTATTTCTGCTGTTTTTCCGAAAGCTACAATATTGTGAAAACTTGTACTTTCTTGTTTAACTCCATTTTTATCTTTCCATGTTCTGTTAGTAGCAAGCCCAAATGAAACAACTTTAATACCAGATGGTAAAGACTTTAATTCTGGGTCTTTTGTTAAGTTTCCAAATAAAAATGCTTTGTTTAAGTACATGGTTTAATATTATATTACTTCTTCTGCGACTAATGCGTCTATTGATTTGTCTATTTCTTCTACAGTTGCTGTCTTTTCTCCTTTTACAACTTTATCTTCTTTAAATGTTTTTATTTTTGCATCTTTATCTGAAAAAATTGTGATCTTTGGAGAATACATTGTATTTTCTCTAACTGTTTTTATAACTATGTATCTAAGAACTGATTCATTATTTTTCATTGCTAAATCGATGTTTCTGATATCGGCTTCTTCTCCTAATTCAAATTTTATAAAGCCAAAATAGGCTTTGTCATATACTTTATATGAACCCCCAGATGCTTTTTTAATAGAATATGCTAAAGGTCTTAATTTCGGAGCTTCCTCTGAAATAATAATAGCCTTTTCTTTAGCTAAATATGCTTTGATTTTTTCTACTTCAGATGGAATATTCTCTTCTGATACAGAGGAAATAACGTGATATCCTATCTCATATATCTTTTCCTCGCTGTTTTTTGCAACTGTTGCCTTTTTACTCATAGGCGAAATCCTACCATAAGGCTAGCCTTATTGCAACAAAAAATGGCCAAGTTTAGAAATGAAGAATGTCTTTAAATTCCTTATCCTCTTTAAACTTCCCTACTATTGCCAAATTTAAGCCTGCATCTTTAAATATCCTTTCAGCAACAAACTTTATTTCCTCTGCAGTAACAGCTTTTATTTCTTTTATTATGTCTTCGGGTTTTTTTAGATCTTTCCTCAACACTTCCTGGCCTCCATAATACATCGTTAAAGAATCAGATGACTCAAGCCCTAAATTTAAGTTACCAATCAGATGCTGTTTAGCTTTATTTAATTCATCTGGCTTAACTAGAATACTTTTAATTTTTTTCATTTCTCCTATTATTACTGAAATGGCCTCTTTTACTCTCTTGCTATCTACACCAGCAAATATCGAGAAAAATCCGTGATCAGTAAATTTGTCATTGTCTGCACCAACATAATAACAAATTCCCATTTCATCTCTTAATTTTTGAAAGAGCCGTGAGCTCATACCTCCAGACAAAACAGAATTCATTACCATTATTATAGAATTATATTTATTATATGTATTGAACGAGCGAACTCCCAGTATGATGTGAGTTTGGTCTGTATCCTTATAGTACACAACTACTTGTGGTGATTTTTGATTTTCTAAAACTTTTTCTTTTTCTCCTTTTTTCCACTTACCAATATCTTTAAATGCAGATGTAACTTTCTTAAAAACATCTTTTTCATTTATTTTTCCTGCAACAATAACTGCGGTTGCAGAAGCAACATAATGTTTACTTCTATAATCTATAAAATCTGTTCTTTTCATTCTTTGAACATTTTCTTTTGTACCTGCGATATTCCAACCGGCTGGGTGATCTCCGTATAAAAGTTTTGCATACTCATCTGAAACAATACTCCTGGGCAAATCCTGATACATATTTATTTCCTCAATTATTACTCCTTTCTCTTTCTCAATTTCTTTTTCAGGAAAGATAGGATTTAAATACATATCTGAAACAACATCAAGAATTAGATCCAGATTTTTGTAATCTGACTTTGCATAATATCCTGTATATTCATGACCAGTAAAAGCATTGTATTGAGCCCCAATACCATCTAACTCTTTTGTTATATCAAAAGCTGAAGATCTTTTTGATGTACCTTTAAAACACATATGCTCAAGAAAATGAGAAATACCGTTATTTTGTTTATTTTCATATTTTGAACCTGTCTCCACAAGGACCAAAACGGTAACAGTAGGATTGTCTTTCATAGGGACTGTAATAATTCTCATTCCATTTTTTAATTTCTTTTTTGAGTAATTCATCCCGTTAGAGATCAAAGTGTCGTTAATTTAACTTTAATCTATTAATATATTTTGGTTATTAAAAAGTCCCGATTCGATTTAACTACAGAAATTATAAATTTCCTATCTCTAACGGGATCATATATCAAATATATCATAAATATCGTTCGAATAAAAACAAAAAGGCGGCCACTTCGTGGCCGCCCTTTTGTTTTTAAAATTTCTTTACAAAATATTCTTTTAAACCATCAATTTTAACCCTTTCTTGTGATCCAGAATCTCTATCTCTTACTGTAACCATGTTATCTTTTTCTATTGTTTCAAAATCGACAGTAACACAATAAGGTGTACCAATTTCATCTTGTCTTCTGTATCTCTTTCCAATATTCCCGTTATCATCAAATTCACACATGAAATCTTTCTTAAGATTTTCATATATTTCTTTTGCTTTTTCAACAAGAGCTGGTTTATTTCTTAAAAGTGGAAATACTGCGATTTTTATTGGTGCTAATCTTATAGGCAACTTCAAAAACAATCTTTTTTCACCACCAAGATTATCCTCTGTGTATGCAAAGTCTAAAAACATAAGCATAAGTCTTCCAAGTCCGGCAGAAGTTTCCACAATGTGCGGGGTAAATCTTTCTTTTGTTTCTTCATCATAATAACTTAAATCTACACCAGAAAATTTTGAGTGTTGAGACAAGTCCCAATCTCCTCTTGCATGAATTCCTTCTACTTCCTCAAATCCGCCGAAACAAGAAAAATTATATTTAACATCGTAAGCTTCTGAAGCATAGTGTGCTAATTTTTCATGCTTATACCAAGTTAGTTTCTCTTTTGGAATTCCATTTTCGAGATACCAATTCATTCTTACTTTCTTCCACATGTCATATTTTTCTTTTGTATCTTTTTTATGAATGAAATATTGCATCTCCATTTGCTCAAATTCTCTTGTTCTAAATATAAATTGTCTTGCAGCGATTTCATTTCTAAAAGCTTTACCTATCTGTGCAATACCGAAAGGCAGTTTTGGATGTAGCGAATCAAGTGTATTTTTATATTGTAAATAAATACCACCACAAGTTTCTGGTCTTAGATAAACAACATTCTCTTCACTCAAAGCTTCTGTAGGTGAACCGAAATTTGACTTTATCATTAAAGAAAACTTTTTTGCATCTGTTATATCAGAAAGACCACAAGTGGAGCATTTCAATTTTTTCTCTTCTCTGAGTTTATTTAACTCTTTATTTATAAAATCAATAGGCATTTTATCAGCAACAATCCCGAAGCTCTCTAGAAGCTGGTCGGCTCGCATTCTGTTATGACATTTCCTACATTCAATGAGTGGATCATCAAAATTCCCGACGTGTCCAGATGCCACCCATGTTGTTGGATGCATAAAAATAGCGCTATCTAAAAGTAAAACGTCTTCTCTATCCTGAATCATGCTTTTTTGCCAAGAATCTCTTATGTTATTTTTTAACAACGTCCCATAGTGTCCATAGTCATAAACACCTCCTAGCCCACCGTAGATTTCTGATCCTTGAAAAATAAAACCCCTTCTTTTACATAGGGAAATTATGTCCTCCATTTTTTTACCAGCAATATTTGAATTTTCGCTTTGTTTTATCATTGATATTATTTTTTTTATTTTACTTCAAAACTATTTTTCAGGTTAATATTAAATATGATTAAAGTCAACAATAAAAAACTATCTGATAACTTGGCCTACGCCATCAGAATACTCTTGATCAGAAGTGATGTTTGTTGTTACTGGGTTTTTTATTTCTCCAACCCTAGCACCAGAAAATGCATCAATTCCACTAATCATTGCTTCATTTAACAAAACAACTTGTGAACCAACCTGAGTAATAGACGGAGTAATAGATACTTGAAAAGACACGTCTCTAGGAGCAGAATTTCCGCCTGGACCTATCCCTGACTTCATATCTCCGATATTCCATACGACTTCACCAGTACCTTTATCATAAATAATCTTTTCTGCATCGGGACTTGTATAACCCTCCCAATTTACATTCGGAGGAAGAGTAGCCGAAACATTTGCACCAAGGATATTATTAAATGAATCTGTGGCCGTCCATGTAATAGTATAAGTTGTTTTATTATCTACCTGTGGTGGCCATGGTCCGCTATTTTCAAAAGGACCAGTTGTTCTTAAACCTCTAGATAATAATTTTAAATTTGATGATATTTTTAATGTCTTAATATCAGAATACAGAATTTCTGGCGATGTTGCTCCACTAGATCCAGCTCTGCTACCTAAAACACTAATATCAAACTTTATTGTTGAATTTCCAAAAGAAACAGCAGATCCAGAAGAGGGATACAGTGTATTAAAATCAAATCTCATATCACCTTCGTCTCCTGGATTTATCATGGAAAGTAGTGGGTTATTATTTTTATCAAAAAGAACAGAACTATCAAAAGAGGTATAATTACCATTTTCAACTGCTACAGATGTCTTATCTAAAGTTTGCCCACTCATTTTAATTTTAACAGATACATCATACAATTTTTCAATTAAATTATTTTTCCATAAAATGGTTGCCGTATTTTTGTTACCAACATCAATAGCAACTTCTTTAGATGGGTTTTCATTTACTGATACTGTAATACCCATAGATGATTTTCTTAATGAAACAGTCGACATATATGATGCTAAAATTGTACCGACAACGGTATTATCATCTTTAATTGGCGTCCCTATATTAAACTTAAATACTCTTTGATCACCATCCTGACCTGCAACTGTACCAGAAATCCTAATTGATCTTTTTGCTCCAGGTGCTAAATCACCAATTGCAAAAACACTACCATCTGAGTTTGTAGCCTTAGGGTTTGATGAAGATAGATTAAAACCAAATGGATAATCTACTTTTAAAATCAAATTTTTAACAATATTAACTGAATTTGAGTTTATATCTACTGAAAAATCAGTCAGTTGATTCGCATTCACTTCACTCGGTCCAGACACGATTATATTTACGGGAGAAGAAGAAATTAAAACATTAAAATCCTTTTTCTTACTAAAAATTGCATTTGACCCCACAACTCTATACTCAACGGTAATAGTAATGATTTTTTGAGAATTTTCTTCTCCATAAATAACAGATTTAACTAATCGCTTTTCACTTTTACCAATAGCTATATCACCAAGAACTTCTTGATATCTTTTAAGATCTACTGACTGGTCAGTGGGACTTTTTGTTCCATCAGGAAATTCTACACGCAAATCTACAACTTTAAGATCAATATTGTTGCTGTTTTTTACTTCAATATCCAAAGGTAATTCTTCCCCACCGGCAATAGAAACAGGCCCGCTTACTAATATGCCTATATTATCCCCTGACACGATGTTCGCTCCAAAAAAGAATTTTGAAAAGACAAAAATCAATGCTAAAACAAAAAAAATAAAAGATCCTAAAAAAATCTTGTTGTAAGGCAATTTAAAATTACTCTCTGGCTTCTCCTCTTCAACATTCCATGCAGTTGGTTTATTAAAATTTGTATTTTCTTGTAAAGAATGCCTTCTTTTTAGAAAAATCCCATCTGTATTTCTTGAATACAATGATTCTTTTATTCTTTCAATATTATCTTTTTTTTCTTCTTGATTATCCATTATATGAAAAATATTTCTTTTATTATAGTAATTTAAAATATATCTTATTTATTATACCATATTGTGTTTATGACAAAAATAGATGTGTTATAGATGAGTCTCGGCCAAAGCATTACTTATGTCTAAGGTGGCAACCTCTTTCATATTTATAAATAAATTTAATTTATTAATAGACAAATCATCATTAATTACAAAATCTATTAAATCAAATGACTGTTTAAAATACCCCAAATGATACAAAACTCTGAGTATGGTTATTGTTTCTAAATTCTTAATATTATTTTGAGATAATTCATTATTTAATAAAAAATTGTAAAAAGATTCTACGCTATGAAAAAGAAGCTCATTTTTCTCCTCTCCATGGAGCAGTCTTAATAAGAGTGAGAAAACATTTTTAATTGCAATAATTTTATTAATATTATTTAAAAAATTTTGACTTTCTATTGTTTCTACGCTTGTAATTCGCCAAATATCTTTTCCTTTTACCAATGATACTTCAACGAAACAAAAATCTTGAAGGTGCCCCTTCAGTTTTGATTTATCTAAGCGAACACCCTGAGCAGATGCTCTGATAAAACCTAAGTCCTTTGTAAGTAAAAAATAATATTTATTTGCTTCACCAACAGGAACGCTTTTTATAATTATTGCTTTTGTAGTATAGATATGATGCATGTCACTAGTCTAAAGTTGGAAGCTTATAAAGTCAAAGTAAAAACCGCAAGCTAGCGGTTTTTACTCTCCCAAAATATCTTTATATTTTTTTATAACACTTTCTTTTTCGTTTACAAAAGAAGCAGTCAAACTTTCAATATATTCTAGTCCTTCCTCATTATCACTAATTTTATCAACCTCAATAATAAAATCATTCAAAGCGTCTTCGGATTCAGAAAATACCAATGACTTCTTTGCCAATTCTTTTAACTGTTCTTTTTTTGTTTCGAAATTCTCTGACATATTAGTTACTACTTCTATTATTTTTTCTGAGTTCTTCTAAGTTTGATAGGAAATTTTTATTTAATTTAGAATAAACATCCTTTTTTTGTCCGTCTTTTTGTTTTTCAAAAAATTCTTTAAGAATATTCTTTGTCATTGGAAGCATCTCTTCTTCTGGTATATCATGGAAAGTTCCGTATTTTTCAATAGATCCTTGGGCCGCCTTGAAAAATATCATAGCAAAACTCTCTTGGATTTTTCTATCCTTATTTTTTAATAAACCTTCAAAAATAGGTTTAAGTTCCTCAAAATCCATAGAGTCTATATTCTTTGGATCAATAGATTCTATTTTTAATGCCAGATCATTATCAGGAGTACCAGGATTATTTTCTCCCAAAAAAATGTTTTTGGCTCCTTCCTTGGTTTCATCATCAAAATTATCCCAAATATTTTCTTGATAATTTACAGCGTTGAAATTGGATCCATTTGATTCTGCTGATTCTGTGGTTGGTTTTTCTTCTACTATTTTATAACCAAGCTGTTCAAAATCTCTCGGATGATTTTTTAGGTATATCTCGAGAGCAACTCTGGCTCCATCTTTATAATAATCAGATGATTTTCTGTTATATGCATTTCTCTGTTCCTTCATAAAGAAATCTTCATAATAATCTCCGGGTTTACCATTAGATCCGGTTTGTTTTATCGAAAGTTCACTGTGCAAATCAAGTATCTGGTCACCAGGCATAGAGCGTATTTTATCTACGCTTAATTCCCATTTTTTCTCCACCAAGTTTTCATCCTGTGTTTTATTTTCAAATAATTTTTTAAGCGTGGAAACAAGTGCTAATTTCTGTTCTTCTGGTGAAGCCTTAAAAATAATCCTTTCTTCACCAACGGTCTTTTGGAGTTCTTTCATAAATTGCGTGTCAAATACTTCTTTGCCCACCTTGTCTTTCACTTTGTCAACAAAAAATTCAAGTTCGTCGCTACCCATTTTGTCTATATCTTCCGGACCAATTGATTCTAATGGTATTCTCTCAATATTATTTGGAGTTTTTTCATTTTTATTATTCAAATCTGGAGTGTAATCTTTAGACTCTCTAATATTTTCACCAGTTTTTATATCAGATTCTCTCAAATTTTCATTTTTTTCGTTCAAACCAAGAGCCTCCATTAATTTATTTTTACCCTTTTCAATACATGCATTAATTACTTCCTCACTTGCATCACCAATTTTTCCTTTTATTTTTTTACCCATTTCTGATTCTGAAACCGTTTTAGCTTTTTCCCAAGCCGCTTTAGTTGCATACAGCCCAACCCCCAACAGTACAGAAAGCCCCATTGCTCCACCCCAAGCTTTGGCCATGTCCTCAAGACTGTTAACCTCATGATTTCCTTCGAAATTATTCATAACCATATGTTACTTCTTTTTAGAAGATAAGTCAATGTCAAAAATAACTAATAATCTATTCCTCAATCATCAGTCTTCCTTTAAATTCTGCTGTATCAACAAGTACTCCTCCCTCCATAACTTCAAAGCTTATCTCTTTCAAGCCAGTTGTTTTTGATATTTCATCATTAAATTTTTCGAAGAATTTCTTTCCTTTTTCATCTGTATCAACGACAAGCTCAATTTGATCGGAAGGATTTAATTGTTTATCTTTTCTCATACCTTGAATAGTCCTTATAATATCACGCATAATTCCCTCTTCTTTCAAATCTTCGGTCAGGGTGAGGTCTAGTTCAACTACATTTACATTTGATTCATCAAAAATAATCTCTTTTACATTTATTTCATCCATTATCAAATTGAAATATTCTTTGTCACTTTTTAATTTTTGACTTTTTACTTTAATGCTTTGTAGCGGTTGTCGAACTTTAAATCCAGCTTTGGCACGAGCTTCAAGTCCAATAGAAACAATAAGTCTTGTTTCTTTCATTTTTTCTAAAATATCTATTTCTTCAGGTGAAAATTCTCCGACAAATTCCTCTGTCCAATTTTCTAAATGAACACTTTCTTTTTCCATACCTCCTGTTATTTTCAAATACAAATCTTCAGCAATAAATGGCATTGATGGGGCTAATAGTTTTGAAAACTCTAAAATAACAGTTCTTGTAGTAAACATTGCTGAATTTCTGTCGTCTACATCTTCAGATTTGAATCTGTCTCGTGACCTTCTCAAAAACCATGTTGAAAGATCATCAACAAAATCGCTTATTGGCCTTACAGCCCTATCAAGTTCATAATTATCTGTGGCTTTTGTTATTTGAGTTGCAATTTCTTTCAACCTTACAAGAATCCATTTATCTAGAACATTTTCTGAATTTTTATATTGCTCTTTTTTTGTAATATCTAAATCAAAACCTCCATACATTTCAAAAAATGTATAAACATTTTGCAATCTCATTATAATTTTCTTCAAGATTTCATCTACACTTTTTTCTGAAAATTTTATGTCTTCCGCCTTAATAACTGGTGATGATAGGAGATAATATCTTAATGCATCTGCACTGTAAGTGGATACAACATCCATTGGATCAGGATAATTTTTTAAGCTTTTAGACATTTTTTGGCCATCTTCAGCAAGAATTGTTCCATTAACAACAACATTTTTGTATGATGATTCATCAAAAAGAGCTACGGAGAGTACGAGCATGGAATAAAACCAACCACGTGTTTGGTCTATTCCTTCCGCAATAAAATCGGCTGGAAAACCTATATGTTTCACTGGATTAAATTTATCAATATTTTCAAAGGGATAATGAGATTCTCCATAAGGCATTGAACCTGATTCAAACCAACAATCAAAAACCTCAGGAACTCTTTTCATTACACCGCCACATTTACAACTTAAGTTAATTTCATCTATAAAAGGTCTGTGCATATCAAGCTCATAATTCCTGTTGTGTGGAATTGGTGCAAAAGGCAATTCTTTTATTTCAGAATTTGCTATAAAAGGTTTGCCTGGCTCTCTTATAGTCATGGCCTGTTTGGGTGTTAAACCACTTGCCCCAGCATACAGAAGCCAGATTGGAGTATTATGAGAAACAATTAAAATATTTTTGCCTTCGTTCTTTGAATCTATTTCATACAAAAATTC
Organism: uncultured Candidatus Saccharibacteria bacterium; assembly: GCA_964587695.1. GTDB lineage: Bacteria > Patescibacteriota > Minisyncoccia > Phycocordibacterales > GWA1-40-21 > Bog-1340. The sequence goes on along the minus strand of CAZPLP010000011.1, from coordinate 4,663 downwards.
CGTCATCCTATTTTTTACAGTTGTATAATTTTCACCATCCTCTGGGGTTTTTGTAAATTTTGCTTCACGAGATTCAAAAAAGGCTTGATATTCAGAATCTGTTTTACCATCAAGTACACCGACGTATATTTCATGGAGCCGTTTATCATAAATTATTTTATCTTTATCACAACCGATTTTTTCAGCAATTATTTCTGCTGTTTCTTTTGTTCTTAAAAATGGAGAACAGTAAATTATATCGATTTTCTCTTTTATAAGATTCTCACCAGCTATAAGCGCATGTTCTTTTCCATTTTTTGTGAGATGATGCTTTGTTTTTGGGTTTGAACTCAAGATTCCTAAAACATTACTATCAGCTTCACCGTGCCTTACAACCAAAAATTTGTTTTTACTTTTTGTTTTTTCTTTAATTTCAAGAATTGATCCGATATATTCTTTTTCAGGACATGAAGAACATCTCCAAACAGGAAGTGGTGCTCCCCAAAATCTACTTCTTGATATAGCCCAGTCGCGAGCCCCTTCAAGCCACTTTCCAAACCTTCCATCTCCAATCTCAGTTGGAACCCATTTTATTTTTTTATTAACTTCTACAAGTCTATCCTTAATTTTTGTAACTTCTACAAACCACGAGCTTGTCGCATAATTTAAAAGTGGTGTGTAACATCTCCAACAGTGTGGATATGAGTGTGTAAATTTTTCTTTTGCATAAAGTGTATTCTTTCCTGCTAAAAACTTTATAACTTCAATGTCAGCAAGCTGTGGATTTTCTTTTGGCTTTACTTTTTGCCCTGCAAAATCTTTTACTTCTTTTTTAAATGTTCCATCTGTTGCAACATGTTGAATAAATGGCAATTTTTTCTCTTTACCAAGATTCATATCATCTTCTCCAAAAGCTGGGGCAATGTGTACGATACCTGTACCATCCTCTGTAGTTACAAAAGGTGCATCGTAAACTTTAAAAGCATTTTCTATATTTTTTAAATCATTATTATTATAATAATCAAAAACTGGTTTGTATGACATCCCTACCAAGGCATTACCTTCCATTTTTTCTAAAATATCATACTTTTCTTTTATAGCAGACAGCCTAGATTGCGCAAGAATAAGTTTTTCTTCTCCGATTTTAATTTTTACATAATCTGTTTCTGGATTTACTGCCAAGGCTACATTTCCTGGAAGAGTCCATGGTGTCGTTGTCCAAGCCAGAAAGTATGTTTTAGGTTCATCTATAAGTTCAAATTTTACCGTGACAGAAATATCTGTAATATCCTTGTATCCTTGTGCTACTTCAAAATTTGAAAGGGTTGTTCCACAATGTGGGCAAAGATGCATAGCTTTAAAACCTTCATAAACTAAACCTTTTTTGTGAAGTTCTTTAAATACCCACCAGACAGATTCCATATAAGATGGGTTCAATGTTCTATAATCATTTTCCATATCAATAAATCGTCCCATCCTAGGAATTATTTTTTTCCATTCATCCGCATAAGTAAAAACTTTTGATCTTGCTATATCATTAAATTTTTCTAGACCAAAATCTTCAATATCTTTTTTAGATTTTAAACCTATTTCTTGTTCAACAATATTTTC
>CAZPLP010000011.1:0-2973 GCA_964587695.1 uncultured Candidatus Saccharibacteria bacterium | reverse complement strand
AATCTTCAATATCTTTTTTAGATTTTAAACCTATTTCTTGTTCAACAATATTTTCAATAGGAAGACCGTGAGTATCCCAACCCCAGCGACGAGTAACATGCTTCCCTTTCATTGTTTGATAACGCCCCATATAATCTTTCATTGTTCCCGTAAGAACATGACCGTAATGTGGTAACCCCGTAGCAAATGGTGGTCCATCATAAAATACAAATTCGCCATTTGGAGAATCCTTTTCTAATGTCTTTTTAAAGATTTCTTTTTCCTGCCAAAATTGTAAAATTTCTTCTTCTCTTTCGGCTATAACGCTCTTCTTGATAGAGCGTTCACCCGATTCACTTTGCGAATTTAGGGCAATTTTACTCTTTATTATAGGCTTATCTTTACTATTTTCTGTCATATTCTTATATGTTATCAATTAAATAGAAAAAGAAAAGGGTGAGGAAGCAAAAGTCTTTGCCTCCGCAAGACTCATTGAGGACTTTTATGAACGCAGAGAAATAAAAGGTCCAATGAGTGAACGGCTTCTGTAAGAAGGAAGCTTCGTGAATCCGCCCTTCTTTTTACATTTTTTCTGGTGCTTGTATACCAAGCAAGTTTAATCCATTTTTCAAAACAATAGAAAATGCTTCAGTGAGTGCAGCTTTGTAAGGAGAATTCACATCTGCTTTATCTACAATCTTCCCTTGTCCATAAAAGTTATTGAAAGATGAAGCAAGTTCAATAAGATAAGTTGCAACGTAGTGCGGTGAATATTCAGTCCCTGCTCTTTCTACAACTTCTGGAAATCTATATAGCAATTTTTCGAGTGTTGTTATTTCTCCACCGATCTTTTTTGTATTTGATTTTATTTTTTCTTCTTTTGCTTTTCTTAAAATAGATTTTGCACGCGCATATGAATATTGTAAATATGGTCCTGAATCCCCTTTCAAATTTAATATTTCATCCCAATTAAAAATAATATCTCCTGAGCTTTCTCTTTTTAAATCGTTAAATTTTATTGCACCAACACCAACTACCTCTGCAGTATTTTTATCAAAAGCTGCCGCTTTTTCTATTGCTTCATCAAGTACTTCATCGAGCCAAATACCATTTCCCTTTCTTGTACTCATCTTTCCTTCTGGGAAACGATAAAAACCGTGTTTAACATGTATTCTGTCATTACCATTTGAATAGCCGAGCAATTTTTCTGTCTCAAAAACTTGCTGGAAGTGCAAAGATTGCTCCATACCTACTTCATTTATAATTGTTACATCTTTGCCATATTTTTTCTTTCTAAATTTATCTGCAGCAAGATCACGAAGTGCATATATAGTAGAACCATCTTTTTTCAAAAGCATCATTGGTGGATATTTGTCTTTGTCAAAGAAAACAAGATAAGCTCCTTCACTTTCTTTTGCTATTCCTAGTTTTTTTACATCATCTATCACCTCTTTCATTTTATCTTCAAAAAAACTTTCACCGTATGCAGTATCAAATTTTACTCCAAGTCTTTTATATATTTTTTCAAACTCTTTCATTGAAAGTTTTACACAAATATTCCAGATTATCTTTGCATCTTTATTATTATGTTCAAGTTTTGTAAACCAGGAACGAGCTTCGTCTTCGAGTGTTATGTCTTTTTCTGCTTCATCATGAAATTTTACATACAAAGCTACTAAATCTTTTATTGGTGTTTTAGATTTTTGTATTTCAGTAACAGAAGACCATTTTTTAATAGCAACAATAAGCTTTCCAAACTGTGTTCCCCAATCTCCTAAGTGATTGTCACGAATTACTTTATATCCTGAAAAATCTAGAATATTTGCAATGGCATCACCGATAACAGTTGAGCGAAGGTGACCAATAGTAAAAGGCTTTGCTATATTTGGTGAAGAATATTCAACAATCATTTTCTTTCCTTTTCCTATTTCCCCTTTTCCAAACTTTTCTTTCTTATTTAAAATTTCTTTGCTTTGAGAAACAAAAAATTCGTCAGATAAATAAAAATTTATAAAACCTGGACCTGCCACTTCCACCTTAAAAATTTCCTTTGGTTTTCTTTCATTTATTTCAGCAACAACATTTTCTGCAAGTTCTCGCGGATTTTGAGCTACTTGTTTTGCAAGAACCATAGCAATATTACAAGAATAATCTCCATGAGCTAATTCCTCAGGGTGTTCTAAATTTATTTTTAATGTTTCTGCATCACCTACCTGTCCCGAGTTTTGTCGAGGAATCTTAAGAGACCAAAGCGCAGTTTTTATTGAGTTTACTAATATTTCTCGAATCATTAAGCCAATAATACTATAATTTCGGCATAAATTAAAGCGGATTTTTGCGAAGCGAAAATCCGCCTTCCGCATGTTATAATTAGGCTGTTATCAACTTAACTTAAAAATATGCAACCAAAAACAACAGCAAAGGATTTCTTTCTCTATTTAGGAATTACAATTGGACTTTATGTAAGCGTCGTAAGTTTTCTTACACTTATTTTTACAATCATCGACAAAGTCTTTCCGCTTGCAGGCGATTATGCCGGAGGATTTGAAAATACCATAAGAATCAGCATCGCTGCATTGATTATTTTCTTCCCTACTTTCTTCTATCTGACATGGCTCATATATAAAGATTTGAAAGTGAATCCTGGGAAAAAAGAAATCTGGGTTAGAAAATGGATGATATTTTTAAATCTTTTTATTGCCGGACTAACAGCAGCGGTAGATTTAGCAGTGCTTATTTATAAATTCTTGGGAGCAGAAGATCTCTCACTTCGATTTTTCTTGAAAGTGTTTTTTGTTCTTGCGTCTGCAGCCACTATATTCGTATTTTATTTTTATAATCTTAAAAGATCTGTCTTTGAATACAAAGATTATATGAATATTTTTCTTGCATTTATATCGGCTGTCATATTCGCAAGTATAATATATGGAGTCATGCTTATCGGCTCCCCTGCTTTACAAAAAGCAAAACAACTTGATGATCAGAGAGTAAATG
>CAZPLP010000010.1:12543-15511 GCA_964587695.1 uncultured Candidatus Saccharibacteria bacterium | reverse complement strand
TCTCCGCATTTTAGAATGATTGAAAACTATTAATGAAAAACGAATTTAAAAATAAAAATGTTTTACTTATAGGCCTAGGAATTCTTGGCGGTGGAGTTTCTGTTGCTAATTGGCTTTTGAAAAAAAGGGCTAAGCTTTCTATTACAGATTCAAAACCAAAAAAATATTTTAAAGACTCAATAAAACAAATAAAAGGCAATGTAAATTATTACTTTGAAAAATGTGATGAAAAAATTGTTTCAGATGCAGATATTATTATAATAAATCAAGCAGTTCCCCAAACAAACCCGTTAGTGCAACTTGCAGAAAAATTACACAAACCAATTTACAATGAATCTAAAATTTTTTATGGAGAATGTACAAAGCCGATAATCGCTATTACGGGAACAAGAGGTAAAACAACTACTACAAACTGGGTTGCACATTTGTTTGGTAAAAATGCCCTTATTGCTGGTAATTCAGTCAAAGAACCATTACTTAAAATATTACCGAAAACTAAAAATATTTCTTGCAAAATAGTGGTTAATGAAATCCCCTCTTTTCAGCTAGAAAGGTTTGAAGATTCTCCATCAGTTGCAATTATTACAAATATATATGTAGATCACTTAAATCGCCATGGTACTTTAGAAAACTATGCGCTTGTAAAAGCAAATATTTTTAAATATCAAACAGCAAATGATAAACTTATTTTAAATTATGACAATGAATGGACAAAATTCTTTTTAAATTTAAAACCAAAATCAGAAGTGTGGTTTTTCTCCACAAATGTACTTCCGGAAAATATAAATGGACTTTACTATCAAAATAAAAATGTTTATTTACAAACAGTATCAACAAATCCGGTAAAAGTTTTAGATATAAAAAATTTTGTAGAATTCTGGGGTAAACACAATCTCGCAAACATACTTTCAGCAACTTCAGCTGCATATTTAGCAGGTGAGAGTTGGTCTAATATTCAAAAAAGAATTAAAACAATTCCACAAATTGAATATAGACAGGAACTTGTTATAAAAAATGGGAAAATAAAAGTTGTTAATGATACTTCTGCCACTTCACCTGAGGGAGGAATTGCGGCGGTAGAACGCTTTGGTTCTAAAAATTGTATTCTTATCTCTGGTGGTACAGATGCTGGACTTGAATATAATGAATGGGCAAAAAATGTATCAAAATACTTATTACAAGAAAATATAATTTTACTTGAAGGGAGCGCAACAAAAAAAATGTTAAATGAATTAGGTAAATACATGGATATTTCAAAAATATCTGTAAAATACACACTTGAAGAGTGTGTAAAACTAGCCTACAAAATAGCTAGTGAAATTAAAGATAAAACTGTGATTCTTTTTTCTCCTGCTGCCAAAAGCTTTGAAAAATTTAAAAATGAATTCGATCGAGGTGAAAAATTCAATAAATTAATTAAAAAAACCGCTTAAAGCGGTTTTTTTAATTAGTTAACATAAAATTTTTGGCATAAGATAAACAATTGCACCAAAAAATATCAATGCAATATTCATCCATATTCCCACAAGGAGTAAAATTCTTATTGTTTTATGTAAAAAATTATCCATATATTAATTTAAAGTTGGGATTACTGGACCAGTATAGGAACCTGAATAACTATTAAAACCTGGGCAATATTTATCTGACCATCCACCTGACCATTCAATTAAAGCCCCAATTTCCCTGAAGGTAATAAAAGAAATAGGTACAAGTGATATACATATACCAACAATAAGTAATATTCTCATTATTCTACCAAAAATCATTTTATTATTTTTATTCATATCCATAGTATTTTATTTAATTTCTGTTCCACCCCATTCAACTACAGTAAAACCTTTTCTTTCAAAAGATTTTATTTCTTGTGGTTTAATATCAATCTTATTATTTAATCCTTTGAATACCATAAACACTCTCAACACTGAATCTGGTTTAGGGATAGTATCCAATACTGCAGTGTCCGTATAATCATTTCCTGCAAAATGTATTAAGTTATATTTATTTTTCTGCATTTGTGGAAACCAATAAACAATCATTTCATTATATTCTTTTGGTGTCATTCCCAACTTAGGTAAAATATCCTGTAAAAATGCTTTAGAATCAACACCTTTTACAACAAAACCAGTTGATAAATCAAAGTTGTAAGGTTTATCTGTATTGCCTTCCCAGAAAAGATAACTATATTCTTTTCCATCTGAACCAATAATTTTCCCATCAGGATATGCCATTACATCCCAACCACCTTTGGATAGATCATAAGCTGGATAATCTGCAGAAATTTTCCCTTGGTAATCTAATTTTACTTGTACTTCAATTTGTTTTTCTGGATAAAGATATATAACTGGCTTATAAGTAGCACTAGATATTCCAGCAATAAACCAAATTACAGAAACAGTCAAAAGTAAAAAAATATATATTGTAAATAATTTCTTATTACTTATCTGCTTTTTTACAGATTTTATTTTTTGTTCAACAATGATTTGATTTTTATCTGGCTCCATTATTATTTTTCTATTCTTTATCAGACTCTCTTTTATAAGAAAATTTTTGAAGTATATTTTCTATAAACCACATTAAAGTAAAAACGAGTAACGCAGCGACCGTAGCTATCAGCGCCAAAGTAAAAAGTCCAAAACCGCAAGCTATTCCAACTCCAGAAGAAACCCAAAGTCCTGCAGCTGTTGTTAATCCAATGATTTTATTACTCTGAAAAATAACTAAACCCGCACCTATAAAACCAATACCGGTAATAATTGATGAAGCTATTAATAAAGGATTCGCAAGTGATGGATTTGAAACTGTACTAAGAATTATTTCTGAAATAAGAATAAAAAGACTTGAACCAAGTGTCACCATCGCGTATGTCCTCATACCGGCACCCTTTCCTGCCAAAGTTCTTTCAAGACCTATTATTGTTCCGAGACCCATAGCTATCGCAATTCTTATAATTAAATCTGCTGTTGTAAGT
>CAZPLP010000010.1:0-12443 GCA_964587695.1 uncultured Candidatus Saccharibacteria bacterium | reverse complement strand
ATAGAGGGTAATTTTCGCCTTATAGAAACACATAAAACAGCCTTAAAAAAACTAGGTATTAAAACTGTTGGAGATTTGCTTTATCATTTTCCTGTTAAATATGGAGATACTTCAGAAAAAAAGAATATCGGTACTCTCATCGAAGGGGAAAAGGTTGTTGTTTTTGGAAAAATTACCGGACTTAAAACTAGTAAAGGATTCAAGAGCAAAATACCAATGTCAGAGGCCTGGATTGAAGACGAATCTGGGACTATAAAAGCTGTCTGGTTTCATCAGCCATATATTGCAAAAATGATTCATGAAAATACGTTTGTTCGCGCAGACGGAAAAGTTTCAAACAGGCGTGGAGAACTATATTTATCAAATCCTAAAATTGAAACGATTGTAAAACTTCCAATCGGTGTCGGTGATTCTCTTTTCGGAGGAGTTGGCGAAGCTCATTCCCTTTACCCTGTTTATCCTGAAAGCCGAGGTATAACCTCAAATTGGTTTTATCACGCAATACAAAGAATTTTCAGTTCTGGAATTTTGGATAATATACAAGATCCAATTCCTGAATATATTTTGACAACTTACAATCTTCCCTCTTTAAAGACAGCCCTAGTGTGGATTCATGCTCCGCAAAAACAAGATGATGCTATTTCTGCAAGAAAAAGATTTGCTTTTGAAGAAGTTTTTTTTATTCAGCTTCAAAAAAAGAGAGAAAAAATACTTTGGAATAAAAATCCTTCATATGTAATAGAAAAAACTCCAAAAGATATTGCGCAGTTTGTTGAAAGATTTCCATTCGCGCCTACTGAAGCACAAAATAAAGCCATCGAACAAATAATGAATGATTTTAGGAGTGGTCATGCAATGTCTCGTCTGCTTGAAGGAGATGTGGGCTCAGGTAAAACCGCAGTGGCTGCGACAACTGCATATGCAATCGTAACTTCAAAACCGAAAGGACAAAATTTTGGTAACCTTCAAGTTGCTTATATGGCTCCAACAGAAATTTTGGCTAAACAACATTTTGAATCATTTATAGAATATTTTACTTACTTAAAAATAAATATTGGACTAATTACAGGAAAAGAATGCCGAAAATTCCCTTCAAAACTAAATCCCAAAAAATGGACAAAAATTTCTAAACCCCAACTTTTAAAATGGGTGGCAAATGGCGAAATTCCTATTCTTATCGGAACCCACGCCCTCATCTCAAAGTCAGTAAAATTCAAACATTTAGCTTATTCTATTGTTGATGAGCAACATAGGTTCGGAACAGCACAAAGACAAAAAATAACTCGAAAAGAAGGAATGAATCCTCATCTTTTGAGTATGACAGCAACTCCAATCCCCCGTACATTAGCGCTTACTGTTTACGGCGACTTGGATTTAACACTTTTAGACCAGATGCCTTTGGGAAGAAAAACGATAATCACTGAAATAGTTTTGCCAAGTGATCGTGAAAGTACTTATACAAAAATAAAAGAAAAACTTGTTGAAGGAAGACAAGTTTATGTAATTTGTCCAAGAATAGATATACCTGATCCAGAAAAAGAATCTGCAATTATTGCAAAGTCAGTAAAAGAAGAAGCTGAAAGACTTAAAAAAGACATCTTTCAAAATTATGAAATTGGGATACTCCACAGCAAAATGCTTCAGGCAGAAAAAGAAGAAGTAATGGGTGATTTTAAAGCAGGAAAAATAAAAATCTTAGTTGCAACATCTGTTGTGGAAGTCGGAGTAAATGTTCCAAATGCAACAGTGATAATTATTGAAGGTGCAGAAAGATTTGGTCTTGCTCAACTTCACCAATTGCGCGGAAGAGTTATCAGGAGCAATCATCAGGCATATTGTTATGTATTTGCAGAAACAAAAACAGATAAAACTTTGCAAAGATTAAAAGCATTTAAAAATTCCTCAAACGGTTTTGAACTAGCCGAATTTGATTTGAAACTTCGCGGACCAGGAGAACTTTCCGGAAACAAACAATGGGGTATTTCTGATATCGGTATGGAAGCTATAAGAAATTTAAAAATGGTAGAAGCTGCAAGAGCAGAAGTAGAATATTTATTATCTCAAGATGAAACTCTGGGAAAATATCCGCTCATAAACGAAAAACTTTCTCATAGAAAAATAGACGAAATACATTTTGAATAACGTCATTGCGAGTACTCGAAGCAAACCAGTATTTAATTATAATTTAACCTGGATTGCTTTGCTCCGCTCGCAACGACACGATTGCTAAAAGCAGTTTTTTACGATAATATCTCTCATACATGAGCTTGTATGCTGTTTTGGCAGATAACGGCGCGGAGCAAATTTTGATGGTTAAACACATGCGCGTGTAGCTCAGTTGGTAGAGCGGTCGTCTTATACACGACTGGTCCCAGGTTCGAGTCCTGGCACGCGCACAAAATAAATAACTGCCCTTAAACGGTTTTTTTTGTGTGCGTGAACAAACCAACAATTTGGCTTGTGTCCAGGACTCGAAAAACCTTGAGTATATTTTTGAGAATGTACTCATTTGAAAAAATACGAAAGGTGTACAGCTCCTGTAAGGAGAGAGATGCGAAGCAGTCCTGGCACGCGCACAAAACAAAACAGTGGCGCCGAAGGCGCCGCTGTTTTATTTTGTGTTTATTTCTGATGTTCTATATCCTCCTTCTGTTTCGGCATTATTCCATTTGCAGTAATAATTTTTTCAAATTCTTCTCTTTCAATTGTTTCGGTTTCAATAAGCCTTTTTGCGATCGCATCAAGTGCGCCTCTGTGTTCAATAATTATTTTTTCTGCCCTTTTCATATTACTATTCATAATTTCAAAAACTTCAGCATCTATTTCTGCATTTATTTTATCAGAATATTCTTTATCATTTACTCCACGCCCAAACATCGCTCTTCCGCCTTCGCCTTCTAAAGCCACTGGGCCCATTTTTTCCGACATTCCGTATTTTGTTACCATATCACGTGCAAGCGCAGTTGAAACCTGAAGATCATTTGATGGGCCAGTTGTAAGGTCGTGAAATATCATTTTTTCTGTAACATATCCTCCAAGTGATACTGCAATATCATCTAAAAATTCTTTTTTAGATTGTAATCTTCGATCTTCAAACGGTAAGTGCAGAGTATATCCGGCAGCACGTCCACGGGAAATTATTGAAATCTTGTGAACTGGATCAGCAAATGGAAGTACTGATGAAACAAGTGCATGACCGGCTTCATGGTACGCAGTTATTTCTTTTTCTTTTGTTGAAAGTATATGACTTTTTCTCTCAGGTCCCATAAGGACTTTTTCGATTGAACGAATAAGATCAAATTGAGTCACTTTTTGTCTTCCTTCTCTAGCTGCAAGTATTGCTCCTTCATTCATAAGAGAATATAAATCTGCTCCAGAAAATCCTGGCGTTCTCTCTGCAATAGTTCTCAAATTTACATCTTCTCCAAATGGTTTTTCTTTTGAGTGAACTTTTAAAATCGCTTCTCTGTCATTTCTATCAGGCAAATCTATTACTACCCTTCTATCAAATCTCCCAGGTCTTAAAAGTGCTGGGTCAAGAACATCTGGCCTGTTTGTTGCAGCCATAACAATTACTTTTTCATTTTGTTCAAAACCATCCATTTCAACAAGAATTTGGTTTAATGTTTGTTCTCTTTCATCATTTCCTCCACCCATTCCACCGCCTCGTACTCTTCCTACCGCATCTATTTCATCTATAAAAATAATTGCTGGTGCTGTATTTTTTGCCATTTTGAAAAGATCTCGGACACGACTTGCACCAACTCCGACAAACATTTCCACAAATTCTGAACCTGAAATTGAAAAGAATGCTACACCAGCTTCTCCAGCGACGGCTCTTGCAAGCAAAGTTTTTCCTGTTCCCGGAGCTCCCATAAGAAGAATTCCTTTTGGAATCTTCGCACCAATATCAAGAAACTTTTTGGGATTCTTCAAAAAATCTACAACTTCCGAAAGTTCTTCTTTTGCTTCTTTGGAACCTGCAACATCTGCAAAAGTAACTCTTTGTTTTTTATCTGTAGGCAAAATTATTCTTGCTTTTGATTGTCCAAAAGACATCGCTTGAACTCCGGCACCTTTCATCTGCCTCAAAAGAAACCATGCGAAAATACCAATTAAAATAAATGGAATAATAAATGGAGCAAGGCTCATAAACCAATAACCGAAACCTGTATTTGAAACAATATCAATATTTACATTTGCGAGTGCTTTTTCTGGAACTTTATAATTGAAAAGCGATTGTGTGAGAGCAACACCTTCTTCTTTTTTTGATTCTTTTATAACAGTGCTTGTGGCTACTGAAGAAGTGCTGTAAGTAATAGTAAGGTTGTCGCCTTTTACTTCAACTTTTTGTACCAAACCAGCAGAAATATCATTTGATAATTGGGAAATAGAAATTTGTTCTTTTTTGGCAGTGCCAGGGAAAACCATAGAATACAAAACAGACACAAAAAGGATTATTAGAATAGCATTGGCTATATTTGATATTAAACCTAAAGGATTCCTTCCGAAATTTAGATTTCTGTTACTATTGTTTGGAGCTTTCTTATTTAAAGGTTTTTTATTTTTTATTATATCCATAGTGAGTGTAATATAACACGGATTTCAGATTTTATGAATATCTGCTAATATGGTGTTATGTCAGCCAAATTCGCCGAAAATAAAAAAGCATATTTCAATTATGAAATCCTTGAAAAAATCACGGCTGGAATTCAATTGCTCGGTTATGAAGTCAAAGCAGTACGTGCTGGACGAATGACTTTGGACGGCGCGTACGCGGTAATTCGTGGAAATGAGGCATTTCTTATCAACTCTGGTATCACACTTTTGCAACCCAAAAATGCACCGAAAGATTATGATGAAAGAAGAAACAGAAAGCTTTTACTTACAAAAAAAGAAATCCGTGACTTGGCTGGTAGTGAGAAGCAAAATGGTTTGACAATAGTAGCACTTTCAGTGTATAATATGGAACATAAGATTAAGGTAGAACTTGGTCTTGCAAAAGGAAAGAAAAAATCAGACAAACGCGAATCCATAAAGAAACGCGAATCTGATAGAGAGATAAGAAGAACATTGAAAAATGAATAGTAAACATATGGGGATGATCGGCCTAGACAATTGGTCCCGTTTCTAATATGCAAAGTAGAGCAACCTTGTGAACTCTTAAATCTATCAAGGAAATTGTAAATGCTAAAACCATTTCACAAAAAGCAACTGTTTCTCCATTTTTTGGGGTAAATAGTTTTGCTTTCGCTCGAGTTTAACTTGAACGACATTTCACCTACTGAATCTGAGCGGTAGTGCTGAAGTGCAATATTTTCAGAATATATTTTGTGTTTTCTCACCACAAAATGAAATAAGAGAATCGGATTATAAATATTTTGTTTTTTTAAAGTTTATAATCTTAAATTTGTCGCAAGACAAAATAAAATCAACTATACTTTGTAAATTTATTTGGAACAATCATTTGCACGGCGGTTCGATTCCGCCCATCTCCACATAACAAATGCATTTATATCTATACATGCAATATTTTTATTTATGCTAAAATATATTATATGAAAACAAAAACTAAATTTATTATTCTTATTGCCTTAATATTGGCGTTTCTGACGATTACCATCTTTGTGTTAAACAAAAATGTTTTTTTCATTAGTTTTGATAATGCTGTGAGGAATTTGGTAAATAATTTTAGATCCCCTGCCCTAACAGATACAATGCTGTCTATTACAAAAATAGGAAATTTATATGAAACACTGGCTATTTTTGTAATTTTTGGATTATTTTTGTTTTTAAAAAACAAAAAGTATTTTTATTCTTTTTCTATTGCTACATCTCTCAGTATATTACTAACAATTATAAAACTACCAATACAAAAAATCCGTCCTGACAGTTTATTTTTACAAGAACAAGGTTTTAGTTTTCCAAGTTACCATGCAACCATTGCTATGGTTTTTCTTTTGTCATCAATAATATATTTAGCTCCACTATTTAAAAAGAGTTTTTCAAAATATGCTTTTATCATAGTAACTTCGATTGTTTTCCCTCTAGTCGCTTTAAGTCGAATATATTTATCTGTTCACTGGACTTCAGATGTTTTTGCTGGAATTATTTTAGGCTCAATATGCTTCATTATTGCTGACTTAATTTGTTGTCAAAAAAAGGAAAATGTGCTATAAATAGAGCTCATAATCATTAATACTTTGAATATAAGAGTAAGAATAAATCATCAAATAAAAGCTCCTGAGATTCGCGTCATCACAGAAGATGGCCAAAATTTGGGAATAATGTCCGCTAGCGACGCTTTGAAAAAAGCTCAAGAGATGGATTTGGATTTGATAGAAATATCACCAAATGCCGCACCTCCTATTGCAAAAATAATGGATTATGGTAAATTTCAATACACTGAAAAGAAAAAGCAAAAGGACTCCAAATCTAAAATTCAAAATATAGAAATTAAGAGTGTTCAGGTCAAAATAGCTACAGATGAGCATGATCTCATAATGAAGGCCGGCAAAGCTTCAGAATGGCTTAAAGAAGGTCATAGAGTTAAGCTTCTTTTGTTTCTTTCGGGTAGGGCAAAGTTTTTAAATAAAGATTTTCTTAATGAAAGAATGGAAAGACTTTTGAAACTTATTACAGAAGAATACAAGATAGCAGAAGCACCACAAAGAGGACCAAAAGGTATAACTGTCACAATAGAAAGGGCAAAAAAGGTATAAAATAATTTAATATAAATATATGTCAACAAAAACAAACAAATCATTTTCAAAAAGACTTAAAGTAACGAAAAATGGTAAAATCTTAGGCAGAAAAGCCGGACAAAACCACTTCAATGCAAAAGATAGTGGAAGCAAGGGTCAAAGTAAAAAAAGAATGCTTAAAGTCGTCTTTAGTAATAAAGCAAAAGCAAGATTTCTACCAGGAAGATTTAAATAAAGTTCAATTTTAAAAGAATTAATACTAAAATACAATGACAAGAGTTAAGAGAGGCGTACTAAAAACAAAATCAAGAAGAAATGTCCTTAAAATGACAAAGGGTTTTCGTTTGAACAGAAGAAACAAAGAAGCTGCAGCTATTGAAGCTATCATGCACGCTGGAGCAAACGCTTTTGCACACAGAAGAGACAAAAAAGGAGATTTCAGAAGATTATGGAATGTAAGAATCAACGCAATACTTAGAGAAAACGGTTCAACATACAGCAAATTTATCGGAGCTCTTACAAAAAAGAATATAAAGATAGACAGAAAAATGCTTTCATCTATTGCTCAGACAAATCCAGATACTTTCAAGAGGATAATGGCACAGGCTAAATAGTTAAATATATACAAAAAGAGTTTCGCGACGCGAAACTCTTTTTAATTTATATTTCATCTAATAAAAATAGAAGATTATTATAAAAAAGAATTGTTCTTGCTTCTGTAACTGAAAACCATTTTGATTGTATATTTTTTTCTGTTGTTACTCCGGCAATAATGGGTTTAGCTTTAAACATTGCAACTCGTATAAGCTCACCGGTATTTTCGTAGACATAAGTTACATCAGATAATCTTTTAAGAATTTCAACTTTATATCCGGTTTCTTCTTTTGTTTCTCGCAAAGCAACTTGTTCAAGAGTTTCGTTATTTTCTGCATGTCCTTTAGGAAAAGTCCATATTTTTCCATCAATATCACTTACTAATAATACTTGCTTATTGTCATTCAATACCACACAACCGGCTTTAACAATTTCGTTATTTATATTTTTTATTTTTACTTGATCATTCATATTGGATTCTATTAATATATTTCTTATATTAGATCTACCGACTCTCCATACTCCGGATATTCAGCATTCACATTTATTTCGCCCTGAAGCCTTTGCACCAAAAAAAGAGATGATTTTGGCTCGCCCATTACAGCAAATACTTTCTTAAGTGTTTTTTCTTCGCTAGCTTTTTCCACAAAAGCTACGAGATTGTCTGAATCTTTGTGAGAAGAATAACCTTCGATTTTCTTTATAGTTGCTTTAACTTGAATATTTTCTCCATAAATCCTAACTTCTTTTTCGCCATCTTCAAGTCTCCTTCCAAGAGTATTGATAGCTTGATATCCAACCATAAGAATAATTGCATCCCTGTCACCAACATGATCTTTTTCGTGTTGAACTATTCGCCCACCGTTTGACATTCCACTTCCGGCAATAATAATTTTCGGATTTTTAGTAACATCAATTTTTTCAGAATCTCTAGAAAGTGCTGTAGATTTTAATCTAGGAAAACTAAAAACATCGTCGCCTTCTTTAATTTGTTTTTGAATATTCTGATTTAAATAATTTGGATATTTTTCATATACTTTTGTAATTTTTATGGCGAGAGGAGAATCGAGAAAAACTGGAATCTGACTTAGTTCATGATTTTCAAAAAATTCATTCATCTCATAAAGAATCATCTGTGTCCTTTCAAGAGAAAATGCTGGAATAATTAATACTTTTTTATTTGATATTGTATCTTGGATAATCTCTCTGAGTTTTTGATTTCTTTCTTGTTTAGGTTCATGGTTTCTATCTCCATATACACTCTCCATAATTATATAGTTTGCATCAGTTATCTCTTCTGTATCATTCAGTAGTAAAGATGGTGAATTACCCAAATCCCCAGTAAATACAGCCTTAATTTTACCACCTGCCTGCGCAGGTAGGCCATTTATCTCTACCATTGCAGAACCCAATATGTGTCCTGAATCTCTAAGATATGTAGATATTCCACCACCAAGACCAAAAGGCTTATGATATTCAAGAGTTTCCCATAAAGCCAATGCATTTTCTACATCTTTTTTTTCATAAATAGGCAAAATGCCCGATCTTCTAGAATCTGAATCAATAATTCTCAATGCATCATCATATAATAAAGTAGCGATATCTTTTGTGGGAGGTGTACTTATAATCCTTCCCTTAAAACCATCTTTAACCAATTTTGGTATTCTTCCAATGTGGTCCATGTGCGCATGAGTCACTATCAAAAAATCTATTTCTGCTGGATTGTATGGAAAAGGTTCTCTGTTAAAAGTATCGGCGGTAATAGTTCCCTGCATAATTCCGCAATCAATAAGTATTTTTATTTTATCTTGGCTTTGAGATTCTAATAAAAAATTCGCGCCGGTAACAGAACCTGTTCCACCATAAAATGTTAACTTTGTATTATCTGAGAATTTATTGTTATTTAATTTCATAAATTAATTAATTTGCGATTGATTTTGATATATTATTACTAACCTTACATATTAATGTGTGTTTTGATTTTTTATTCTTAATAAAATATAAAAAAGCAATTATTCCACCAAAAAAACTATTAGAAATGTCTGCGATTGAAGCTTGCCAATAACCGATACTATTTAAAGATGTAACTTTAAAAATTAATTCAAAAACTTCCCAAAAGATTGCTACAACTAAAACTGGTAAAAGCATAACAAATAATGCTTTCTTTTTATAACCCGAAATATTATCAATATGTCCAATCTTTAGCGACACAAGTAAGGCTGTCAAAGATACCCAAAAACCCGCAACAACGTGAACTGGAATATCAATCCATTTATAAACCCAATACCAACTATATTTTAAAGCAAAAAAATGAAAAACTGCGATAAACAGAATCGTTATAACAGATATTAACAAAAGTTTTTTTCTTAATGTCATTACTAATATTATATCATATTTATATTGCCATTTATTAATCATTTTTAAAAAGCTTATCGTGTTTATTAAATATATTTGACAATTTATACAAATAAACAAAAAACTCACTAAAGTGAGTTTTTTGTTAAGGATTACTGGATAAGGATTACCCTGTATAACGCTAAGTGGGTTTCCTCGACGATACACCAAGGTGCACCGAAAGTTAGAATCCCTTAAAAAAATTTAATCGGATAATCCTGTCCTAATAATCCTATAATAATTATACTCCTGATGTATATGTCTGCAAGTAAAAAGTTGATAATTCAGTATTCACGAAAAAGAAAATATATGTCGGAAAATATAATGGCCAGTTTGCTTCGCAAACTGGCCATTATATTTTGCATCAAAAAACCGCCCTTAGGCGGTTTTTTGATTATTCTTATCTATCTGAAATATCACTCTTTACTTTATCTATATATTTAGCTGCTGCATCTTGTCCACCAAGGCCAAATGCAAGTCCTATTGCTAAAGAAACTGCGATAACTACGCCAGTAAATAGAGTATTTATGAATGAAACTGCGATACCAAGTTGCATTATTGCTGCAAGGATAGCAAAGATCCAAATTGCCCACTTTGTAAGATTTCCTGCAAAGTTTGCTGACTTCATATTTGCTGCTTTTGCTGCACCAACTACAACCTTTTGCATAGCTTCTGCAACTATTGCGGCTACGAGTACTATAAGTACGGCGACAATGACTTGTGGTAAGTATCCAAGCACTACATCACTTAAGAATGTTGTTACTTGTTTCAAACCTAAAACATCTAGAGCTGCGACTATAAATACGATAATGAAAAACCATTCTACCAATTTACCTAGAAAATATCCTGAATCTAATTTCATACCAGCTTTCTCAACTATTTTGTCAAAACCAGCTGCTTTCAAAGCTACATCAATTTTGGCTAATTTGACCAAATTTGATACCAATTTGAAAAATATTGCACCGATTATCCAACCTACAGCTGCAATAACAATTGCTGCTAATAAAGTAGGAATAAAACCTGCAATACCTAACCAGATATTCTTTAAAGAAACTGACAATACATCACCCCATGTTGCTATCATAATTATTTATAATTAATCTAATAAATTGAATAATTCGTCTGAATTTCGCCAAATTCTGACGGTTTAACTTATAAAATATATTTAATTTATAAGCTAAGTCGAAATCTTCGCAGATTCCAACGACATTATTTACCATACTATTATATCACCTTATTTACTGAGTTGAAAATACACCTAAATAATAGGTGTTGATAATTCCCAAAAAATAAGAAGTGGTAATTTGTATAGAGAGGCTTTGTGTGGGGTAGATTAAACAGAGATTTTGTCGAGTAGCACCTCGTGTGGATAGTCCATCACATCTCTTACCAACTTATCATACATACCTAGCCTATATTGGAAATCTGGCGTTTCAAAATAGACATACGTAAGCTCTTTGCCCAGCTCTGCTTCTATAGATTTTATAACATTATGCAAAATAGATTTTTTAACATTATTACCAACAACAAACATATCTACCCTGCTATCTTTGTCTTGCGTAAATACACCGGCAACAAGAACAAGCTTGAGCTTACCAGCTTTTGAAAGTCTTCTTACTATTTCTCCGCCTTCTAAAGTTTTGGTTTTTATCAGCAATTGTTTAAGCGAGGTGATATATGAAAAATCTTGGTTGAGATAATATCCATGGGATTTAACTTTTAAGTCTTTGCGTACTTTACCTACTTTTTTTGTAACTGTTTTGTAAAAGTTTTTCTTTTTAATAAGCTGAGATTTTTCAATTATTAATAATTCTTTTTTTGTAGTATCTCGGCTTACCTTTGATTTTGAAGAAACCATACCTATATCAAAAATAACCTCTGGGTTAAAGAGAAAAAGTCTCATTATTTTTACGCGTGCTTCACTACCAAAAATTGTACTTAACGAATCCATCCCGTACGAAATAGGGCGCGGACAAAATATATTCTTGTCTTGTACCTTATAACAGTTAAATTAATAATCTTATCGACATTTCAACTTATTAATCCGCGTCCGCAATTTCGTACGGGATCCATAATTAGATTTATTGTAGCATTTTAGAGCTATTTTTCAACACATAATAAAAGCTAGGTCAGCCAAAGCCCAACCCTCCTTTTATCATATTTAGATTAGTAATTTATTTCAGAATACTATTTACAAAATTTCTTGTAGAAGCTCCGAAGATTCCAGTTCCCTTTGTAAGGCCTAGAGGTTTTAGGATTGAAGAAGAGTTGGCTTCTTGAAAACGAATAACTGCAGCTTTTGTAAGTGAGCCGAAATAGGTTGTTTCATTATTCTTTGAACCTGGTCCTTTTAGAGTAATTGGGTAATTGTTTGAGTTGAAGAATTGTTGTAAGAGTTTTACTTCAGCTGATATATCGCCTAATCGTAAATCTTTTGTGAATAGTACCTTGGAAGCTGATGATGCAACTACTGGATTAGTGTTTTCTTGTGTAGCTGTGTCAGTCGTAGTTGAACCTATTGTAGTTGTAGTACTTATATCTGTATTACCTCCTGCAGCATGGAAATCTGGAGTAAATATAGGAGAAGGATTTTGTACAACTGGTTTTCTTCTGTGATTTGCGGGGATTACAGGGAAAGTCCAGTTTGTATTTGAACCTCCATTTATACAACCTGTGAGACATGAGAATGCATCTGCGCTTGTGTTGTTTGAACCTTGTACATTTAGGTATGAGAAGGTTGTAGTGCCAGTG
>CAZPLP010000009.1:0-15940 GCA_964587695.1 uncultured Candidatus Saccharibacteria bacterium | reverse complement strand
CGTAAAAATAGCATCTAAAGCAATAGTACCAATCTCAACCTTATCTTTTTGTATTTCTTCTTTTGGAATAAAACCAAGACCTTTTCTGATTTTCATTTCAATTATAAGTTCTGTTCCTTTTTCAGTAATAGCTGCAATAGGTTGTTCAGGGTTCAAAACTTCAACTTGACCAGGGACAGTAATATCTCCAGCGGTGACATCTTTTATTCCTTTAACTTTTAGAGTAACTGTTTGTTCCTCATCATTTACAACCTTAAATCTTACTTGTTTTAAATTTAAAATAATATTTATGACATCTTCTTTAACACCTTTCATTGTAGAAAATTCGTGATCAACTCCATCTATCTTAACAGTTGTTATAGAAACTCCTGGAATAGAAGACAAAATGATTCTTCTTAAAGAATTGCCTAAAGTGTGTCCGTAGCCTGGGTACAAGCCATCTATTTCATAAACACCAAAAAATTCCTTTTCAGAAATTATTCTTGGCTTGCTTGGTAATAATATTTTATATTGGTGATCAGACATATTTTTTATTTTTTGCCTTCTTTGATTTTAATAAATCTTAGTAGGCTGATTAAAATTAATAATTTTAATAAAATTTTTATTCAATTTATCTGCTGTAATATTGAAATATTTGTGAAATATCAAATGATATTTCGTTTGCTGGTATTTTAGGAAGTCCTTGAACCTTTGCTTCTTTTTTCTCATTATTAAATGCAAGCCATGATGGTACTTTCTGTTCTTTTAATTTATCGTTGATATCCTTGAAAAGGGGTTTCTTCTTACTATTTTCTCTGATAGCAACTATATCTCCGATTGATACATGATAAGACGGAATATTTAATCTTTTACCGTTAACATCTATATGACCGTGATTTACCATCTGTCTTGCTGCTTGTCTTGTGCTAGCAAAACCTAATCTATATATTGTATTGTCCAATCTTGTTTCTAACGCTTGTATTAAAGCTTCGTTGATATCTGTGCCTCTCTTTGACTGAACCTTTTCAACTAAATTTTTAAATTGTTTTTCACCAAGTCCATAAGTAAATCTCGCTCTTTGTTTTTCAATAAGTTGCAAGCCAAAATCAGAGCCAGCTCTTTTTTTCTTTTTTGTGACTTCTTTTGAGCTTGATCTCATTGCAAACTTTTGTGTTTGTGTTTTATCATAAACACTTGCTCCCAATCTTCTTGCTATTTTGTACTTTGGTCCTGTTATCATTTTTATTTAATATTTAAAATTATTTATACTCTTCTTGGTTTCTTTGGTTTTGGGCCGTTGTGCGGAACTGGTGTTTCGTCTTTTATATTTGTAATATTTATTCCTTTAGAGATAAAACCACGAATGGCTGACTCTCTTCCTGAACCAACCCCTTTAACAATAACTTCTATTTCTTTTACTCCTAAATTTGCAGCTTTTTCACCTAGTGTTTCTCCAACTTTAGCAGCTGCGAAAGGTGTACCTTTTTTAGCACCACGGAAACCTAGAGCACCTGATGAAGATTGCATAAGTGCATTACCTTTTTTGTCTGTCAAAAGTACGATTGTATTATTGTAGGTTGATTGGACATACAAAATACCAGAATCAACTCTTTTTTTAGAGTTTGCTTTTACTGGTTGAGCCTCAGCTTTTACACCAGCTTTATTTTCTGTTGTGACTATTCGTTTCTTACCCATTGTTCGTTATGTATATTAAATTAATTATTTTTTATCTGGTGCCTTTCTACCGGTTCCCATTGTTTTTCTAGTATTTCCTCTTAGAGTTCTAGAATTTGTCTTTGTTCTTTGACCTCTGGCTGGAAGTTTCCTTGCGTGTCTTGAACCTCTGTAGCTTTTTATATCTTTAAGTCTTTTTATATTTCCACCAACTTCTCTTTTTAAATCACCTTCAATTTTTTTACTTTCTACTATTTGTCTTATTTTTGCTTCTTCTTCTGGTGTAATCTCTGTTGGTTTTTTGTCTTCATTTACCTTGGCTTGTTTTAAAATCTGCCTAGATAAAGAACGTCCTATACCATACAGTACTGTTAGACCAACTTTCAATCTTTTGTTATCTGGAATTGTTATACCTGCTATACGCATAAAAAATTATTATAAGAAATGCCACAATAGCATTTCTGTTATTAAAAATCAACTGTATTTTAGCCCTGTCTCTGTTTATGTCTTGGGTTTGATGTACATGTAACGTACACTCTGCCCTTTCTTCTAACAGTTCTACATTTGGCACAAATTGTTTGCACTGAAGCTTTTACTTTCATATATTATATTCTTCTTATTATTCTTCCTCTGCCACCATACTCATCCAAAATGACCTCCACTTTATCCCCGATTAATATTCTGATTCTATGAAGTCTCATTTTACCAGCCAAGTAACATAGCAACTCTCCTTTATCACCGTCCAATTTAACTTGGAATAATGTATTCGGAAAAGCTTCTAATACTATACCGGTAACTGTTTCTTTGGTTTTTTTTAGTGTTTGCATTTTTAAATATACAACGTTTGCTATCATATCAAAAAACCTATAATAGTCAAGGATATTACAGCACTTATATAAAATTATGTGCTTTATTTAGCAGAATCTCTGACTGTATCAACTATATCTATTTTTTTAGTATTCTTGGGAAAAGTATTTGACCACATAGGTCTGATCGTTGCTTGTATTTCACTTATAGAAGACTTGTTATTATCAATAATTGCATTGATTATACTTTTATCTTGACCGATAATGGAACTTAAAATTTCAGCAGCATCAAATGTCCACACAACCTGAGCTGAACCTGTAAATAAAGCCTTAATGTTTGTCTCATTCCAAGGTTTCTCGGTGCTTCCAGTAAGCTGAACTGAGTCACTATCATTCCACAAAATATCTACCTTTGAATTATCAAATTTATCTATTTTATTTTTTGCAATAAAGAATGACAAAGAATCTTTGTTGAAAATAATTGCATTCATAGAGCATTCTTCAGAAATTTTATATTCTTTGTCTAATGGATTGTTGGGTAAATCTATACACTGTATGTAATAATTATTTTTGAATAATACAAATTGTTCAGGTTTTTTAGAAAAAATTTCTTTTATAAGATCATTTTTTAAAGTTTCTTTTAATACTGTAAGGCCAGCGGCAATTTTATCATCAGATACCTTTTTAATGTTACCGATAAAGCCACCGGAAACATCTGCGCTAAGTCTTGCGTAAAATGTAGTATATTTAGTGCTACCTTTAAATCCGGGTATTGTAAAATCACCTTTAAAGTCAGAAAGTTTCATATTGTATTTATCACCCGGCATATCTGCTATTATTTCTACTTCTACAGAACCTGGGGTTTTTACTCCCGCAACTATTTTTACACCTGGAACATCAACCGACTGTCTTATTCTATAAGTCAAACCTTCTTTTGTTTCTAATCTTGTATTATTAATTAATCTTTGTTTAGTAGCATCTAGATTATTATAAATTACGGCCTTTCCTGTAGCTTTCCTTTCTACATATTCTTCTCCATCAGTTTCCATTGTTTTAAATAAATCTTTTTTTATAGTCATAACCTCAAAATGTAAAGTGCTTGTACTAACATTTGTGTCAGACGTAATATTGTAAGTGTCATTTAATACAATATTTTTATTTTGCGGAGTTATTGTAAGGGTTGCTGTTGAAAAAGTTGATGATAATAGAAATAATAGTATTCCTATAGAGACAATACAGACTGCCCAAAGAAATATTAAAGAATCTTTTGTAACTTTTTTCTCAGAATTAAATTGGTCTTCATCGGCATCGTCGGTTTGACTATCCACCGATGAATCGTTTGTAAAATCATTGGCAACAATTTCTTTTTTGGGAATAATTTTCCCAGATGAATAAAAACCATCACGAACATCACTACGTTTTATCATTCGTATGCTTTTTTTCACCACATATATGTCTTGAATTATTTTTTTAGCCATAAATTGTAAATTTATATTAAATCGGTCCTATATTTGTTGTTTATTATATCACGTAATTACAACTGCAGTATTTAAGACAGTAATTTATGCAAGTATATTAAATCCATTTTAATATACGGCTCGTTTGAAAAAGACATACCGTTAAGCAATGAACTGCTAAAAATATTTTCAGTTATTGGTAATATTTTTACTTTCTTATCTAAAATTTCAAATTTACTATTGTTATTTTTATCAATTGTATCATCTATAAACATATCTGAAATAATACTATTTGTAACAATTAACATCTCTTGTGGTATTTGGTTGTCTGTACATATTTGTAAAATAGATTTCTTTAAATTGCTTTCAAAAATATGAAATCCTGTTTTTAATAAATCACTTCCATTATTGTGTGATACTAAATTAAAATTATTATCATTACCAATATTAATATGGGACATAAATACCTCCCTAGATAAATTAGTTTTATGTAATGATGTTTCAATAATATTTTCTTCACCAAAAGGAAATGAGGCTAATCCCGAAATAACATTATCTTTAACAATATAAATATCAGTAACCAATTTACCTAAATCAACATATACAAAATTACTCTTATCTGGGAATTCATCTCTTAGGAATGAAAAGGAAGATAAAACACACGAATTACTTTGTAACCTTATATTTTTGATTACCTTACCCTCAGCATATGAAGCAATCTTATTTTTAATTTCTACAGGAACAAATGAAACGAATAGCTCGATTTCTAGATTTGATGTTCTTTTACCAAAAAAATCAGAGGTTATATATCCATTAAGCTTGGATTGAATAATTTTTTCTTCAAGTATTTCCCAATCAGAGCCTTTATTCTGCTCTTCAATAATCTTTTCGATCACAAATTCCTCTCCAAATATTAATTTACCTAAAATACTATTATCTACTCGAAAGAATTTATCCTTAATAATCTTTATTGTTTTAATTTTTGATATAGACCATGGTGAACCAATAAAAAAATAAGAATTACCAATAATTTCTTTATTTCCAATTTTTATCAGCTTTTTTCTGATAGCAACTACTGCCTTATCTAATACAATCACCATCGAAGAGAGATATTTATTGTAGTTTTTAGAATTTTTTTTGTTAATATCAAAATTGTCACATAAAATAATCTCAGGTTTTTTGTTTAATTCAAATTTGGCAACAGCAATAGAGATTGAAGCATCTCTTATATCAATAACTAATGATAAAGTTGGTTTTATTTTAAAGAAAGAAAAACTCATATACTAATATTATAGCAAGCTAAATGGAAAATTCAAATACTAAAATAATGTATTTAATATGTATATATTTTTTATTCTAAGATTGCTTTGATTCTCCTGACGCCGGCACTTGAAGCTTCTTCTTTTACAATTTTAAATCGTCCCAGCGCACCGGTATTATCAACGTGTGGTCCTCCACAGATTTCTTTACTATAATAATCTTCTTCTGGACCAACTGTATAAACTTTCACTAAATTGTCATATTTATCTGTAAAAACACCCTGAGCGCCTGATTCTTTTGCTTCATTAACTTTCATTTCTTTACATGTGACTGGGAGTTTAAGCGCTATCACACCATTTACATAATCCTCTACTTTCTTTTTCTGCTCATCGGTTAATTTATCTGGGTGAGAGAAATCAAAACGTAAACGCTCTGCTGTAATATTGCTGCCTTTTTGTGATACATGTTCACCAAGTACTTGTCTTAGAGCTGCGTTTAATATGTGAGTAGCTGTGTGATATTTTGTTTCCATTTCTCCTTTTCCAGATAGTCCACCTTTAAATTTTTGTTCTGAGCCTACTTTTGATATTTTTTGATGCTGTTTCATCTTCTCGTTAAATTCTTCAATATCAATTTTTCTATTTTCTTCCATTGCAAGCTCGAGTGTCATTTCAAGAGGAAAACCATATGATTGAAAAAGATTAAATGCGTCAGTCCCTTTTTCAAATTCCTTTAAACCTTGCGCGAGAGTTTTTCTGAACTTTTCATCTTCTTTTTTAATAGTATCTAAAATTACAATTTCTTGTGTTTTTAATGTTAAATAAGCGTATGAATAATTATTTATTACAATTTTAACTAAATCAAAAATTGAATTGTTCGAAAGTTTTAATGTATCTATAAATCGTATTGCTCTTCTCAAAATTCTCCTTAAAACATATCCGGCCTCTGTATTTGATGGAGTTAATCCATCAGAAATAATAAATACGGCGGAGCGAATATGATCCACAATTATTCTTGCAGATTTTTCATCATATATTTTTGTGTTTGATTTGACATAAGATATAAGTGGCTGAAAAAGATCTGTTTCAAAAACATTATTTTTATCTTGCATAACTACAGAAGTCCTTTCTAAGCCCATCCCCGTATCTACATTTGGCTTTACTAATTTTTCGTATTTTCCATTTTCCGTTTTATTGTACTCCATAAAAACATTATTCCAAATTTCAATAATCCTTCCTGATTTTACTAATTCTTGAAAATTGCCTTCAACTTTATCTTTTCCGACAACATCGTAAAATATTTCTGTATCACCTCCACAAGGACCAGTTTGTCCTGCAATCCAAAAATTATCTTCTTTTCCAAGAGAAATAATTCTAATGTTATTTTTAATTATTTCATCGTCAGAAATTTCTGCATCTATTCCATACTTTTTAAAATTCTCTTTCCAAAATTTAATAGTATCTTCATCACGTGGAATACCATCCTCACCTTTAAAAACCGTTACGTATAATCTTTTTGGGTCTAATCCTAAACCTTCTTTTTTATCTGTAAGAAATTCTAAACTCCACTCTATAGATTCTTTTTTGAAGTAATCTCCAAGTGACCAGTTTCCGAGCATTTCAAAGAAAGTAAGATGGCGATTATCACCCACTTCTTCAATATCACCCGTTCTCAAACACTTCTGGACGTCTACAAGACGCGTTCCAGCCGGGTGTTTAACTCCTAAAAGGTAAGAAACTAAAGGTTGCATTCCAGCTGTTGTAAATAGAGATGATGGATCATTTTCAGGAATAAGCGAAGCTGAAGGAATTATTTTGTGTCCTCTTTTCTCAAAAAACTTTAAATATCGCTGGCGAATTTCTGATGACTTCATATAGTAAAATATATCATATAATTATATTTTTTTCAGCACTTCGAAATCTTTCTTCAACTCATCCTTTCGTTTTGGATTATAGACAGCAACGCATGGATGATACAGACAAACAATTTTTATAGGTCCATAAGATGTTTCTGTATCAAATACCTTGCCATGCATTTTGCTTATTACTTCAACTTTATCTCCAAGTCCAAACTTTTTTAAAATATACTCCATAGAATATCTACCGAGAGCTGCTATGACTTTGGGTTGTATAATTTCTATTTGTTTATTTAAAAGTGGTCCGTAAATTAATATTTCTTCGTCCGTCGGATCACGATTTTCTTGTGGTCGATCATTTACAATATTTGTTATATAAATATTGGCTCTTTTTATTTTTACGTGTTCTAAAAGTTCATCTAAAACTTTTCCTGCAGTACCACAAAATGGTTTCCCAGTTTTGGCTTCGTTTCTTCCGGGGGCTTCCCCAACAAACATAATTTTTGCATCCAAACTTCCCTCTCCGATTACAGGAAAATATTTATTTTCAGTTCTATATAAATAAAGTGGAGATTCTTTTAAATTTAAAAGGATATTACTTATTTGTTTCAGTTGGTCTATTTTACTTTTCATTTTTTCTATAGAAACTGATCTTATTGTTAAAGATATTTAGAATTCTTTTAATAAACCTATTGTCCGCCAAATGCTCTTCTACAATGTTCACAAAGATCCTGTACTTCATTTTGAATAGATTTAATTTTTTTATCATCAAAATTAAATTGTTTCAATAAATTTATATCTAATAAACTTTTTGAAAGAATTATGCCTTTCGAAAGAAACATATTTTTTTCTGCTAAAGTTAACGCGGTCAAAGCTGTCAGAGGTATTAATTCGTGCTTTTCTATCATATTGTGAAGATTGTTATTATAAGGATAATTCCAGCCTATAAATTTTAATGCTGGCTGACATTGCCCATATTGAATAGCGGTCGTACTAAACTTTGTGTTTGTCACTATCCAGCCTTCAGTAAGTTTTCGGTTTTCTCCTCCAAATTCATAATTTTTTCCAAAAATATCGTCATATCTCGCTTTTACATAGAGTACAATTTTAAGGTCAGATTTAAGATTAAAATCAGTATGAAATTTTGCTTCAGTCATTATTAATTCTTTATCTTTCCAGGCGACAACGTCTATTTCGTGCTCAACGCATTTACCTTTTATTATTTGATCAGTAATTGTTGTGTAGCCATTCGCTTTAAAAATTTCTGCTACAAACTTTTCAAATGGGAAGCCTGTGGGGCCAAGCATAGCAACTGCTTTTTTAAGTGAGTACCTGATTGCAATAGGTCTTTCTTTTTTTCTTAAAATAGAAAAAGCTTTTCGATAAATATCGTTGGTTGTTATTCCATCCTTCCCATCTTTGCCTATTTCAGCTACTACTTCCTTGATTGAGTCTTCGGCTGCGCCAGCTTTTCTTAAAGAATTTTCAAGTTTTTTGTAATAAAAAACTTCTTTTTCTCCATTTGATTTTGTGACATAAAAATCTAACATATGTTTATAATAACAAAATTAACTAATGACCGCTAGCTAATAATTCCTCCACCCAAGCAAGCTTCTCCATCATATATCACAGCAGATTGCCCAGGGGTTATTGCTTTTTGAGATTCTGTAAAATGTAATTCAAAATCTTTTCCATTTTTTCTAATTTCACATTCTTCAAGTGGTTGCCTGTAACGAATTCTTGCTGAATATTTTTTAGATAAATCAGGAGCAGTTTCAAGTGTCCAATTTACTTTTTCTAATAAAACAGTCTTTGAATCTTGCTCCATTACTTTTCTAGAATCTTGAGACACGATAATAGTATTATATTTAATATCTTTTTCTGTTATGTAATATGGTGAATCGCTCGGAGTTTTTTCTGTAATTTTAAAGCCGTGTCTCTGCCCTATCGTAAGATAAAAAACACCATCATGCTCCCCTATTTTTTTTCCAGCTTCATTCAAAACTTTTCCATTTTTTTCTTTAATGTAATTTTTAAGAAAATCTTTTATGTCTATTTTTCCTATAAAGCATAGTCCTTGGCTATCTTTCTTGATAGCAGTACTTAAATTATATTTTTCAGCAAGTTTTCTTACTTCTGGCTTTTCTATTTCTCCTATTGGAAACAATGTATTTCTAAGTTGTGTTTGTGTGAGAGTCCAAAGAAAATATGATTGATCTTTATTTTTATCATCACCAACAAGCATCTGAGTTTTTCCTGCAATATTTTTTACTCGAGCATAGTGTCCTGTCGCAACAAAGTCAGCTCCTTGTTTCATCGCCCAATCAAAAAATCCACCGAACTTTACATATTTATTACACATAACATCTGGATTGGGAGTTTTTCCTTGTTTATATTCTTCAATCATATAATCCACAACTTCTTTTTTGTATTCAGCTTCAAGATTCAAAGTGATAAATGGAATATCAAGCATAGCAGCCACTCGCATTGCATCAAGTCTGTCTTGTTTCCAAGTGCACTCAAAAAATTCCGGTTGCCAAACTTTTATGAAAACTCCTGTGACATCATAACCAGCTTTTTTCAATAATAAAGCAGAAACAGAAGAGTCTACACCCCCCGACATACCCACATACACTTTCTTTTTAGATTTTGAATTCGATAACATCTCCATCTTTTACAATATATTCTTTTCCTTCCGTTCTAACCAAGCCTTGCTCACGGGCAGCACCGTATGAGCCTGAAGCTAAAAGTTTATCCCATTCAATAACTTCTGCGCGAACAAATTTGGCTTCAAAGTCACCATGAATAGCAGTTCCGGCTTTTGGTGCAGTCCATCCTTTTTTAATAGTCCAAGCGCGGGTTTCATCTTCTCCTGTTGTAAAATAAGTAATAAGCCCAAGTAGATTGTATCCAGCTTTTATCAAATCATTTATTCCATCGTCTTTAATTCCAAGACCTTCTCTCATTTCAAGTTTATCTTTTCCTTCAAGATCTTTAAGTTCTTGCTCAATACCAGCGTCAACAACAACATATTGTGATTTTGTTTCTTTGAAAAAGTTTAGAAGTTTTTCCCATCTATCATCTTTAAGTTCATCAAGATTTTTTCCACCTGCTTTTTTATTTAAAATATAAAGAATAGGCTTCATCGTAATAAGACAAAGTTTATTTACTTCAACAATTTCTTTATCATCAAAAATTACAGTACTTGCGAGTTTTCCAGCTTCAAGTGAATCTTTTAATTTTAATGCAGCTGCATTTTCTATAATCGCTGTCTTAGTTCCCTTTTTGATTTCACTTCCTAAACTAGAAAGTCTTTTCGTAACTGTTTGCAAATCTGCAAGAATAAGTTCTAGATTTATTGTTTCAATGTCTGAAAGAGGTTCAATTTTATTTGAAACATGAATGATATTTTCATCATCAAAAATTCTTACTACTTCAGCAATAGCATCTGTCTCACGAATATTGGTAAGAAATTTATTTCCTAATCCTTCTCCATCTGATGCTCCTTTTACAAGTCCGGCAATATCTACAAATTCTACTGCAGCTGGAACTGTCTTTGCAGACTTTGAAAAATCTGTAAGTTTAAATATTCTGTCATCGGGTACAGCAACAACGCCAACAGATGGGTCTATAGTGGCAAATGGATAATTGGCAACAAGAACACTTTTTCTCGTAAGCGCATTAAATAAAGTTGATTTTCCTACATTTGGTAATCCTACGATTCCGATTGAAAGTGACATAAAGTAAAGATACCTGAAAAATATCAGAAAGTAAAATACAAAATACTTACATCATCAGTTTCTGCAATTCGCCTTGGTGTTTTCTCATCACCTCCATAGAAGCTGCTGTCTTGCTCTTTCCTTCTTTTACTTTTTGTTCGATTTCTTTTGCTATATTCTCAAAAAATTGAGGATCCTTTTCTACGGCTCTCATCATCATGTCTTGTTGAGCTTGCGGAACGCCCTTCATTTGAGATTTGATCGCTTGCTTCATTAAAAAACTTTTTAATCCCATATTTGTTTAATTAAATTAAATAAATTAATACAAAAAGTATATCATATTTATTATAAAAATTGAACTTTAAATTTTAACATGTATTTATTGTACTCTCACAAACGAACGAGGTCGCACATTTTAAAAATATTACGGAACGCGTCGGCGTGAGTATAGCAAATTTTCAACAGAAAATTATGCGTGTTTTTAAAATATGCAACCGAGAGAGTCTTTACTCATAACGAAGTGCCTCCATCGGACTCTTTTTTGCTGCTTGATTAGCAGGATATATTCCAAATACGAGACCGACTAAACTTGCTACGACAATACCGAGCACTGCAGCATTCCATGGAAAAACAAAACTCCAGTCAAGTTTTAATACCGTAGTCAGAATAATAGATATTACATACGAAAGTGACGCTCCGAGAAGAATTCCTATAACTCCTCCAGTTCCTGTAAGAATAACTGACTCAAGCAAAAATTGTGTGAGTATATCTTTATTTGTAGCACCAATTGCTTTTCTTAATCCTATTTCTCTTGTTCTTTCTGTAACAGATACAAGCATAATATTCATAATTCCTATTCCACCAACAATCAGTGATATAGCGGCAACAGCAGCCAGGAATGCAGTAAGAGCATTTGTAATAGTACTCAAAGTGGCTGCGACATCGGCTGAAGTTGTAACAGAAAAATCGTCTTTTGCTGGATCTGTAATATTGTGAGAATTTCTTAATGTTATTTTAATATCTTCAACTGTTGATTTGAGATTAATATCTGAATCCGCTTCGATAACAAGTCGGCTATAATATTTTGTTCCAGTTATATATTGTTGCGCAGTAGTATATGGCATAAAAATTGCATCATCAAAACTTGATGAAGAACCCTTTTCTGGAAGAACACCAATTATTTTAAAAGTATTATTTTTTATTCTAATTTTTTGACCTACAGAATCTGTACCATCAAAAAGTTTTTGCTGAACTTTATAACCAATCACAACGACGGCCGCTCGACTCCTCACATCATCTTCAGTAAAAAAATATCCGCGGTCAGGATTTATACTAAAAATTTCTGGTACAAGCTCGCCTGAGCCAAAAACTGCCGCTTGATAAACTTGGTTACCATAAACAGCTTTTCCGGCACCAACAACCATCGGCATAATATACTTTGCGTGAGGAACATTTGTTTTATTTTTAAGAAGAGCTAAATCTTTTTCTTTTAATGAATCATTCATTGTTTGCGTCGCCATAGATGGTCCTAAAGAAATTTTACCAGGCAAAGCTATAATCGTAGTAGCACCCAAACCTTTTACTTGACCTAAAATAAGATTTTGTGCACCCTGACCAAGAGACATAACAAGAATAATAGAAGTGATACCAATAACAATACCAATAATAGTCAAAGCTGAACGAGATTTGTGCGTAGTTAGACCTGTAATCGCTGTTTTTATACTAAATCGTAATTTCATTTTTTTATTTAATAAAACTGTGGTCGTTTGTTTTTCTATTTTTAACAACCTCAAAACTTTCTATTTCTCCATCATGAAGCCTGACAATCCTTTCAGCATATTCTGCTGTATATGTCTCGTGAGTAACTAAAATAATTGTGTGACCGAGCTCAGTATTTAATTTTTGTATTATTTCTATAATAGCCTGACCGGACTTTGAATCGAGGTTGCCTGTTGGCTCATCAGCAAAAATAACTTCTGGATCATTGACCAGCGCACGTGCAATAGCAACTCTTTGTTTTTCTCCACCTGAAAGTTGCACTGCCTGATGATTTATACGATGTGCAAGTCCAACAGAAATAACGGCCGCCTCAGCTTTTTTATTCCATTCATGCTCAGGAATTTTTGAGTATATTAGTGGTAATTTTACATTTTCTAAAACTGTTTCATGAGGTAAAAGATTAAAAGCTTGAAAAACAAAACCTACTTTATGATTTCGCAACTTTGCAATATCTTCTTGACTAAACGAACCAATATCTTTACCAGAAAAAAAATAAGAACCTTTTGTATGATTATCCAAAAGTCCAAGGATTTGAAGAAGCGTAGATTTACCAGAACCAGATGGTCCCATTATAGCCAAAAATTCCCCCTTTTTAATTTCAAGAGATACTCCTCTTAGGGCTTCGGTTTGGACGCCTTCATTATCGTAAACTTTCCAAAGATTTTTTATTTCAATAACATTCACGTTTTTATAAATTTGGTGAAGCCAAAATTTTATCTCCTTCTTTTATACCAGAGACAATCTCTATATATCCATCAACACCACGAATACCAGTTACTACTTCTTTTTCTATAACATTTTTTAAATCACTTAAATCATGCAAATCAATCAACTTAACATATTTTTTATTATCAAT
This sequence comes from uncultured Candidatus Saccharibacteria bacterium, assembly GCA_964587695.1. Classification (GTDB taxonomy): domain Bacteria; phylum Patescibacteriota; class Minisyncoccia; order Phycocordibacterales; family GWA1-40-21; genus Bog-1340. The sequence continues at coordinate 2,555 of CAZPLP010000009.1, read as the reverse complement.
TGAATAGACTGATCTCGATGGGACTGCCAAGACATTAATTCTGCTATTTGTAAGTATATCTAAATTTGCAGTCATACCAGACTTTATTCTACTATCTGAAGATGAAGCAAATCTTAGAGTTACTTTATATGTTGGCACATTTTCTATAACAGTTTCACCTGGGTCAATCTTAATGACTTCAGTATCAAAAAAAGTATCAGAACCGTAAGCGTCTAGTGTTGATGAAGCGAGGTCGCCTACTTTTACTTTTGCTATATCAGCTTCTGGTATAAAAGATTCAACTTCATATTCTCCATAGGAAATAACAGAAACAATAATATTATTTGGGGTGGCTATTTCTCCAACTTTTGCTTCTTGTTTGACAATAAGTCCAGTTATTGGAGCATAAATTACTCTCTTTGCTAACTGAGCTTTTGCGGCATCAACTTGTGCCTGCATTTGAGCAACTTTTGCTTCTTGTGCACTAATTGCCTCAAGTGTATTCCCCGCAATTTTTAAATCATAATTCAATTTAGCGGAATTAAATGATGAATCAGCTATATTTAGATTTGAGTAAGCAGCTCCTACAGATGATCTTGCGCTAGAAAGTGCAGCTTTATATTTATCTATAATTGCTTGCGAAATATTAGAATTTGTATTTAATGCATTAACACCTAAAGCTAAATTGTCTAAAAATACTTTTATTTTGTCTAAGTTTGAATAAGTAGTTTTGATTGGTAAAGTCGAACCCTTAATATTCCAATCATTTAAAATAAATTCAATATCTTGTCTAGCGATTAAGAGGTCGTTTTCAAGTTGAAAATTGTTTATAAATATATTTATTTTAACATTTGGACCGCGAGGATTATCAAACATTTGGTCTGTATTGTTTCGGATAGCATCATCTGCTTTTGTATAGGCATCCGCTATTTTATCTTCTAAAGTAGTTTTCGTGTCATCCAATAAACTTTTTGAAATAGTCAATTCTTCTGGCCTTGAACCCCTTTGAACTTCCAAAAGCCTGGATTGTTCTGCAGAAAGATTTGCTAAAGCTTGAGAATAATTTGCATAAATTTCAGAAGAATCAAGTTGTATGATTGCTTGGCCTTTATATACTTTATCTCCGACGTTTGCATATACATTTGTAATTTTTCCACTTACTTCAAATGACAGGTTTAGGTCAGAAAATGGTTTTACATTTCCTGTGGCACTAACCTTTTCAATTACAGAACGTTTCTCAACCGTAACACTTTCTAAAGCTGGTAATTTTTTACCAGCAAAAATTATAATAATTAAAACAACAAAAACAATGGCTATCAAAACTGACCACCATTTATTTTTTTGCACAAAATTCTTTATTTTTGAGAATGTATTTTTCATATATTTATTATACCAGAATTATCATAAATTGAAATAGAAAAATTATTAAATAAATAAACGTTAAGCTGCAAATATGTTTAAACTAATTTATAATCCTGTAATTTTAGTTACTATAAAAATTAAAACTATTCCTAAAATAGTAGAAATAGTTGTCCAAGCTTTTGGATGACCATGGTGGCTTTCTGGTAATAAATCTGAAGCACCAATATAAATAAAAAATCCACAAAATACTGCAACAACTATCGGTAAAATATTTCCTGGTATTGATATAAACAAAGAAGCAAATATTCCAATAGCTGGTGCGAGTGCATCCATCAATAGCCAAAATTTCGCTTTTTTATTATCCCCTCCTGCTCGAACAATCATATTTACTGTATTAATTCCGTCGGAAAAAGCATGGACAAATATTGCTACGGCTAAAGCAATGCCTACAGTTGTAGAAACTTGAAATGAAAATCCAACAATAAGTCCATCTATCAAACTGTGCAAAGAAATACTTCCGGCTCCAAGTGCGCCGTTATGAATTGCATTTTCACATTCATGTTCATGATTTGAATGTGGTATCAAAAATCTATCGAGTATGAGATACATGATAAATCCTAAAACAATAAATAAAGCCACATTATTTGTATTATAAAAATCTTGACTTAAATTAAAAGCCTCTGGTAATAAATCAAAAAATGCCACGCCAATAACTGAGCCGGCCGAAAAACCTAAAATCAAATGAAGATTATCTTTAAATCTTAATGCAAAAATCCCTCCTAAAATTACTGAGACAAAAATTGCTGATGCTGAAATAATGTAAAAAATCATTAATAAATAATAACATATTAAAAATAGAAAAATAGTATAATTAATGCTGCATTTTTAAATATATATGTTAATATCTTTATTTACACATTATGAATATATTTAAAATAGAAAAAAGAAAATTAACAATAATAATCACAGTTTTAATTGATACTCTTGGTGTTGGAATTGTTGTTCCTGTACTTCCATTTTTTGTCAGTCATCTAGGTGGTGGTCCGGAATGGGTCATGCGTCTTTTTGTCATTTTTGCTGTTTGCTCTTTTTTTTCAACACCCATTCTTGGCAGCCTTTCAGATCGAATAGGTAGAAGGCCTGTTTTATTTGCAGGTATTTTTAGTAAGGCATTTGGTGGGTTTTTCTTTGAGTTGGGAGGGGCAAAGGCTTGA
>CAZPLP010000008.1:0-17427 GCA_964587695.1 uncultured Candidatus Saccharibacteria bacterium | reverse complement strand
TAATTTCTGGAAAGGGGCACAAATAAAAAAAAGGCGATTATGCCCCTTTTTTATTTGTGCGCTTAGAGTGAGCAAAAGTATTTGCTCACGGTTGGAATCGAAAGCCGGAGCGCGGCGGCGCGAGGCGGGGTCGAAAGATTTTTCAGTAGAAAAATACTTGTGACCGAAAGTGGTAATCCACGGTTCCAACTAATTATTTCCATGCGACAACGAGTTTTTAGTCGAGGAAGATAAGTGTACTCACGGTTCCAACTTAGTTATCCTTGACCACACTAGTGTGCGCTTAAGCAAGCATTAGAATGAAACCGCAGAATTATGTTTTTACAAAATCTAATTGTTGTGGTAGCCTAATATCAGAAGGAATTCAAATCTGTTGTTAAAAAGAGGTGACTTATGGAAAAAAGTAAATCATGTAGAATTTATTTCGAATCAAGTACAATGGAAGTTCAGGAATGGAATTCCTTAATTAAAGGATTCCATGAACTACTCCAGTCGAAAGGTGTTGAAAAAATTAAAAATGGAAGTGAATCTTCCAAACCGTTCGAAGGGAAAATTAAAAGGACTTACAGCTTAACCTTTTTTGAGAAAGATGAGCAAGTCGCAATCGATGCGGTCGCTTACTTTCAAGATAAGGGAATTGAAATGGAAGGGAGAAACGGGACCCTCCATTGAATAGATAAATAAAAAAGGCGGGCTTTTCAAAGCCCGCCTGATTTTTTTTGTAATTTTTAATTTAGCATTAAATTAAAGTGGAAGGTCAAATGCTAAAAAACCAGCACCTAGAAATATTAAGGAAAGTGAAATAGAAAACATTAATATATAGAAGGTAATATTTCTTTTTTCTAAAACAGGTTCTCTGTATTCTAGTATTGCTTCACAAAAGAATAGCGCTGAGAATACCATTGCAGTGATTTGTGTATATGCACCAGCAATAAGAATAAGTCCTCCAATAATTTCTATAAATGCCAAAATTTTCACAAAAATTTGAGTAGGTAGAAAATTTATTGTTTCAAAAAGTTTTTGCCAAGATATTTTTTCTTTATTTAATTTGAGTATTCCTAGATTTATTACGATAATTCCTATAACAACCCTTAAGATAAGAGGTGAGAACATACTAAATGTTAACAAACTTGGAAATGTATTTAATATCATATGAAGTAAGTATAAAGTCTAAAGTTCATAAAGTCAAAAGTCGTACTTTAATCTTTATCAAATTTAATGTATATTTCAATTTATGAGCAAGATAACAAGAGTTGTAATCCTAGACAATATTAGAAGCGTATATAATGTAGGATCGATTTTTCGTACCTCTGATGCTCTTGGAGTAGAAAAAATATATTTGTGTGGAGTAACACCGACACCCACTGACAGATTTGGCCGAGCCAGACAGGACTTCGCAAAAGTTGCTCTTGGCGCAGAAAAAGATATTGCTTGGAAACATATTCCTGATACTAAGACAATAATTAAAAAATTAAAAAATGAAGGATTCCAAATAATTGCTGTTGAACAAGATAAAAAATCTATCAAGTATAACGAAATTAAAGTTAAAAATTCAGTTGTAATAGTTATGGGAAATGAAGTCGGTGGAATTGATAAAAAAACTTTATCTCTATGTGATGTTATCGCCGAGATACCAATGGCAGGAAACAAAGAATCTTTAAATGTTTCCGTATCTTTTGGGATAGCTGGATATAATATATTTAAGATTAGTTAAAAAATACAGAAAAGGTTATTATATATTAATTAAATCGATACTTTTAAAATGAAAAAAATTATACCAAAAAAAATATGGAAAATAATACAGCCGGCATATCATTATTTACTTGCGCTGCTCGGAGTTATTATCTATCAATTTCCTTCAAAAGAGATTAAAGTTGTAGCGGTAACAGGAACAAAAGGGAAGACTTCTTCTGTAGAATTTATCAATGCTATCTTGGAAGAAAGTGGAGCAAAAACTGCACTTGCAGGAACTTTAAGATTTAAAATTGGGGATGAATCAAAGCCGAATCTATATAAAATGACAATGCCGGGCAGGATGTTCATACAAAAGTTTTTAAGAGAGGCTGTAAGTGCTGGTTGTGAATATGCAGTCATAGAGATCTCATCTGAAGCTGCAAAGCAATATAGAAATAAATTTATCGACCTTAATGCATTAATTTTTACCAATCTTGCACCAGAGCATATCGAATCCCACGGAAGTTATGACAAATATGTAGCCGCCAAACTATCAATTGCTAAAGAATTAGAAAAATCAGGAAAGAAAGACAAAGTAATAATAGTAAATGCAGATGATAAAGAAGCGGGCAGATTTTTAAATTTTAATATTGTTAATAAAATCACATACTCACTCAGTGAAGCAAAAAACATTGTTACATCTGAAGACAACACAAGATTTATTTATAAAGGAATACAGATGGAGACCAATCTTCCTGGTCAGTTTAATGTTTATAATATTTTAGGCGCCATAAAGTATGCAGAAAGTGAGAAGATAGGCTTAGAAATTGTAAAAAATGCTCTTATTAAGCTAAAAGAGATAAGAGGCAGGGCACAAAGAATAGATGAAGGACAAGCTTTCAAAGTAGTAGTTGATTACGCTCATACGCCCGAATCCCTGATGGCAATATATGAAACATTTTTAAAAAGTAAAAAAATAGCAGTTCTTGGCAACTGCGGAGGTGGACGTGATAAGTGGAAAAGAAAACAAATGGCAGAAATTGCTGATAAATATTGTGAAGAGATAATTCTTACAGATGAAGATCCATATGATGATGAACCCAGAGAAATTGTAGAAGATATGGCAAGATATTTTAAAAATAAAAAACCAGAAATTATAATGGATAGAAAAGAAGCTATCGCGAAATCCTTTCAAAAAGCTAAAAGTGGAGACGTTGTGTTGATTACAGGAAAGGGAACAGATCCATATATCATGAGGAAAAATGGTGTGAAAGAAAAATGGAGTGATGCAGAAGTGTCAAGAGAAGAGTTGAGAAAATTAAAAAATAAATAAATTGAGCGGCCACTAAGTGGACGCTCAATTTATTTATTTACAATATCTCGAATATAATTTTTAATTGCTATTGCCGTTGAAGATGCTGCTGTAAAAATAAATTTATTTCTTGTACTTGAGCTTACCATAATCGGTTCATAAATATATGAGTACTCTATAACTACACTAGGAATTTTTAGTGTATTATAATTTCCCGTTGCTATAAGTTGTTGGTCTTCAATAATAATATCTTTTTCTTGAAGCATGTTACTTTTCTTTTCTATTTTAGAAATCTCAGCATCTAAATAATTTGCAAAAATCCTACTTGAGGAGGAGTTTGAATATTGGTGTTCAGGTATGTACATACAGTAACCCTGAAAATTTGGTTTACCATTTATTTTGGGATTATTGTTAAAGTGAACATGTAAAACCAAATCAATGCTATTTTTTTCAATCCATTTATTTGTTCCATACAAAAAAAGAACAGCATTACTAGTGGCTTCATTATGTTTCATATTTGGGTCTATTATTTCAATTTTACCACCACTTACTTTTGCAAGCATTTTTTTCTTCATTTCTGTCACCCAATTCATTATTGTTGTTGAACTGGTTTCAACATAGTTACTTAAGTCACTGTTCCAACCACTATCATCTCTTGCAAGCATAACTTCAAGATTAGTATTCTGTTCTAAATCATCTTTCAATAACTTGGATAACTGTAGGTTCAAATCCCTTTCATTTATTTTTCCAAAACTTGCCCCTCCATCTTTTGGTTCATGGCCCGGTACTATTAATATTTTTATTTTTTTATTTTGTGCAATAAACGCAGCGAATGGAGTTTTTTCGCCATTTTTTAATAAGTTTGAAGCAATTATAAAAAAAGAAATTCCGATAGACAGTACTAATATTATAATTGTAATTTTTTTAGCAATATTATTGATCATCAGTTATATTTTAAGTTATTAAATCAATTAAAACAATGTATGTTTACTTTTTCTAATTTTGGAATAAACTAAAATTAATTATGCCAGAACTACCCGAAGTCCAAACAACAGTAAATATATTAAATAAAAAGATTAAAAATCTAGTTATTTTAGATGTATGGACAGACTATGATTCACCATTTTATTATGGCAAAAAAGACATAAAGGACAGAAAGTATTTTGCTTTGTTTAAGAAAGAAATTGTTAATACGAGAATTTTAAATGTAGAAAGAAGAGCAAAAAATGTGTTGATCAACGTTTCAGGAAACCTTTCTGCACATGTAAACAAAACAATTCTTGTTCATATGAAAATGACAGGCAAGCTTTTATATGGAAAATACAAATATCAAAATGGAAAGTGGTTCCCTCCAGCGGGTAGCCAACTTGCGGATCCGTATAATCGTTTCATCCACCTCGTGTTTAGTTTGTCAGATAAAAATGCTTTAGTACTTTCTGATACGAGGAAATTTGCTAAAGTTTTTGTATTTGATACAGGAAAGATATCAAAGACAAATGACCTAAAAAAACTTGGGCCTGAACCACTGGAAAAAAGTTTTACTTATAATATATTTAAAAATAGTTTATATAAAAAACCTAATTTTAAAATTAAAACCGCATTAATGGATCAGTCTATTATCGCTGGAATTGGAAATATTTATTCCGACGAGGTTTTGTGGATGTCCTCAATTCATCCTATGAAAAAAGTAAATGATATTAATTCTACAGCGTTAAAAATACTTTTTAAAAATATCAAAAAAGTCCTTCGCGAATCAATTTTAGTAGGCGGGGATTCCATGTCAGATTATAGAAATCCAAATGGTGCAAAAGGCGGTTATCAAGATTTACATAAAGTCTATAGAAAAACTGGAGAAAAATGTAAGAAAAAAGGTTGCAGAGGTATTATTAAAAGAATCATAGTTGGGGGCAGGAGTACGCATTATTGCCCCGTTCATCAAAAATTTTAAAATTCAAATTTATTTTCCTAAAATTTTTAATGCGGCTTTTATTCTATCGCCGGTTTTTGTAATGGTTTTTTCAACATCTCGAAGTGCATCACGAGCATCTTTGGGATTATATCCTAAAGCTTTTAGTGCCTCGATCGCATCTATCTCATCACGAAGTGTAATGTCATTTTCATCACTTGATATCTCAACTTTATCTTTAAGTTCAAGAACCATTTTATCTGCAATCTTTTTACCAATACCAGAAACTTTTGTAAGATGAGAAGTATCACCAGTTGAGATCGCTCTTTTTAGTGCGGGAACTGAACTAATATTTAAAACATTTATTGCTGTCTTAGGACCAATACCTGAAATAGAAATTATCATTTCAAAAAATTGTAATTCTTCTTCTGTGAGAAATCCATAAAGGTCTAGTGCATCTTCTCTAACTACTAAATGTGTAAATAAAGAAATTTTATTACCTCTAATAGAAACTTCTTTTGTTTCAGACGTTGTATAAATTTTAAAACCAATACCACCAACTCCTACAGTCATAAATTTATTATTTGTGTTCCAGACTATGCCTTCTATTTTTGCTATCATATCTAAATTGTACTACGAAAAGAGAAAAATAAAAAACCAATCATGCATATTGATTTTGAATGATAAAAATGTTAGTGTATAAACCTATCAATAAATTGTGTCTAGATATTATTTGATTAATTAATTAAACAAACAAATGCCTATAATAGCATCAGCAAAAAAAGCCTTAAGAGTAGCAAAGAAAAAAGCGGTATTTAATACACGCAGAAGCAATGCTATGGAAAGAGCTATCAAGAGTATTCAAAAACTTGTTAAGGCAAACAAAATCAAAGAAGCTGAAAAAATGTTGCCAGAAGTTTATACAGCAATTGATAAAGCAGCAAAAGTAAAATTTATAAAAAAGAATGCGGCAGCCAGATATAAATCAAGAGTCACATTGTTTTTGAACAAGGCCAAAGCAGAAAAATAGTTTTAAAAAACCGCAAATAAGCGGTTTTTTAAAATAAATTATTTGCTTTTATATTTATTAGTTTTAGACTGATATTAATCCTCTCATCGTTCAATGGATAGGATAAACCCTTGCGAAGGGTTTGATGTTGGTTCGATTCCAACTGAGAGGACAATATAAAATAACCCGAAAGGGTTGTTTTATATTGTTCTTGAAAACAAGCAAACTTCTTTGCTTGTGTGTTGGAATCGAACAGCGGAACAATATTTTTTCAGCAGGAAAAATGAGTGAGCTGGTGACCAGACAAAGTTGAGCGACGGCGAAACTTTAGTCGAGGGAGATAAGTGTACTCACGGTCCAACTGAGAGGACAAGATTAAAAAACCGCTTTTCGGCGGTCTTTTAAAATCCCAATTTTTCCATTACTTTTTGTGACAAAGGTTCATGCATCTCTTTCTCTGGCAAATATTGCAGCAAAAATTCTCTTACATCTAGGTGATGATGCTCTTCAAGCGGTATAGCAATCAGTGGCATAATCAACTTTTTTGATTTTAATAATATTTTTTGATTTTTTTCATCTACACTTTCTACCCAAAAAGATTCGAGTGAAACAAAAGGGTACAATTCCTTTTCAACAGAAAGACCTTTTTGGTTTATACTTATATTTATAACTTTCGGAGCAGTTACAGAAAATGATAAAAGTGTAATTGTTGATATTATAATTAATATTGCAAAAAGCGCATTATGTGTAAAAAAAGAAATTATTACAATCGATAAAGATATTAAGCCAACTGCCCAGTACCAGTCTGCGGTCTTATCTTTTCTTTTATACTCGAGAGCTTTCCAAGAAATTTTATTTTCCATGATGTTTCTATTATACCAAACATTTTTAAAATGATATAATCCACATATGAACACAAAATTGATAATCGCTAACTGGAAAATGAATCCCAAATCTGCAGAAGCGGCAATGGAGACAATTACTAATATATATAAACAATCTAAAGTTTTTGGTCCTGCTTATCTTGTAGTTTGTCCACCATTTATTTTTTTGAATGAAGTAGGCAAAGTCATTTCGGCATCAAAACGAATAAGCTTGGGTGCTCAAGATGTATTTATTGGAGAAGGCGTGTCGCATACTGGAGAGGTTGGGGTTGATTTACTGAAAAAAGCCGGAGTAAAGTACATTTTGGTTGGACATTCAGAGCGCAGGATGTCTCTTGATAATGACCAGCTTATAAAAGAAAAGATGATAGGTTCACTTAAGAATGGATTTAAAGTTGTGTTGTGTGTAGGGGAAAAAGAAAGAAATGAACACGGTGACCATTATAATGAAATTAAAAAACAAATTGAATTTGTTTTAATAAAATTGCCAAAGAAATTAATTAAAAATCTTATCATTGCCTATGAACCAGTTTGGGCGATAGGCAAATCTGAAGATGAAGCTATAAAACCATTTGAATTGTATGAAATAACTATTTATATAAAAAGAATAATCAATGATATTTTAGGGGAAAAGGCAGTAAGCAAAATTAAAATACTTTATGGAGGTTCAGTAACAAAAAATAACGCAAAAGAAATAATAGAAAAAGGAAATATTGACGGGCTTCTTATTGGAAGGGAAAGTCTTAAGGTAAATAATTTTATTGAATTAATTAAGGAAATTAAATAAATAAAGCTGGAGTTTGCTACCGCAAACTCCAGCTTTATTTAGCATTATATTTTAAAGTTCTTTTCTTATTTTTTCAGCATTACCTTTTAAGTCATTAAAATCAAAATCACCCAAAGTTTTATCGGGAAAAACCCAAAAATGAGCGTGAGGAACATCTTTTCCTTCGATTTTCCCGTGTATTATATCTTGTTTAAAAGCTTTTTTCTGAGCTAAGGCAACTTTTTTGACAACTTCAAAAAGCTCTCCCGCATATGGAATATCCCAAACCCAACGATAGTGATCTTTTGGAACGACTTGTGTATGACCACTAGAATATGGATGGCTATCCAGAAATGCTAAAAACTTATCATCCTCATAAACTATTTCGGCTGGAATTTCTTTGCTGATTATTTTACAAAATATACAATCTGGATCTCTCATAACTAATATTGTACTACATTATTTAAATATTGTAATTAATACAATCAATATTTAGTTTGATACAATATATGTATGTTAGTTAGAGATGAAATACCTGAAATAGTCGCAAAAGGATTAGGGAAATACCCGGAGATTTTACGTAAGCTTCTTTATTATAGAGGAATTAAAACAGAAAAGAATGCTGAGATATTTTTGAATCCAATTTTTGATAATAATAATGACCCATTTAAAATGCTTGGTATGGATATTGCTGTAGAGAGAATATTAAAAGCAATCGAAAATAAAGAAAAAATAATTATTTATAGCGATTATGATTCAGACGGGATTCCTGGTGCTGTCATTCTTCATGATTTATTTAAAAAAATTGGATATAATAATTTTGCCAATTATATTCCGCACAGAGTACTCGAAGGTTTTGGATTAAATGATGATGCGATAGATCAGTTTGCAAAAGATAAAATAGATTTGATCATAACAGTTGATTGCGGAATATCTGATGTTGAAGAAGCGGTAAAAATAAAAAAATATAGGATTGATTTAATAATTACCGACCATCATTTACCAAATATTAATAAAAAAGGAAAAGAAGAATTACCTCACGCATTTTCAATACTTAATCCCAAACAATCTAAATGTGAATATCCAGATAAAAATCTTTGTGGAGCTGGAGTTGTTTTTAAGCTTGTTCAAGCAATAATTAAAAAATATGGAGCAAAATGTAAAGATGACCTAAAACCATTTTCTTTGGATACAGAAAATGGTTCGGCCGACCAATCTTGTATTAACAAGATTGGTTTAGGCTGGGAAAAATGGATGCTCGATATGGTAGCTATTGCAACAGTTTCAGACATGGTTCCACTTATTGGAGAAAACAGATTATTTGCTTATTATGGTTTGAAAGTTTTGCGAAAATCTCCACGTCTTGGTTTACAAAAACTGCTATCAGTAATTAAAGTAGATCAAAAAAATATTACAGAAGATGATATTGGTTTTATGATTTCACCGCGTATAAATGCCGCATCAAGAATGGGGATTCCTGAAGATGCTTTTAATTTACTCACTACAAAAGATGAAAATGAAGCTTTAAAATATGCATTTCATTTGAATAAAATAAACGATGAAAGAAAAGTAATTGTTGCGGTAATGGTAAAAGAAATACGTAAACATTGGAATGATTTCGACCCTGAGAAAAAAAGAAAAGTTTTGGTTGCCGGAAATCCTGATTGGAAGCCGTCACTTCTTGGTCTCGTAGCGAATTCTCTAACGGATGAGCACGATGGGCCAGTTTTTCTTTGGGGAAGAGAAGAGGGAAAAACTTTGAAAGGTTCTTGTCGGTCCGATGGTTGTGTAGATATTGTGGCAATGATGAGAGAGTCAGCACACCTTTTTGATGAATATGGTGGACATGCTGCTTCCGGAGGTTTTTCCGTTAGTCTTGAAAAAGTAGATTTACTTGCGGATGGACTTGAAGTCGCATATCAAAAAGTGAGTGTGAGCGGAAGTGATAAAAAGGAATTGACTGCAGATGTTGTTCTCACGATTGATGATATAAATGTTAATTTAGAAAAAGAAATAAATATGCTTGCACCTTTTGGTATGAATAATCTGAAGCCAATTTTTTTGCTTAAAAATATAGAAATATTTGATACCAAAATTTTTGGAAAGAAAAATGACCATTTAAAAATTGATTTTAAAAATAAAAATGGTCAGAAAATATCTGCTATAGGTTTTTTTACCAAAGTCGAAAATTATTCAACGAAAATAGAAAAAGGAGAAAAAATAAACTTGTTTGCAAGCGTAGAAAAAAGCAATTTTCTTGGTAGGGAAGAAATAAGATTAAGAATTGTGGATATAGAATAAAAAATAATTTTGTGGTATATTGGCTTAGTGACTGAGCTATACAAAAGAAACCCGAATACAAAGTGTGCGATTTGCAAAAAATCTATATATCGTAGACCTATAGAAACTGAGAGAAGTGGCGGAAAAGCTTATTGTGGGCAGTCTTGCTATGGGATTTCTTGTCGTAAAGAAAAGCCTTGTATTATATGTAATAAATTGATATTATCCAGTTTGCACCGTATTACTTGTTCTCGAGAATGCTCGAATATTCATAGGAAAGGTACTAAATATAAATTAGGAAGACCAAGGGATAGGGTTGAAGAAATCAGGTCAATAAAGATCAGATTATTTTCAATTAGAGGAGAAAAGTGCGAGCGGTGTGGTTATAATAAGTCTAAAATATTACAGGTTCATCATAAGGATAGGAACCCCAAGAATAATGACTTTAAAAATTTAGAAATAATTTGTCCAAATTGTCATTTTGAAGATCATCATTTGGAAAATAATTAAAAAGGGAGGGGTGCTAGAGTGGTTGAATAGGTCAGTCTTGAAAACTGAAAGGCTCGCAAGGGTCTCGGGAGTTCGAATCTCCCCCCCTCCGCATTGAAATTAAACTAATTTTTTGGAATTGGTTTTCATTTAATTATTGACTATTAATTTTTTATGATATAATTGATTTATTATTAGCAACATAATCAATTAATATTATGGGAAACGATAGAAACAATTCAAAAAAAGATAAGAAAAAACCAAAAAAGAACAAGAAATAGTTTTTGGTTACCAGGTTTTCTTTACGGTATAGGAATCCGCCCCCGCGGATACTGAACACAACTCGTCTTGTTTAGAAGTCTACTTCTTTCCAAGCCGATCTCCGTTAAAAAAAACCAAAGAAGAATAAGAAATAAAATATAAAAGGCGGTTTGCTTCGCAAACCGCCTTTTATATTTATTTTATAATTTTCTTTTTATCTTTAAAGTAAAGATAAATAATATAAATTATTTCTGCTATACCTGCAGTATTTAAAATACCTAAAACTATAAAAATAGTTAGGTGATTGTGTTTAGTAGCCTTCCATAAAGCTAAAAGTTTCCAAAAAGAAATCCAAACGATTATTAATAAAGTTATCCATGGATGGGCATTCATGTAAGAAAGCAATCCATTTAATGATTGTGTATTCATAATTGCTATTATATCAAACAATAATCTGCTTGTCAGTTATTATTTTTGCATTATAATAGCAATATGAATTTATCACGCACAAAGATAAAATCTCCGATATTCATTTCTACGCTTATTTTTCTTGTTATTATAATAATAGCAATTGTTTTTATACCAAAAAGTAATTGGAAGAAGATACTTTGTGGTCAGTATAACAATCTTGCTACTGCTTTCCAAACAAATCAGGATTGGACTTCTTCTGCTAGTGGAGATTGGAATAGTTTTGACACTTGGAGTAGTTCTGACAAAATGACCTCACTTAATTCACCGGAAGATATAGTCATTTCTCTATCAGGATATATATATATATCAGATATGGGTAATAATCGTATCGTTGTTCTCAACCCTGATGGTAAAGTTTCAGCCACATATGATAATTCGGATGCAAGTTATCCTTATCCAGGTTTTATGGCCCGTGGACTCGCACTTTCTACATCAGACGATATATATATAGTGGATACTGGCGGTGGGCGCATTATTGTTTTAAATCCTGATGGAACCGCTTCAACCTTTTATAACAATTCAGATGCAACCTATCCTACACCAGGATTAAATAATCCCACGAGTCTTGCTTTTTCACCATCAGGAGAAATATATATAACAGATAATCTAAACAGTCGTATTGTTGTTCTCAATCCCGATGGTAGTGCCTCCACTACTTATAATAATTTAGACGCAACATATCCTACACCAGGATTAAATTATCCACTAGGAATTGCTCTATCTATATCAGGAGATATATATATAGCAGACAGGAATAATAATCGTATCGTTGTCCTCAATCCCGATGGTAGTGCCTCCACTACTTATAATAATTTAGACGCAACATATCCTACACCAGGATTAAATAATCCATTTGGCATTACTCTTTCTTCATCAGGAGAAATATATATATCAGATATGACTAATAATCGTATCGTTGTCCTCAATCCCGAAGGTAGTGCTTCCACAACTTATAACAATTCAGATGCAACCTATCCTACACCAGGATTAAATAGTCCCACGAGTCTTGCTTTTTCACCATCAGGAGAAATATATATAACAGATAATGACAATAACCGTATTGTCGTTTTTAATTCTGATGGAACAGCATCAACGACATATGGTCCAAATTTATTAGTAGTAAATTATACTCCTGTTGCAGGGATAGATTACCCAGGTATAAATAATGATGTAACAATAAATTCAGGTACGGTTACTCTTTCTAATGATCAAGATGTGCGTGACCTTATTTTGGCACCAGGTGGAACTTTAGATTTAGGAAATTCTACTTTAAACATCTATGGGCACTGGTGGAATTTTATTAATACGGGAGGAACCCTTTTAGTTAGTGATGGTAAAATAAATTTACCATCTATCAATACAGATATAGACACTAATATAGAAATAAATACTGGTACTGTGACTTTAACTCAAGACCAGAATATTCACAACCTCACTTTAGCTCCTGGTGGAACTTTAGATTTGGCCGGGTACACTTTAAACGTCAGTGGTGATTGGAATAATACAGGAGGAACACTCATAAATAATGGTGGAAAAATAATAAATCTAGCAAGCCAAACTTGGAAGGAAGTGTCAAACAATTCGTCATTTCAGCCTCGTTGGGGTCAAACAAATTTATTTTTTAAAAATAAATTATGGATTATATCTGGTTCTATTGATCCAACAAGTCCATATAATAATATAAATGATGTATGGAGTTCTGTTGATGGTAATAGTTGGGAAGTGGCAACAGACAGTGCAGAATTTCCAGGAGTATTTGCCGCTGGCTCTGTCGTCTTTGATAACAAAATGTGGATTATGGGAGGATTAGCATCAGATGAATATAATGATGCTATTTGGAATTCATCAGATGGTATAACTTGGAATCTTGTTACTAATACGCAACCTTTTTCTCTCGGTTGGTATGTGCGTGTTTTATCTTACGATAATAAGATATGGATTCTTGACAATGGGACTTCTGGAACATGGAATTCACCTGACGGAATAAATTGGACACAGATTACAGAAGCATCCCCAGTTGGGTCTATAGGAATGGCCGATTCATATGGCGTTTATAATGATTCCATATATATAATTAAAGCAAATGGAGATACTTATAGTACAACAGACTGGATAAATTGGACCGATCATGGAAAAAATAATATGCCAAGCCAAGCTTTAACTACAGATAAAAAGTTTTATACTATTAATGATAGAAATTATATTGTAGATAACACGCCAACAGAAGATGGAACGTTGTATCAACCAGAATTATACTGGTCTGATGATTTGGTCAATTGGTTTGTAGATCAACAAATACAAATTGCAGTTAATGCTTTTCCAACAGATACTTCAGGTGGCAGGATCTATCCATCATATTTGGGCACAGAGGATGGAATTTGGTTTATTGGTGGCGTAGATAATCAAAACAAAATATTTAATGACATTTGGTATTCAGGTTCGAATTTAATATCACCACCTCCAACTAGTTTGCCAGGATGGATATTAAAAACTTCTCATGCTCCTTGGTCTGCTCGTAATGGACATTCGATGCTTTATTATGACAATAAAGTTTGGCTTATAGGAGGAGGTCCAGGCCCAGGCAATGGAAATAGCGATGTTTGGTCTACTGTTAATGGTTCAGACTGGATAAATGTAACAAATAATGCTGCTTTCTGTAAAATTTATGGGCCGGCTTCCTATGTGTTTGATGGAAAAATGTGGATAGCTGGTGGTATGTTTAATTTATCCTGTGATCCAACAAGTATTGATGGAATATCAAAAAAAGTTTATTATTCCACAGATGGAGCTGACTGGACTCTAGCAACAGATAGTGCAGCATTTGGAGGAAGCTTCACTGGAGTTAATGGTTTAGTGTATGATAATAAAATGTGGTTTTTTGATAATTTAGATAATAGTATTTATTCATCTTCAGACGGCATCACTTGGGAATTAGTCACTGATTCAAATCCAACACCAACAACCGGTCTAAATTTAGCGGTTTTTAATGGTAAAATGTGGCAATATAGGCACGATAGTCCAGATAGTCATACAGCATACAGTTCTACAAATGGTATTAATTGGACAGAGGAGGGGTTGTCAACTTTTAACGATCGGGGTTTTGGTGGAATCGGTCAAGAGTTTGGAGGAAAATTATTTATGGCTGGAGCTACATCAACGGGTGAAATTATTTATGTATCAACGGATGGTATAAACTGGGGATCAGGTCAATCAATTGTAGGTACATATAATGGCAGGTATTATGGTAGTCTTGTTTCATCACCTTCCGGACTATGGTTTAGTGGGGGTTCCTACGATAATAAAAATTATAATGATGTATGGTATACAAATCCAAGCCTTATAACTACAAGCGCTACTAGAAGATCATTTAAATCGCAAATACCTACTCCAATTCCTGAAGTATCAGCTACCGCAACAGCTACTACAACTGCTACCACAACGGTTGTCAAAAAAACAAAAGAAGAAGTAGCTTCCACGACCCTAGAAGTTTCAACTACGACTCCAGAAGTAGTTAGCAGGGTCAGGAAACAAACTCCTGTTGTAGAAGAAAAAAACAGTAATATTCCAGAAAATACAGGAACAAGTGAAGCGACAGGAATTTCTACCACAACAGCGACAACAACCATTGTTGAGGTAATTGCTTCTACGACAAAATCAACTTCAAACGATATAGTTTCTAATATAGGTGATTCAATAAAACAAACTTACGAGCAGTTAGCCGTATCTGGAGTACAATCAATTCAAATAGCAAAAGATATAGTAGAAAGTCCCACAGGTTCTGTTGTAACAAAAACTATTTCAACTGTTGGAGTAGTCGCCGGAGCAGGAGCTTCAGTTGCTGCCGTCGCCTTTGCCACCCCAATCTCTTTCACAGAAATCTTTCTAATACCTGCAAGATTATTTGGATTATTGATGGGAGCATTGGGTATAAGAAGGAAACAACGAGAGTGGGGTACAGTATATGACTCAGTTACAAAGAGACCACTTGATCCAGTGTATGTATCTCTCATAGATACAGAAACAAACAAAGAAGCAGCTTCAGCTATCACAGATATAGATGGTAGATATGGTTTCCTTGTATTACCTGGTAAATATAAAATAGTAGTAAAGAAAACAAACTACATCTCACCTTCAATAATAATGAAAGGTAAACTATTTGATGAAGTCTACAATGATCTATACTTTGGAGAAGACATCACAATCACAGAAGAAGGACAGATAATCAGTAAGAACATCCCAATGGATTCAATGTCATTCGACTGGAACGAATTTGCCAAGACCAAGATGAATGTAAACACCTTCATGAAAGGAAAAGATGTTGTGTGGGCTAAGATATCAAACTACCTATTTGCAATTGGTGCCACAGTCTCATTAATAACTGTAATTTTTGCACCTGCACCATACAATATTATTGTCGCAGGATTTTACATCTTAGCTTATATTCTAAATTACATAGTATTCCAATCAAAGAAATCAGGAACCCTAACCGAAAAGAACACCAAATCTCCTTTATCCTTTGCTATCGTAAAGATATTCAGAGAAGGTGAAACAATTCCACTTGTAAAGAAGATCGCTGACAAGTTTGGTTCGTACTACGCTTTATTACCAAATGGAAAATACTACATCAAAATAGACAAAAAGAATGATGATGGTAGTTATACCGAAGTATTTCAATCTTCAACACTTGATATTACGAAAGGAGTTATTAATTTTGATTTGAAGGTGTAAAAGAATTTAATAAAAGGCGGATCGGGCTTTGCTCGACCCGCCTTTTATATTTTTTGTTTACATAGTAAGATATCAGCATGACTAAATATTTAGGTATAGATTATGGAGAAAGAAGAGTTGGCATAGCTATTTCTGACACAGAAGGAAAAGTGGCTTTTCCAAAAGTAGTGTTGGAAAATAACGCTGAATTGATACAAAAGATATTAGATTTATGCACAGGATCTCAAATAGAATCTATTGTTATCGGTGAATCAAAAAATTATAACGGTGAGGATAATAAAATAAGTCCCAAAATAATTTCTTTTAAAAGAGAATTAATATCTATAGTAAAGCTTCCAGTTTTTCTTGAACCAGAATTTATGTCATCAATGCAGGTAGAAAAAACTTTTGGAAAAACAGATATGCTTGATGCCTCTGCTGCTTCTATAATATTACAAACTTTTATGGATAAGGAAATCACGAAAAATGGATTACCATCTCGTGGTGAAAACGTTGCAATAAAGAGCCCAAAGATTAATTATGACGATTTTAAAAAAATAGAAATGAAAGTTGGGAAAATACTTGAGGCAGTTCCTGTCGATGGTTCTGATAAACTTTATAAACTTTCTGTAGATTTTTTAGAAAGCGAGCCAAGACAAATTGTTTCAGGAATAGCTCATTATTTTTCAGATCCACAAACTCTTGTTGGGAAAAAAGTTGCTTTTGTTACAAATCTTGAACCACGACCACTTATGGGGCTTTTGAGTAATGGAATGATACTTGCCGTGAAATCTGAAGACAACTTAGCACTAATTGAAGTACCGGATTTTATAAAAGAAGGTACAATATTAGGATAGATAGTGAGAATTTAAAATAAATAAATCTGGATTCCCGCTTCCTCGGGAATGACATACAAAATGGAAATAATAAATAATTTTTTATATTATCTTGACCCAATGGTCATAATTAAAGCCCTCGGAATTTTGGGTGTTTTATTTATTGTCTTTGCAGAGTCAGGGTTATTTTTTGGTTTTTTTCTTCCCGGAGATTCTTTACTTTTTACTGCTGGATTTTTGGCATCACAAAACTTTTTAGATATAAATATTCTTGTTTGGGGAGCATTTTTATGTGCCGTGCTAGGTGATAGTGTCGGGTACTGGTTTGGCAAAAAAATGGGACCGAAAATATTTAATAAAGAAGACTCATTTTTCTTTCATAAAAAACATGTTATAGAAGCTCAAAATTTTTATAATAAATATGGTAATAAAACGATTTTTTTAGCTAGATTTGTACCTATTGTTAGAACTTTTGCTCCCATAGTGGCAGGAGTTGGACAAATGAAATATAAAAATTTTATTACTTATAATATTGTCGGGGGTTTTGTTTGGTCTTTTGGAATAACTTTTGCTGGATATTTTTTGGGACAGATTATACCGGGCGTAGATAAATATTTGTTACCAATAATTTTGGTAATTATTATTATTTCCTTTTTACCAATTATTTTAGAAGTGATAAAAGCAAAATTAAAAAAATAATTTTGTTAAAAAGAGGAGAAAAATAATTTGATTTATTTCATAAATTCTTGTATTGTGTAGATTATCCAGATTGCCCTTGTAGTTCAATGGATAGAACAGAGCTCTTCTAAGGCTTTGATGTAGGTTCGATTCC
>CAZPLP010000007.1:0-17628 GCA_964587695.1 uncultured Candidatus Saccharibacteria bacterium | reverse complement strand
TTTCATCACGCAACAGTGCAGCACTCTCAAAATCTAATATCTTCACCGCTGCATTCATCTGAATTTCTTTTTGCTTAATAAGCTTCATTGGACTCTTTTTCATCATTTCTTCATCAATACGAACAAGCTCTTTTACTGCTCTGTCATGGTCGCTTCTCATATGCTCTGTAATATCATGGATTTTTTTGATAATTGTTTTTGGAGTAATTCCATATTTTTTATTATGAGCGATTTGTTTTTCTCTCCTTCTATTAGTCTCATTAATAGCCCTTTCCATTGAACCTGTAATTCGGTCAGCATAAAGTACCACGCGTCCGAGAACATTTCTCGCTGCACGTCCTATCGTCTGAATGAGCGAAGTGTCTGAACGCAAAAAGCCTTCTTTGTCTGCATCAAGAATTCCGATGAATTCTACTTCCGGCAAGTCTAAACCTTCTCTAAGCAAGTTTACTCCAACAAGACAATCAAACTTTCCTTTTCTAAAGTTTGTAAGAATATCAATTCTATCTATTGTTTTTATTTCGCTGTGTAAATATTCTGCTTTCACTCCTTTCTCTTTCAAATATTCACTCAAATCTTCCGCCATCTTTTTTGTAAGAGTTGTTGCAATGACACGTCCACCCTGCCCTGAGCCTGTCGAATGGGCATTTTTCACAACTTTTTCAGTTTCTTCTATAAAATCAAAAACTTGAGATTTTGACTTGCCTTTTATTTCTGTGATTGACCTAACTTCAACAACTGGATCAATAAGTCCGGTTGGCCTGATAACCTGCTCCACTATTTTTTGTGAATTTTCTTTTTCATAATCACCCGGTGTAGCTGTGGTATAAATAACTTGATTTGTTCTTTGCTCAAATTCATCAAACTTCAAAGGTCTGTTATCTTTGGCAGATGGGAGTCTGAAACCATAGTCAATAAGCGTCTTTTTTCTTGAAGCGTCGCCGGCATACATTCCCCTTATTTGTGAAATTGTCACATGCGACTCATCTATAATAGTAAGGAAATCAGGGGTACCATCCAACTTTTTAGGAAAATATTCCAAAAGTGAGTCCGGCGCTTCACCAGGAGCTTTTCCGGAAAAATGTCTTGAATAATTTTCAATTCCATTGCAATAGCCGACTTCTCTTATAAGCGACAAGTCATAAGTTGTTCTTCTCCTAAGTCTTTCCGCTTCAAGATTCTTGCCGGCTTTTTTTAGGGTTTCAAGCTGTTCTTCAAGCTCTGCTTTTATGCTTTTGAAGGCTCTTTCTTGCTGTTCTTTATCGGTAATAAAATGTTTTGCAGGGAAAATAAATGTGGATTGGATTTCATCTTCTACAAGTTTTCTTGAAACAGAATCAATTCTTGAAATTCTAGAAATTTTACTAGCCCCGTCAGATTGGCTTTTCATCTGACTGGGGTCATTCTCAAAATCAATTCTTATTAATATCTTTTCATTTACAGGCATGACTTCAATAGAGTTACCGATAGCACGAAAAGTTCCCGGCTTTATATCTGAGTTTGTTCTTTCAAAATGAACATTGATAAGTTTTTTTATAATGTCTTGCCTCGATAATTTTTCTCCAACCTTAAGTTTCAAATTTACCTTTTCATATTCCTTCGGTGAACCCAAACCATAAATACAAGAAACTGATGCAACAATAATCACATCATTTCTTGTAAGAAGTGCTTGTGTTGAAGCATGGCGAAGACGGTCTATTTCTTCATTTATCATTGCTTCCTTCTCAATATATGTATCAGTCACTGGCATGTAAGCTTCCGGTTGATAGTAGTCGTAATAAGAAACAAAATAATGTACGGCGTTTTCCGGAAAAAATTCTTTGTACTCCTGTGCGAGTTGAGCTGCAAGAGTTTTGTTGTGAGCGATGACAAGTGTCGGCTTTTGTATTTTTTCAATAACATTTGCCACAGTAAAAGTCTTTCCCGAACCAGTAACACCAAAAAGAGTTTGTTTCTTCAAACCTTTCTCCAATCCAGCCACCAACTCTTTAATTGCATTCGGCTGGTCCCCAGCCGGAGAGTACTCCGCTTTTATTTTAAATTTATGTTCCTGCATAATTTTTATACTATATTACCACTTCTCGCCCCGTCAAATTGGCTTTTCATTTTACTGGGGTCTCCAGCTGGCTTATATTCGGCTTTTTACCCCGTCAAATGCATTCCTATTTGACTGGGGTGATTTTGAATTTAGGCATCTTTTAAATTATTCTAGACATTATAACCCTTGATTCACCATCTCCATAATAGTTCTCTTTTCTTGATTCAATAGTAAAACCAAAAGATTCATAAAGTTTTAGAGCAAATATGTTATCAGGATGAGTCACTAGATCACTTCTTTTGACATTATTAATCTTTTCAAGAACTTGTTTTAAGACTTCTCTCCCGATTCCTTTTCCTTGAAATTTTGGATTAATAACTAAACCACTTAAATATATGTGTTCTGGACTCTTTATTTCATATTGTGTACTTCCGATAATTTCTCCATTGTTTTCAATAAGATAAACAACATTGTTTTTAAATTCTTCTCTTGCTTCATCTTCATTAGCTATTCCAGAATATGTTTTTACACCCATTACACTTTTTTCAAGTTCTATATAAATAGGAATATCTTTTTCTGTCGCTAATTTTAAAGTTATCTTATTCATATTTATTCAAAAATTCTTTCTTGAACTCTTTAAAGTTATCATCTAATATACTTTGCCTAATTTGTTTCACCAAATTCACAATAAAATAAATATTGTGAATTGAAGCTAAAGTTCCACCGAGCATTTCTTTTCCATGAAAAAGATGTGCAATATAAGCTTTCGTATAATTTTTACATGTATAACAACCGCAATCTTCATCTATCGGCATCAAATTTTCTCTATATTCAGTATTCATAATATGAATCTTCCCTGTCTTTGTATATAAAGTTCCATTTCTTCCAAGTCTTGTCGGAAGAACACAATCAAAAAGATCCACGCCATTTTCAATTCCCATAAATAAATCTTCTGGTTCGCCTATTCCTAAAAGATGTCTTGGCTTATCGGGAGGAAGAATTTCATTCACCCATTTCACTGCAGTAGACATATCTTCTTTTGCAAATGAACCACCAATTCCGAATCCGTCAAAACCTTTTTTTCCACCTGCCTGCGCAGGCAGGTCGACTTCCATTTCTGAAATAATTTTTGCAGATTTCTTTCGAAGTGATTCTTCCCTTCCTCCTTGCACTATACCGAACAACGCCGGCCCATTCATTATGGTGTTAGCAATAACACCATAATGCTTATTATTTAGTTTAATATGTTCTTCCAAACTTCTTTTTGCCCAAGCATGAGTTCTGTCTAACGCTTCTTCTTGATATTTCAAATCTTCCGACGGCGAAGTGCATTCGTCAAAAGCAAAAATCATATCAGCTCCGAGATTGTGCTGAATCTGAATAGATTTTTCTGGAGTAATATAGTGAACCGAACCATCAAGATGTGAAGTGAAAGAAACTCCATCTTGTCCAATCTTTGCAAGACGAGGTGCAGCCGTATCATCAAATCTTTCTGGAATTAAAAGTGAAGGATCTGTAATTTGAATAATTTTTGAAATATTTTTTCCATAAGCAGCACCTAAAGAAAAAACTTGGAATCCACCTGAATCTGTCATGGTTGGCCCATGCCAATTCATCATTTTATTTAATCCTCCTATTTTTTTTACTATTTCATCTCCAGGCTGAAGATATAAGTGATATGTATTTCCCAAAATTACCTGGGCTCCTGCGTCGCGAACTTGTTCAGGATTTACAGACTTCACTGTTCCTTTAGTTCCAACCACAACAAAAGCAGGAGTTTCTATAATTCCGTGAGGTGTTTCTATTGTTCCAGCTCTTCCAAGCTTGCCGGCCAGTTTCTTTTCTATTTTAAATTTCACAATGTAAATATAGCAGAAAATTAGAAATAAAAAATCCCCTGCTATTATGCAGGGGATTTTTTATTTCTATTTTATTGAGCGTGTTGTTTTATGCTGGATGCATTTAATATACCATTTCCATCTATAGTGCCCACAATTGTAATTGCACCAGGGGCACCTTCATTATTTTCAGGTGATAAAGTTGCTTTACTAGTTTTTACCCAATCAGCAAGATTACCAGGCCAGATTTGTGGATTTGCTTGCGGATTTGTATAATAAAATTTCGCATTCTTATAATTTATTGACCACTCTTTACCTGTATCATCTTTAGTATTGAATATATTATCTCCAACAAAATTACCATTTAAAGATTGTGCGACAACTGTGATTTCTGGCTGAATTGATGAGGTGACAGTAGTCGTGGATATTTTTTCGTTATTTTGTTGATTTATTGGAGTAATTGTTATTTTATTATTTTGTAAATAAATATAAGTTCCACCACCAATAAGCATCAAAACAATAATCATAATTAATACGGGAACAATAAAACCTTTTTGTGAATTTTTCATTTTTTCTTTTTTATTTAATTTCCTATTTAACTCCTAACAACTCTATTTGAAAAATCAAAGTAGAATTTCCTGGTATAACAACTTTTCCTGATGAATCCTTCAAATCTTCTGAGCCGTAACCAAATTGTGAAGGAATTACAAGGATTCTTTTTCCGCCTACTTTCATGCCTTCAACTCCAATATCCCAACCTTTAATCACCATCCCTGATCCTAACTTAAATGTAAATGGGACTCCTCTATCCAGTGAACTATCAAACTTTTTTCCATCTGAAAAAACTCCCGTATAATTAACGGTGACATCTTTTCCGGCGACTGCGACATCTCCAGTTCCTACAACTATATCTTTTGATTCAATTTGATTTGAAGTTGGCATATTTTTGTTTGCTGTTTGTTTATTATTTGTAAAAACACCACTAATTAAACCTCCACCAACTAAGACAAAAACTATGACAATTGATATTACTACTGCGATTGTTGTTTTTTTATTCATACTTATTTTAATAATTAATTAATACGATACAATTATAGCAATTCTTTAAAATAAAGCCAATGCAAGTTTTGTCTTTCACAAATATGAAAATTGATGATATAATTCATAACATATGAATTTCAAAAATATGTTTTCAAAAAATAATACCAAAAGTGCTATAGAAATTATAACTGACAATCACATTTATGCTACTCCGGTTACTCGTAAAAAAATGGAAGAAATTATTAAAAGAAGAGAAAAAATCTCGGGTGAAGAATTCGATAAAGGATATAATTTAATTAAGAAATTCCCCAGATCAGTAAGTATTCTTGGCTCAGCTAGGTTTAAAGATGATAATATTTATTATCAAAAAGCAGAATCATTAGCTAAAAGAATTGTAACAGAGCTTGGATATGCTGTTGTCACTGGTGGCGGACCAGGAATTATGGAGGCTGCAAATAAGGGCGCATACGAAGCTGGGGGAAATTCTATAGGTTTTGGTATTAAACTGCCAAAAGAGCAATCAGTAAATAAGTACCTTACTGATTATGTAGAATTTGAATATTTTTTTAGTAGAAAAACTTTGTTATTTTTTGCCGCGGAAACTTATATTTATTTTCCTGGTGGCTTTGGAACATTAGATGAATTGTTAGAAATAATAACTTTAATTCAGACAAATAAAATAACAACTGCTCCTGTAATACTTGTCGGAAAAGAATTTTGGATACCTTTCTTGGATCTTTTCAAACAAAAATTGGCAATCGAAACAAATACGATTGATATGAAGGACACTGACATATACAAAATAGTTGATTCCGAAGATGAAATCATAGATATAATTCGAAATGCTCCTTACAGACAAGAATAATATTTAATTTTTCTATTTAAGACCGAAGGCTGCTCTAACTGTAACCATGATATTTTTATTTATTTTAGAAGTATCGTAGGTACCATAATCTGAAATTTCTAAAGAATTTGAAGGTAAAACTTGTACTACTCCGCTTGCTGCTGATTTCAATCCCCCAACACTTTTTCCAGTTGCTTCAGCCATTTTGTCAGCGCGTGCCTTAGCATCTTTTATAGCATCGGAAAGTAATGAGACTCTGAGTTCTGGTAACTTTGTATAATAATATTCAACTGCATTTGTGCTAAATATAACACCTTTATTTATAAGGGCTTGTGTATTTTGAGCCAAAGAAGTAATTTTGTTAATATCCAAAGAAGAAACTTCTACCTGTTGTCTGAGAGTATATTCTTTTTCACTTTGTGTATTATTGTTATTATAATTATAGTTTTCATTCATAGAAACTGTCGATATTGTTATATTCTTATCATCAATGCCCTGCTCTGTTAAAAAACTTTTAACAATTTTTAAATCATCGGCTATTTGATTGTAACCGGACTTCAAATTACTAATTTTTACCACTCTAGAAAAATCCCCTGTAAACTTTGCACTATCAGAAACAACTTCCTTACTTGCTGACCCTGTGACTGATAATGAATTACTTGTATCCTTATTGTAATAGGAACTTGACCATATTGCTGCACTTATGATTAAACAAAGACCCATAATTATAGGTAATAAAATAATTTGTTGTTTTTTTGTATCTTGGTTATCCATAAATTTGTTTGCTGGAAATTCTTGAATAAGATTTGCCAGACTTAGTTAATTAATAATACTTCTATTATATATCTTTATTGTCTTTTTGTCTTATATTCTTAATTTTATAAAAATACTCAGCTATTCGTGTAATAATAAAACCGATAAATATCCAAAATATAATTGAAGTTAAATACCTAACGCTTCCAAACTGTTCAATAACTCTGACTGTATAATTTTTTGAATAATATCCAACTAATATAATAATCGGCGCGCAAATAATATTCGCTAAAGAATTAAAAATCAAAAATGTTTTTTGTTTGGCTTTTAAGTATCCAGAAAAAACAGGTCCTACAAATCTCATAAGTGGAATGCATCTAAAAATAAAAATCGCTGCCCCTATATTTCTTTCAAACCAACCTCTATATTTATTAATAAATTTTATATTAAGAACTTCTTGAACAAATCTATCAACATATTTACTATTTTCTAAAGTTAATCTATAAACCAGATAATCACTAAGTATGAAAGCAACTAATATTAATGAGATTAAGGGTATCAAGTGAATATAACCAGTACTTGATATGTATCCTAGAGTCAACAACAAAACCTCTTCTGGAATAGGAATAATATATCCGGAAAAAATAGCTGCAATAAAAATTCCTAAATAAGAAAAATGTTGTACATATGTAAATATTTCGTGCATATAAAATATATTAACATAAATAAAGATTATTCATAAATCCTCTAACATGCTATAGTCTTTTGTATGTTAGAAGACAATATCGGAAAAATTAGAATAAATAAATATTTAGCCACACAGGGTGTTTCAACAAGAAGAAATGCTGATAAACTTATTCTAGCTGGTAAAGTATTGATTAACGGCAGAAAGGCTGTTGTTGGAGATAAAGTTGTAGAAGGCGACAAAGTTGAAATATCTAAAAAAATTAAAAATGATTATATTTATTATGCTTATTATAAACCCAGAGGAGTTATTACCCATTCTCCCCAAAGAGGTGAAAAGGATATTTCTTCATCAATTAATTTAGAAGGAGTTTTTCCAATCGGTAGACTTGATAAGGATTCTGAGGGTTTAATAATACTTACAAATGATGGGCGAATAACGGATAGATTGCTTAATCCCAAGTATGATCATGACAAAGAATATTTAGTTAAAACAAAAACAACCATTAAACCATTTCATTTGTCAGTAATGGAAAAAGGCATGATACTTGAAGGCATTCAAACTAAACCATGCAAAACAAAATTTCTAACTGATACTTCTTTTTTAATCACAATATCGGAAGGCCAAAAACATCAAATAAGAAGAATGTGTGACGCACTAACTTTACCGATTGAATCATTAAAAAGAGTCAGAATAATGAATATAAGACTTGGGAAACTAAATCAAAATGAGTTTAGAAAAATAGATGGAGATGAGCTCAAGACATTTTTAAA
Organism: uncultured Candidatus Saccharibacteria bacterium; assembly: GCA_964587695.1. Classification (GTDB taxonomy): domain Bacteria; phylum Patescibacteriota; class Minisyncoccia; order Phycocordibacterales; family GWA1-40-21; genus Bog-1340. Next base: position 9,656 of record CAZPLP010000007.1, on the reverse strand, counting down.
ATCACTGTCGTTATAAATATACTAGAAAAGGGCTTTTATGTTTTTAATTAAAAACATAAAAGCCCTTTTGTTATTCCTTTTTTCTTTCCATTATTGAAAGTTCGTATCCTTTTTCAACAAAAATTGTTACTTTATTATACAAATCTACATTAAAACTTTTATTAACTTTCATAGTGGTTTCTAAAGATTTAATAACCTCTAATATTTCCAATAAATGCTGCTGATATTTCTTTGTTCCATTTTTTGAGCGCAAAATTTCATTTTCGCAACCTTTTCTTGCATACTCCAACTGAACAGAAAAAACTGGTGTATAAATTTTCTTTGGAAAATAAACAAATAATTTTTTCAACATATTTAACCTCCCCTTTGGCAGAATTTATCTGCAAATTTATGTAGTCCAACAATTACATACCCAAAAACACAATAGCATTCCTATATAATAAATCAATAGAATTTACATAGTTTTCAAGTATATTACCTAATTGTTAACGCATACGCTAAATAGAATAATAATGATAAGATTATTTGAGAAAATGGATGAAATAACAACAATTTTTTATTTTTAATATCAAAATGAAATTTGTCATGAATTTTTTGCAAAAAAACCCACGGTTGAGTTTTGAATTTATAATATAAAAATTGAAATACATCAGGTAATATCCCTGCACTAATACCTAAAAGTGTCATCCATGCACTTTTTTCATCTCTAACAAATAACAACACACACAGCAATACCGCAACGACTAAATCTGCTATAATAAATAAAAAATGAAGAGCAGCAGCTTTATTATTAAATATAGACTTTATTGATTTTGTCTTAACATCTAAAAAGTCACTTATTTTATATTCTGTATGAGGTAATATATCTAAAACATAATGGCTCACAAAAGCTAAACCAAAACCTAAAAACGGATTTGATGCCAGCGAATTTGTCAAAGTAGCACCTATTATTGCATGCGGTATTATAATCATCTTTATATTTTATGTAAATTTTTAAATAACTATTTATTAATTAAACTTATGTTTTGTTTACTCTTATTTCTATATACTATATTGTTTTAATACACGAATTAAAGTTTGCGGCCTGTTTATTATATTCGGCCACTGAGGCTTTAATTTCTTTTGCTAGATTATTATAAAGACTTGCTAATGTATTTCTTTCAGCAACTTTTGTATTATAAATTTGCGTATCAGTCGCATTTAGAGTTTTTAATTCAATATCTAAATTTTTAATATTATTTAAAAAACCTTCAGCTGAAACTTTATATTTAGCAATTTTATCTGCTAATAAATTATCCGGCTGTTTACAGCCAGAAAGTGACTTACCGAAAATTTGTGCTGCAATCCAAACATCATGGCCTTTATATATACCTTTTTCAGCATAGACACCAATTTCTGTATAAATGTTATTTAAAATATTTGCTTTATGACCAGGACTGTTCATCCAAGAAGTTAAAAGACCTCTAGATCCATCAAAATTACCAAGGGCTATATTTTCTCCTATTGTAATATATGTATAGCCATTTTTTTCAGCTTCTTTAGAAGCGTTATCACCGGACGGAGAATTATGCGCAAAATAGCTATTTGCAAACATATCTTTAACCCGAATTAAAGCTATATTTTTTAAAACACTATTTTCTTTTAAATTAACTAGATCTGCACTATTATTTTTCCTCTCTACATTTGTCCAGAAAAGTATTTGACCGGCGTCCAGACCAATTATGCTTGTATTTAAATCTGGTACATAAATATCTGGTGCAGGATTATTTACTGAAGATGTACTTGGCGCTTCGGTTTTAAATATGGATACGTTTTGGTTTAAAGACTGTAATGCTGTTGGACTAAGCTGAGTTGTTATAGACGTAGGAATTGTATAAGTTGCACAAAATTTTTTTCCCAAATTTGTCCTAAATTCTGCGACTTTCCACTCGCCACTTGAAATAGACAATATGTATTGCCTACAAAAGTCATTTTTAATAGTTTGTATAATATTATTATTTATAAAACTAAATATAGTCGATAAATCAGTAATAATTGAGGCCTCAGCCTTTGGTGTATTAACAAATAAAACTCCAAATAAAAAGACAGGCAGAATGAAAAAAATATTAATGCCTTTTTTTATGGAATGATTCATATATATAATTATACAATATTTTTAAAAAAGTACTACAATTTTAATTCGGATAAAAGGTGTAATTTCACAAAATATCAACTGGTGGTATAATATGAACATGAAATTTATTCCAACTTTTCTTGGTTATTTAAAATGGCATTACAGCAAAGCATTTTTTTCTATCTTTTCTTTTTGGAAAAATATATTATTTTTTTTATTTCATTTTTTTTCCATAAAAAGTCTCCTCGTAAATTTTTTTGCGCCATGGAAAAGGCTTGCGGATAATTATCCCAAACGATTCAATTTGCAAATATATTTTTTTACTTTTCTTTTAAACATGATAACTAGAGTTATTGGTATGATTTTAAGAACCTTTGTTTTAATTGTTGGTATTTTTACTTGTTTAGTTTATATAATATTTTTACCTTTAACTATTATAATCTGGCTGGCTTTACCAATAATAGTAGTTTCATTATTTATTTTTGGAATAATATTAATATTTTTTTCATAAATTATAAATCACATGAATATAAATAATTTTCTTAAAAAAAGCCCTTTATTTAACGTTTTGTCTGCAGACTCTCTCGTCTCTGAAAGCTTTAGAAATAAACTATCAGTAATTTCGAAAGTTACCATAATAATATTATTATTTGTATTATTTTTCTTATATTTAACACAGAATTCTATTACTTTCGTAAAATTTAAGGATTTTGTTGATTCATATAATTTGATTAATAGAGTCATCGGTATTATTTTATTGAATATTGCACTTTTTATTTATTCGCATTTAGCTAAGTTTTATTTGTCATCAACCTATTACTTTGAGAAAATAGCGATGAATAAATATACTAAAGATGAGCTTTATACTTTTTCTGCAGGCAGAATTCTTTATTCTGGAATAAATACTGATATTTTACATGGTTTTTGTAATTCTAGAATTGGAAAAATTATTTTTTTAAGACTTGGCATTAACTCAAAGGAAGCTAGGATATTTTTAAATACCATTAAAGTTATTTCAAATGAAGAGGTTCCTTCTCCAGAAGCTGATGTCTTAAAAATTCAGGATATTGCAAAATTTTTGTACTTTAAAAAGCCAGAATTTTCTAGATTTTTAAATAATAAGGGTATAACTGACAAAGAATTATTTGGCGCAATAAACTGGGTTATCTATGAGATAGAAACATCTGAATATGACTCTCAGTGGTGGAGGCCTGAGTCTTTATCAAACAGAAAAAGCATTGCTGAAGATTGGTCCTTTGGTCAGACTTTTCTTTTAGATAAATACAGCAGAAATATAATTAATGATCAAGAAGTGAACTCTGAGGCTTTTAATTTATCTCACAGAAACACCGAAATTGGATTAATAGAAAATGCTTTATCAAAATCGATTGGAGCAAACGCAATTCTTGTTGGAGAACCTGGCCAAGAAAAAATGGAAGTAATTTGGAGTTTTTGCCGACGTATTAAAAATAGATCTATAACTAATTCACTTTTACATAAAAGACCTGTATTACTTTTAACAAATTCATTAATATCTGCTTGTAGAGACAAGGATGCTTTAGAAAACCAAATAGCAAGAATTTTTATTGAGGTTGTTAAAGCTGGAAATATTATACTTATTATAGATAATTTTACTGAGATCTATAAACATGCTGAAAGCTTGGGGACAGATTTTATTAATATAATTAATCCTTTTTTTTCAAGTTCAGCGGCACAAGTTGTGGCTTTGGTTAATACCTCTGAATTTCATCAATTTTTTGAGACAAATAAAGTATTAATGAATAATTTTGAAACTGTCTTAGTGAGAGCACTCAGTACAGATGAAATAATTCAGATACTTTATACGTCGGCATTATTTTCTGAAATAAAATATAAAATATTTTTTACCTATCAAGCAATACAAGAACTTGCACAAAGCGCTAGTTATTATTTTTCTGGAGGAGTCACTTCTGACAAAGCAATAGATCTTTTAGATGAAATTACACCTTGGGCAAAAAGAAAAGGTTACAAAATTATTGGAAAAAGTGAAGTCCTTGAATATATTGAACAAAAAACAAATATTCCTACCAGTGGCAAAATTCTTGCAAATGAAAAAAACAAACTATTAAATTTAGAGAGTTTAATAAGCAAAAGAGTTATAGGCCAAAGTGATGCTGTACTTGCGGTTAGTAATGCACTTAGAAGAGCTAGAACAGGCACTAGAAATCCAAATAAACCTATCGGCTCTTTCCTATTTCTTGGACCTACTGGTGTGGGTAAAACTGAAACAGCAAAAGCCCTAGCTTACACATTCTTTGGTTCGGAAGAGAACATGATGCGTCTTGATATGTCTGAATACCAGACTGATGATGCTATGGAAAAACTTATTGGATCTTTCGCATCAGGCAAACCAGGAGTTTTTTCTAGCATGCTCCGCGAAAAACAATATGGTGTAGTCCTTCTAGATGAATTTGAAAAAACTAGTAAAAGTGTTTTAAACTTATTCTTACAAATACTTGATGAAGGTTTCTTCTCTGATATGTCGGGTGAAAAAGTTAATACAAGAAATATTATTTTTATTGCCACTTCAAATGCTGGAGCAGATATGATATTTAAAATGGTAAATGCTGGTAAAAACCCTAAAGATGCGCAAGATGAAATCATAGCAGACATAGTTGGTAAAGGATTATTTAAACCAGAACTTATAAACCGTTTCGATTCGACAATTATTTTTAGACCCTTAGAAACTACCGACTTACAGCAAATCGCTAAAATAATGCTAAATAAACTATCACTCAGGATGGTTGAAAAAGGCCTTACTCTAGAAATTTCTGAGAAACTTATTGATTATGTTGTTAATAATGGCTCAAATAAAGCTTTCGGTGCAAGACCCATGAATAGATTCATTCAAGATTCTATTGAGGGAAATATAGCGAATTTAATCCTCGAGGGAAAGGCAATTTCAGGAAAAACAATTAGTTTCTCATTTGATAACAATAATTTATCCTCTAAGATATCCTAATCTTTTTTCTTCAGGAAACTTCTCTATTGCATAACGAAGCATGGTTCGAGGCATTTTTTTATAATATTTTTTAAGAAACTTTTCTTCGACAGCCAAATCTCTCTTTCCTACTTCTCGAAGCATCCAACCAACAGCTTTATGAATAAGATCATGCTTATCATTCATTAAAATCTCTGCAATTTTTAAGGAATCATTAAATTTTCCGTATTTTATAAACCAAAACGTAGAAAGTATTGAAATTCTCTTCTGCCAAAGGTTTTTTGACTTAGCAAACTTATATAAGATATTCTTATTTTTATCCAATAAATATCCACCGACTATTCTTGGTGCGGAAAGATCTACCAAATCCCAATTATTGGCTTGTTTAGCATTTAAAATATAAAAATTAAATACTTCCTTTTTCCATTTTTCATCAGCTATTTGGTATTTTTCTACAAGCAAAAGTAGAGCACAAAGACGTTCTTCATGAACTTTCGAATACAAAATTTCTTTAATTTCCAAAAGTGATAATTCTATAAATTTTTTTGCAACTATTCTTGTATTAGGCACCGTGACCCCAAGAAAAATATCCCCCTCGCCGTATTGACCTTTTCCAGTCTTAAAAAATCGTTGTAAAAAAGTTGCTTTTTCTACGTCAGCAAAATATCTTAATTGTTTTTTTAAATTTTCACTTGTTAGCATATCTACACTTTTTGTTTCACATATAAGCTAAAAATTCTAGTAGAGTTTAACAAAGGGAAAAAATCTGTAATGAAGTTGTACGCTGAAGCCCCAGTGGGTTTTAATATACCTAAAAATACAAGCCCTAAACCAATCGCATTCGAAATTCCCCAAATAATAAAATCTTGATTAGATATTTTCATAACATACTTTGATAGTCTAATAAGATCAGGTATTTTCGAAAAATCATCCCTCATTAAAATAACATTTGCTGACTCAATAGCTACATCATAACCAATATTTCCCATTGCAATACCAATATCAGCCAACGTTAAAGATGCGGCATCATTTATACCATCACCAACCATAATGGTTTTATAATCTTTGCTTATTGTCTTTTTTATAAAATCAAACTTTTCCGCCGGCAGCAAATTTGCATGATATTCTGTAAGACCAACAGCATCTGATATTCTTTTTGCGACTCTTTCATTATCACCAGTAAGCATAATGATCCTTTCTACACCGAGACGCTTAAGTTCCTGCATATCATGTTTAATATCAATTTTTATTTCATCTGCAATTACAAAAAAACCTTTTAGTTCATTATTCAAAGAAATCAATGTTGTATTAAATCCATCAGTTTCTTCTGCCAAGATCTTTTTCCTCATATTATCTGAAATTTTTACACCACCTTCTTCTATATAAGAAGTTTTACCTAATATAATTTTTTCTCCATTAAATACAGCAGATATTCCTTTTCCACTGTGTTCAACAAAAGAATCTGGAGTTGTCGTCCCTTTATCTTCCTCTTTGTCATTTTCTATAAAATTTAAAATTGCTTTTGAAATTGGGTGGTCTGAAAGTATAGATAAAATTCCAGAATAATCTAATATTTTTTTCTTTTCTATATCATTACATACATCAGAATCACAAACAAATCTCTCAACTTTAAGTTTCCCTTTTGTAAGAGTGCCGGTCTTATCAACAAAAACCACTTTCACATCACGCAAAGCTTCAAGATAGCTTGCTCCTTTTATAATAATTCCATTTTTTGCACAATAGCTAATTGCCGTCAAAAAAGTAAGGGGTACGGCCACTGCAACATCATCCGCGCATACGACAAGAAGTATTGCTAAAACAAATATAAGATCCTTTGTAACAAAATAAGCGATAAATGTACCGGCAAATACAATAATCAAATACCAAGTTGCAAATTTTTCTGCTGAAGTATGAATATCTGGTTTGTCTATCTGCGCCTGTTCTACTAGTTTAATTATTTTTTCAAGTGTAGTTTCTGCACCAATTTTTTCTGTTAAAACTAAAAGATTTCCAGTAAGAACCAATGTTGAACTATACACCTTATCGTCTTTACTTTTTGAAACAGGTATTGATTCTCCAGTAAGTGACGACTCATCCAGGGTAGCTTCCCCAGAAATAACTTTTCCATCAATTGGTACTCTTTCTCCTAAATCAACTACGATTACATCGCCCACTTTTACAAACTTTGGATCTATTTCTATTATTTTTCCATCTTCTAATTTTACTTTAACTTTTTTTGGTTTAAGTTTTAATAAACTTTCTATATTTTTTCTTGCACGAGCCTCATTGTAAGTCATAAATATCCTTGCCGAAGTAAGCATCAAGTTAATAAATATTGCGGAAAGCCATTCGTGTGCCAAGAGAGAAAATATTAAAGCTACACTAGCCAGTAAATCGACAGATATTTTTTTATTAATTACAGCTTTATATGCACTTAAAACAACTGGCAAGGTAGCAACTATAGATATAATTATCAAAAAATATTCCTGAAGTGAAAAAAGCTTCAGATAACTTACAGGAAGAACGAGCAATAAACAAACAAGTAATACATTATCAAAATTTATAATATTATAATATTTTTTCATATTTTGTGTTTATTTTTTTTTCTTAATACCCCGTATTCATGCATTGTAAGAAACACTATAAGTATATCAAATAAAGTAAACGACAAAACCCATATCGAGTGTGAAAAAAAGTATCTATATAGTTGATAAACTATTAGTAAAGAGAATATAATTATTGTAGCAGGGTAAGCCCAAATTTTTCTTCTAAATAAATTAATTATCAAAAATATTTTTAATGCCCCATGCAAAAAAAGATAAGCACCAAAAAAATACTGCGAGCTTACAGAAAAATCTGCAGCTGAATTTACAATAAAATTTCCTAGTAAATCATTCGGCTCATCTGAAAGTTCACCCTTAAATAAATTTAATACTAAAGTAATTAAAAAAATTTTACTTGTAAACCAGATTAATATACCCCCGCACATTTCCATAAAAGCAGTAATCGCTTTCATAAAAATACTTATTTTGAAGAGATTTAAATATTCTTTTTCTCTAATTACTGGTAATTCCATTGTAAAATTATTATAGCATTTTTTATTTTTAATAATACGAAAGGCAAGCCGTAAACGGCCCGCCATATTTAATTGTATTGTATTTTCACCAACGAGCGAGAATGAGCATTTTAAAAACATTGCACAGTGCGCCGGCACGAGCATAGTAAAAAGCTAACAAGCTTTTATACGCGTTTTTAAAATGCACATTCGAGTGAGTCTTTATCCAATAAATGTTAATGCTTTTCCTTTCTTATTTGCTCTTCCAGTTCTACCTATTCGGTGAACATAATCGTCATACGTTGCAGGAACATCATAATTTATAACGTGCGTAACATCAGGAATATCAAGACCTCTTGCTGCGACATCGGTGGCTACGAGTATTTTAATATTATCATCTTTAAATTTTCCTAGTGCTCTTTGTCTTGCAGATTGATTTTTGTCTCCATGAATAGAGTCAGCCTTAAACCCTCTTTCAGCTAAAGTTCTAGAAAGTCTCTCAACTCCATGTTTTGTTCTGCCAAAAATTAGGACCTTGCTCAATTCTGGATTATTTAAAAGTTCGTGGAGCACATCTATTTTTTCTTTTCCATTAAGTCTGACAACATCTTGATCAACGGTTTTTGAAGTGTCTCCTGTTTTTACAGATATAGTTACAGGTTCCTTTAGAAATTCTTTAATTAATTGTTCAACTTCTCTTGAAACTGTTGCAGAGAAAAATAATGTATGTCTTTTTGCAGACATCTGAGACATGATAAGTTTCATATCAGCAATAAATCCCATATCAAGCATCCTATCAGCTTCATCAAGAACTATTGTAGAAAAAGGTTTGAGATTTAAAACTCTTCTGTTTACCAAATCTTTCAATCTTCCAGGAGTTCCAATAATAAAATTATTCCAATATTTAAGCATTGAAATTTGTCTGCCAATAGGAGCTCCTCCTACGCAACATACTGAATATATTTTCATACCTGCTGTAAAACTTTTTAATTCATCGTCAATTTGCTGTGCAAGTTCTCTTGTTGGAACAACTATAAGAATTTCTTCTTTAGGGTTTAACAAAACTTTATTTATAAGTGGAATAAGAAACGCAGCAGTTTTACCTGTACCTGTATTTGCTATCCCAACAACATCAGAACCACGCAAAACATGCGGAATTATTTTATCCTGAATAGGGGTAGGTTCGTTATAACCTTTTGCAAAAATATTTGCTTTTATTCTGTCATCAATATTAAAATCTTTAAAAAGATGCTCGGGAACAAATTTTGCAACTTCTTCTGTAATAACAGCTTTATTTATAAATTTTGAAAAGTGAATATCAGATCCTGTGTTTCTTCCACGTCCGAATGAATTTCCTCCTCTTCCTCCTCCTCTATTTCCACCGAAACGATTTCCTCCAAATGAAGGTCTTCTGTCTCCGCCACCAAATCTACTTCCACCACCATATGGTGGCCTGCTAGATGATGAAGCTGGTCTTCTGAATCCTCCTTGTCCACCCAAAGATGGTC
>CAZPLP010000006.1:0-17696 GCA_964587695.1 uncultured Candidatus Saccharibacteria bacterium | reverse complement strand
AAATACTGTTTGGGTTATGTAAAAATAACGCGTGAAAAAACTGCTATTGCACAACAAAAATATTCAGTCGATCTTCCAATGGAATATTTTAATCTTGTAGGTCTATTGAATGGTGATACTGACGGACAACTTAGTGAATTAATTAATCTTGATGTTTTTTATAAATATGATCCTAAAAAAGTTCCAGAAGAAGAAAAAGATATTTATGAAATAGAAAAAACTTTTGCTAATAAGATTGAAGATATTTATAACAAATACCAAAATGATCAATTTACAAAACAAACAACTTTAAATTTTGGATATTTTGAAATTGAACTACCGCTTGAAGAGAATGATGTGATAGATATAGAAGAAGATGAAGAGGAGAAAAAAGAGGTTAAGACAAAAACTGATCGTTATCCTCTTTTTTCTTTGCCAATAAAACTAGAAAAAGACATCACAAAAAGCGGAGTTGGAAAATATTATGTTTACTCAATTGATCCAGAAATTCAAGTAAATATTGGTGTACTAGAATCAATACTTGGAGACGACTTGTATTTTCAACTCTTAGATGAGATGGGTAAATATGAAATTGATGGTAAATTTACATTACCTATTACAGATTTGGATATTTTTAAAGATGTTTGGCATAAAATAAAAGCTCAATTAAGACATACAAAAGCAAATTTTGATGAAGAGTCTTTTTCTCTTAATGAAATAAGAATTGCTTTAAGTCCAAAAGCCAACTACTTCCTAGCTGAAGATTTAGCAAAACTCTCTAAATTATCAGAAAAAGAACTTACCAATACAGCCCTAACGAGTTGGATTGCTGGAGATGATGATTTAAATAATGAAACAGAAACACCTCACGAAAAAGATTTATATTTTCCATTCCTTTATGATCAATCCCAACTCGCTACATTATCTATTATAGGTAATAAATCATCAATTATTCAAGGACCACCAGGAACTGGTAAGTCTGAGACGATATCAAATATTCTTTGTCATCTTGCCGCAACTGGTAAACGAGTACTTTTTGTAAGCCAAAAGGCTCAAGCTCTAAAAGTTGTAAAAGATAAGTTAAAGAAGTTGGATATTAAATATTTATTTGGTTATCTACCAAATCCAAATTCTGCTCAAATCGGAGAAGATGATGAAGCAGATGGAATTGTTCCTCAGCTTGCATCTATAGATACCTATATTCAAGATTTGAGAAATTGGAAACCAAAGAATCCTGTTATTGATCAAGTCGTTGATATTAGAGATAAATTTCGTCAAAATTTAAATGAATCAATTGACTCTCAAAGAACATATTATCATCTTAGTCAAGAACTAATAGGATTAAAGGAATATGATATAGAAATTTCTGATTTCAATTCTTTCACATTAAATTTATCTTCAAATGAATGGTTAGAAATTAAGAAGACAAAGGCTGAAATAGAAAAAATAGAAAAAGCTATTAAAAAATATGAGCGCGGTGAAGAGAGAAAACATTTTGAAAAAATTTTAGCCACTTTAAGTTTGAATAATACACACTATGCTGAAGATATAGAAAAAATTAGAAATGATGTTGAGAAAACGGGATTTGATAGGCATTCAGATATTTTTAGAAAAATTAATAATATTACTAGACGTTTACGTCTTAGTGAAATATTAAATAAATTACCACGAGAAATTGTTGATGAAATAAATATCATTCAAGAAAATGATAATACAAGGAATGAACAAGTTCGCTATCTTGATGCTCTATATAATCATTGTTTTTATCATGAGAGTATTAATCATTTAGAAAATATAGAAGAAAAGCTAAAAGAAAAACTATCTGTTTGTGGGGTATCTGATGAGGAGTTTAATTTGCTTGATAAGAAAATTGATAGCTCATCATCAAATAATCTAGACAGCGTAAAAATGAGTATTTTACGTGCACAAGAAATTAAAAATGAACTTATTGAGCTATCTAAAAAAGGTAGTGCAAATCGTATTAATGTTGAATTAAAACATGCTGAAAAAGAAAGGGGTCAGAGAGTTGGTATTTATATTCAAAATATAATAAATAAAAGTCTTATTGAGAAATATGAGAAGAATATAACTGTTAAAAGAATTATTGGGAGAATTCAAAGAGCTTTTGGAAAATCACGGAAAGCATTCAAAACTTTTGATAAATTACGTAATGACCCAGATAATTTTAATGCAGTGTTGGACATTATCCCAATATGGATTATGGAACTTGATGATGCAAGTAGATTATTGCCACTTCAACCAGGTATGTTTGATTATGTGATTCTTGATGAAGCATCTCAATGTAATATTGCTTATACTTTACCAACAATGTTTAGAGCAAATAGAGCTGTATTTGTTGGGGATAAAGAACAAATGCGTGATAGCACAATAATGTTTAAATCAAATCGTATTTTTGAAGAGTTAGCACATCGCTACCAAATACCAGATGAAAGACAAATAAAAGCTATGGGAACTTCTGTACAATCCTTACTTCATATTGCCGACAACCTTAAATTTAAAACAAGAATGCTTAGGTATCATTACCGCTCACCAGCTGAATTGATTGGTTTTAGTAATGAAAATTTCTACAGAGGTAGTCTTGTTCCATTAAATAGTAATTATCTAACATATCAAGACACAAACAGGATCATCGTGATACACGAGGTTAAATCAGACTGGAAAGAAGAAATTTCTGATAATGTAAATATTGCTGAAGCAAAAGAGATACTCAAATTTTTTCAAGATTTGCGTTCAGATGAAAAATACAAAGATAAATCTATTGGTATTTTATCTTTTTTTAATGCTCAAGCTACTGAAATACGAAAAGTTTTTACGGAAGCTGGTTTTAAAGAAGAAAATGATAATTATAAAGTAAGTATTATTGAGGGTATACAAGGTGATGAAAAAGATATTATTATTTATTCATTTGTAATTAGAAAATCAGATCAAAAGAAAAGATATAACCCTTTAACTGGTGAAGGTGGCGATATAAGAGGTGATATAAACAGAGGAAGAGTAAATGTTGGTTTTTCTCGTGCGAAAATGCAAGTCCATTGTTTTGTTAGTATGCCTATATCTGATGTACCAGAAAAAATTTGGATTAAAAAATATCTTGAATATGCAAAAGAGAATGGAGAAGTAGCTTTTGATTCATTGGACTTAAAACCATTTGATTCATATTTTGAGGAGGATTTTTACAACACAGTTAAGAAAGGATTAGGAAAATTGTATAAAATTCAAAATCAAATTCAAAGTTGTGGTTTTAAAATTGATTTTGTGATTAGTAACACAAAATCAGGTAAAAGGATTGCTGTTGAATGTGATGGACCATGTCATTTTAAGGATGAAATAGATGAAGCGTATGGTATCCATATACAAAGTGATGAAGAAAGACAGCGTGTTTTAGAATCAGCTGGTTGGAGATTCTGTCGTATAAAATATGCAGATTGGATAGATGAAAAATTTGATAGAAAAACAGTAGTCGAGACTTTGATTGAACTATTAAAATAATATATTAAATACGTTTAATCTAAAAAAAGAAACTGTTGAATGGCAAAATTTAATAAAAACTCATTACCCTAAATATAAAGATTTATTATAATGTACTCACTCTACATCCTCCTTTGCTCCGATAAATCTCTCTACACCGGCATAACCACCGACTTAAAACGACGTGTTGCCGAACACAACACCTCAAAACTTGGGGCAAAGTATACGAAGGCGAGACGACCGGTGAAGCTCGTGTATTCAAAAAAGTTTAAGAATAGAAGTTTGGCGTCGAAAGAAGAGGCGAGAATCAAAAGCCTTTCAAGAATTGAGAAAAAGAATTTAATTAAAAATGGAAAGTAACGAAGCGCCGCGGTAGTCCGCGGCTCTTTCTATATCTGTTAAAATAGACTACACTGTCGTATATGGATCCCGTTAGAGACCGCGGTCACTATCAGTGATAAAAAAGTTGCTTGGTTATCAATATAATTAATTTAAAATTTGATAGGAAACGGTAATTAGACCGCGACCTGTCTCTAAACGGGATGGAAATTAAATCAGCAAAATTTATAAAAGGTGTTGTTGGAACTAATAAAATATTAACTGACGATATTCCACAAGTCGCCTTTATTGGCCGTTCAAATGTGGGGAAGTCTAGTGTTATCAATTCTCTAGTAAAAAGTAACACTTTGGTAAAAACAGGAAAAAAACCTGGAAAAACTACAGAGATAAACTTTTTCATGATTAATAATAAAATGTATTTTGTTGATCTTCCTGGATACGGATACGCACAAGGTGGACAAGCTCAAATTGAAAAAATAAGAAACTTAATCATTTGGTATCTCACAGAATCCGGTTCAAGACCACGTTTAGTAGTACTTATACTTGATATTAAAGCTGGAGTAACAGACTTTGACCTAGATATGATTGATATACTTCGTCAACAAGACATCAATTATATTATTGTTGCAAATAAAGCAGACAAACTAAATCAAAAAGAAACCTCAAAAGAAATCTCCAAGATTAAATTTATTTCTAAAGAAGATGATATTGTTCTTTACTCTGCTACAGACAAATCTCGACCTAAAGTTATACTAGATAGAATATTAATTTAGTTTGTAATATAATTACGGGATGAATAAAAATATTAAAGGAAAATGGGCTCTAGTCACTGGTGCTAGTCGTGGCATAGGACAAAAAATTGCAGAAGGACTTGCAAAAGAAGGTTGTAATCTTTTTCTGCACGCTCGTACAAAAGAAAATCTCAAACAAACTCTTGAACTTGTAAAACCATACAAAGTGGAAGTTTTTTTAGTTGGAGGTGAACTCTCAAACAAAGATGCTGTTCAAAGTATTATTATGCAAGTACTGTCACACGGAAAGCCAGTAGATATTCTTTATAACAATGCTGCAGTGATGAGTGAATATAAAAGTATATACGAAGTCACTCAAGATCATTGGGAAAATATTATGCAAATCAATTTGTATTCAATGATTAATTTTTGTTCTGCTTTTGTCCCAGGTATGGTTGAAAGAAATTTTGGAAGAGTAATAAATACTACATCTGGAATTAAAGACCAACCAAATTTAGCAGTGTATGGAGTTTCAAAAGCTGCAGTAGATAAATATACAGCTGAACTTGCATATGAAGTAAAAGATTCAAATGTATTAGTAAATACTCTCGACCCAGGATGGTTAAAAACCGATTTGGGTGGACCAAACGCCGACAATGAAGTTGATACGGTTATGCCAGGTGCACTTGTGCCTGCATTACTAGAAGACGATGGTCCAAGAGGAATTATGTTCCGCGCTCAGGATTATAAAAATAAATAATTATGAAAAACGCATTTATAAATTTACCAAAATATTATCTCGGTTTTGTAGCAACATTAATCTTTCGTTTACTTTCTCCTTTATTTGGACTTTGGAATGTATCACCGCTTATGGCGACAGAACTTGCAGGAGCAAAAGCTTATGGTCCTTGGGTTGCGGGTCTTTACGGGGCAATTTCAATGGTACTTGTGGACTTAATCATGGGCAAAGTAGGTATTTGGACGATAGTTACATCGCTTACTTATGGTGCTGTGGGCGTTTGGGGTGCAGTTTTACTTAAGAATCGTTCTGCTTCAGCCAAAAACTTTGTTGTGATAAGTATTGTTGGAACATTATTTTTTGATTTGATAACTGGAGTACTTATGGGACCACTCATGTTTGGTGGAAGTTTCCTCGCAGCAGCTATTGGACAAATACCATTTACACTTCGTCACTTAGCTGGAAATGTTTTCTTTGCAGCAATCCTAGCTCCATGGTTCTATAAAAAAATAATGATGAATCCAAAACTTGAAGCAACGTATTTATTTAAATTAGCCTAGTTATATTTTATGGAAAACAAACCAATCGAAAAAAAATTTTCATTTTTGAAAAGAGCTGAGGGTTTTGTCCACGCAGGCAGAGGAATTTATATATTTATTAAATCAACTCATAGTTTCTGGATTGAATTTGTCGTATTCATTATTGCTATACTTGTAGGTTTATTTTTTAAAATTACCAATACTGAATGGATATTAGTTATTATTATATCTGGAATAGTTTTTATTTCTGAAGCATTTAATTCAGCCATAGAAATTGACATAAATTTAACTTCGCCTACTTATCATCCGTACGCAAGAGATACCAAAGATGTAGCTGCTGGAGCTGTACTTTTGTCGGCTTTACTCGCTGTTGTTGTCGGGATTATAATATTTCTACCATATTTTTTAACTTTGTTTAAGTAATATATTAACTATAATGATTGCTGTAGATTTAGACGAAATATTATCAGAGACACTATCATCAGTATTGGAATATTATAATACTATCCACCACTCATTATTTAAAAGAGCAGATTTTACCTCATATAATTATTGGGAAATATGGGGAGGAACAAAAAATGACGAGGTTGAATTTATTAAGAATTTTTACAAAACAGACTTTGTAAAAAATACTAAACCAGTTGCAGGTGCTTACGAAGCACTTTTAGAATTAAAAAAACTTGGTTATCAGTTCTGCATAATCACTGGGAGGTCAGATGTATACAAAGAACAAACCTTAGAATGGATTAATCAGTGTTATCCAAATATATTTTCTGACACTTTTTTTGCAAATACATTTAAGTTAGATAAAAGTACTAGAAAAAAGTCTGATATTTGTAAAAGTTTAAATATAAAAATATTAATTGAAGATGATTCATTTCACATTGCCGACTGTACAAGTGAAGGAATTACAGTTTTAGTTTTAGACTGTCCTTGGAACAAAAGTGCAAATTATGAAAATTCCATTCGATTATATTCGTGGGAAGAAATATCAAAAAACATCCAATTATTGTCAAAAGACAAATAAGTGCTACCAGCCTAAAACACTACTTATTATAAGTAAATTCTAGACTATTCTTAATCGATAAAGCTATTTGCTTGACAATAATCTATCTATAACCTATAATTGTTGCAATTAAGAAGTAAGTTGATTTTTGTAAGGATTAGTCGTCTTTCGTTTCAAGTGAAGTCTTAAGGTTTATTAAGTTAGAGTAATTATTTATCGAATGAAGAAATTATATGTAGGTGGTGTTTCTTATAGCACTACAGAGAATTCATTATCAGAAGCTTTTTCTAAAGCAGGAGAAGTTGCATCAGTTGCTATCATCATGGACAAAATGACAGGTAGATCAAAAGGATTCGGATTTGTTGAAATGTCAACAGACGAAGGTGCAAAAGCAGCTATAGAAATGTGGAATGGTAAAGAACTAGATGGTAGAAAATTGACCGTCAATGAAGCAAGACCAAGAGAGGAAAGACCAGCAAGATACTAATCTCAAAATAGCTTTAAAAAAGGCCCGCGCAAGCGGGCCTTTTTATTTGTATTTTTTTAATGATATAATATTTATATGAGAAATGTAATAATCATATTTGTACTTTTAATTTTGTTATCTATTGGGATTTTTTATTCTGATCAAGTTTCTCAAAAACAAATATCACCAATAATAAATAACAGCCCCGCGATTGTCGGAGCAGACAGAGACATTTATGGATGTATCGGAAGTGCTGGATATTCTTGGTGCTCTATTAAAAATAAATGTTTAAGAATTTGGGAAGAAAAATGTGAAATTACCAAAATAGATACACCTATAGTCGTTACCACTGGAACTATAATTTTAAGTAAGGTTGGATCTTGCAATCAAAAAAAAGGAGTGTGGTTTCCAGCTGAAAATATTTGTGAAGTAAATCAACTTACAGAAAGCCAATGCAAGGCAGCTGGAGGGGAATTTAATTCCTGTGCTTCGACATGCAGGCATGACCCAAAGGCTCAAGTTTGTAATATGATGTGTGCTTTAACCTGTACTTTCAGATAATGTGCAAATAATGTATTGACAATTAAACCCTTATAGTCTATATTAGTAACAACTTTAATATGAATGTGTTGCGGAGGTAAAGTGACATTATTAGGCTAGATTAAGTTGCAAAATATCTTGCTTAGAAAAATAAGTTAAAATTTAAGAAGGAATATAGAAACCTTTTCAGGCAGGGTTGTCTTTTTTTTATTATTAATTTTATCGAGTGTGTTGAAAATTTAATGTTTGTTTTAAACAATAAACAAATAAAATTTAAAAATAGTTTTATTATTAAATTTTAAACAAACTAGTATATCGTATTTATTTTTCTGTGTGAGATCGTAACTTTTTGTTAAATTTATTAATTTTTATTAATTTACCCGGTAACTATAACGGGAAAAAACAGAATGAACAAACCAGCAAATATATTGACAGCGGGAGTCACCGGGGGCGGACTAAAGAAAAAATACTTTAGTAAATACAAAAAACCTCTTATAGATACGCCAAACTTGGTTGACCACCAAATGAAGTCTTATAAATGGCTATTAAGCGAAGGTATTGCAGATGTTTTTAAGGAATTTTCCCCTATTAAAGACTACGCTGATAAAAAGTTTGAATTATCTTTTACTGGGTTTGAAGTTGGTGAAGCAAAATATGATGAATTTCAGTCAAAGGAAAAAAAGATTTCTTACGAAGGCCAGTTAAAAGCTAAAGTTAAATTAAAGAACAAAGCGTTTGGTACAGAAAATGAACAAGAAATATTCTTTTCAGATATTCCTTTGATGACAAATCATGGAACATTTATTATCAATGGTATTGAAAGAGTTGTTATTCCTCAGCTTGCTAGATCATATGGAATATTTTTCACTTTAAATGAATCAAAAGGTAAAAATTTCTTTGGTGCAAAAATTATTCCAGCCAGAGGTGCTTGGATAGAAATAGAGTCTGAATCTGACGGTGCTATATATGTAAAAATTGATAAAAAGAGAAAATTTGCGATTTCTTCTCTTCTTAGAATATTTGGTGCAAAAGTTGATAAAGATATAATAGAATTATTTAAAGACAATGATGAATCTTTGAAGGTTATTGAAACAACCATTCTCAAAGACCACGCTAAAAATCAGGATGATTCTTTCCTAGAAGTTTATAAAAGATTGAGAGATGGAGATTTAGCTGCTCTTGATAACGCAAGAGAATATGTTCAATCAATATTTAGCCCTGAAAGATATGATATATCAAAGGTAGGAAGATCAAAATTTAATAAAAGGTTTGGTTTTCCAATGGATGAAAAAACATTAGAGAAAAAATTTATTACACTAGAGGATTTAGTCGCAACAATTAAAAAAATAGTTGAATTAAATAATGATCCAGAATCTAAAGAAGATGATATTGACCACTTAGGTTCACGTAGAGTTCGTTTTGTTGGGGAGCTTCTTCAACAAAAAGTTCGTATTGGTATGGCACAAATGAAAAGAAATATTCAAGACAGGATGTCTACTGTAGATCCTGATATTAAAATGCCTGTACAATTTATTTCTGCAAGACCGCTTCAAGCAAGAATTAAAGAATTCTTTACTACAAGTCAAATGTCACAATTTATGGGACAGGTAAATATTCTTGAAGAGCTTGAACACTTGAGAAGACTTTCAGCTCTAGGACCCGGTGGATTGACCAGAGAAAGAGCTGGTTTTGAGGTTCGTGACGTTCACCCTTCACACTACGGAAGAGTTTGTCCTATTCATACACCAGAAGGACAAAATATCGGTCTTATTTTAAACCTTGCTACTTATGCAAAAATAAATGATTTTGGAATGATTGAAACTCCTTATGCAAAAGTAAAAAACGGAGTTATAACAAATGAAATAAAATATTTTAATGCTGTTGAAGAAGAAAATCACAAGATCGCTCATGGAGCGACACCTTATGATGATAATAATAAAATAACAGAGGATGAAGTTGAAGTTCGTGTAAACGGTGAACCCAAACTTATTAAAAGAGAAGAAGTGGACCTTATTGACGTAGCTCCAAACCAGGCATTTTCTGTGGCTACTTCTATGGTTCCTTTCTTAAACCATGATGATGCATCAAGAGCACTCATGGGTACAAACATGTCAAAACAAGCTGTCCCTTGTATTATTCCTGAAGCTCCTTTGGTTGCCACAGGAATTGAAGCAGAAGCAGCAAGATATACAGGTAGAATTGTTTATTCTGAAGAAGATGGAATCGTCAGCTCAGTAGACGCAACAAAAATATCAATTAAATCAAATAAAAGCGGTAAAGAAAAAGAATATAAATTAATTAATTTTGCTAGAACAAATGGATTTACACCTTTCCACCAAAGACCTTCTGTTAATCTCGGTCAAAAAGTAAAAAAGGGTGACTTGCTTGCAGATACATCTGCATCAGTAAACGGTGAAATGGCAATCGGACAAAATGTTCTTGTCGCATTTATGACATGGAGCGGTTCAAACTACGAAGACGCTATCATCCTTTCAGAAAGATTGGTAAAAAATAGTAAATTTTCTTCTATTCACATAGAAGAGTTTGTTATTAATGTTCGCGATACAAAACTTGGACCAGAAATTACTACTCATGATATTCCAAACGTTGGTGAAGTAAAATTAAGAAATCTTGATGAAGATGGAATAATAAGAATTGGAGCAGAAGTTTCCACTGGAGATATTCTTGTTGGTAAGATTACGCCAAAAGGTGAAACTCAACTTACTCCCGAAGAAAGATTGTTAAGATCTATTTTCGGTGAAAAAGCTCGTGATGTAAAAGATACATCAAAAAGACTTGAGTCTGGAAAAAGAGGAAGAATTATTTCTGTAAAAATCTTTTCTAGAGAAAATGGTGACAAACTTGAAGCAAGCATAATTAAAAGAATACACATTGAAATAGCACAACTTAGAAATATTTCCATCGGAGACAAACTTGCTGGAAGACACGGAAATAAGGGAGTTATTTCAAGAATATTACCAGTTGAAGATATGCCATATATGCCTGATGGTACACCAGTAGATGTCATTCTTACACCACTTGGAGTTCCAAGTCGTATGAACTTAGGACAAATACTTGAAGTTCACTTAGGTCTTGCTGCAAACACACTTGATTATCAAGCTATAGTTCCACCTTTTATGGGAGCTACAGATACTGAAATTAAAGAAGAATTAGTAAAAGCTGGATATAAAGCCAACGGTAAAATGCCATTGTTTGATGGAAGAACAGGAAGCACTTTTGAACAAGAAATTTCTGTCGGTTATATGTATATCTTAAAACTTCACCATGAAGTTGAAGATAAGATACACATGAGATCTATCGGACCTTACTCAATGATTACACAACAACCTTTGGGTGGAAGAGCTCAGGGAGGAGGACAGAGATTCGGAGAAATGGAGGTCTGGGCATTGCTTGGATATGGTGCAGCTTATACATTACGAGAAATGCTTACAATTAAATCAGATGATATTGTCGGAAGAAGCGCAGCATTCGATTCGATTGTCAAAGGAGAAAGAATAAAACAACCAAATTTGCCAGCTTCGTTTAATGTGTTACTTAATAGCTTGAGAGGTCTTGGACTCAATGTCGAACTCAAGAATGAAAAATTAGATAATGAAAAATAATCTTAATTTTTAGAAAATAAGAAAATCTAATTTAAATTTAAAACAAACATTATGAGAACAAAACAATCTTCAGATCAAAATTTCAACATTATATCCATTCATGTTGCTTCACCAGAAGTAATTGCAAAATGGTCTTTTGGAGAAGTTACAAAACCTGAAACTATTAACTACAGAACACAGAGATCAGAGAGAGGTGGACTATTTGATGAAAAAATATTTGGACCAGATAAGGATTATGAGTGTTACTGCGGAAAATACAAAGGAATAAGATATAAAGGAATAGTTTGTGAAAAATGTGGAGTTGAAATTACAAGATCAATTGTAAGAAGAGAGAGAATGGGCCATATAGAACTTTCTACACCTGTATCACATATTTGGTTTTTAAGAGGTACACCAACAAGACTCGGTGCAGTTATGGGAATGTCAGTTTCAGATCTCGAAAAAGTTATTTACTTTGCTGGATATATTATTACAAAAACTACTCTTTCAGAAAAAGAAAGAATTTTGAAAGAAATAGATAATGAATTTAAAAACAAAGTTAAAACTGTCACAGATGAGAAAACGAAAGACGCCTTAAAAGAAATGGCTCTTAATGCGAAAAAAGAAGTTGAAAGTATTGTTGAAGGAAAAGTTCTTGACGAAGCAAATTATCATAAATTTTCTATCAAATATGGTGCAGCTTTTGAAGCAGGCATCGGTGGGGAAGTTATTTATGAAATATTAAAAAAAATCAACCTTCAAGACTTAGAAAAGAAAATTGAAGCTGGCTTAGAAAAATCCAACGCTGCAGATACAGAAAAACTTAACAAAAGATTAAGTTTAATAAGGTCAATGATTGCTTCAAATTCTAGACCGGAATGGATGTTTCTTACAAAAATTCCAGTTATTCCACCAGCTTTGAGACCTATGGTTCCACTTGATGGAGGAAGATTTGCAACTTCAGATGTAAACGACCTTTACAGAAGAGTTATAAATAGAAACAACAGACTTTTGAAATTAAAAGAAATTTCAGCTCCTGATGTTATTTTAAGAAATGAAAAAAGAATTCTTCAAGAAGCCGTTGATGCTTTGATAGACAACTCAATCAGACATGGTAATGCTTTATTCTCAGCAATGGGATCTGCTTCAAGTAAAAGACCATTGAAATCTTTAGCAGATAATCTTAAAGGTAAAAGAGGTTTATTTAGACAAAATCTTTTAGGAAAGCGTGTGGACTATTCAGGAAGATCAGTTATCGTTGTAGGTCCCGAATTAAACTTAGACCAATGCGGTCTTCCAAAACATATGGCGCTGGAACTTTTCAGACCATTTATTATTTCACAACTTTTAGCAAAAGAATTCGCTTACAATATTAGAGGCGCAGGAAGATTAATAGATGACGGTGCCACAGAAGTATGGGGAATTCTTGAAGACGTAATTAAAGATAAATATGTTCTATTAAACAGCACTCCTACACTTCACAGACTCGGTATTCAAGCTTTTAAACCAATTCTTATAGAAGGAAATGCTATTCAAGTTCACCCACTAGTTTGTGCTGCTTTCAACGCAGACTTCGACGGTGACCAAATGGCTGTTCACGTACCACTAGGAGAAGAGGCACAAAAGGAAGCAAAAGAGATTTTGGCTTCAGACAAAAATATTCTTAAACCTGGAGATGGAGATCCAACAATTTCAGCAAAACTTTTGGACATTGTCCTTGGATGTTACTGGATGACTAAAACAGTTGCTGGTGAAAAAGGAGAAGGAAAATATTTCCAATCTACAAATGCAGCTATAACTGCACATGAATTTGGTATGATCAGTTACAGATCAAAAATACATGTTTTACCTTCAACTAAAGCAAAATATAAACAATTTGATGGAAAATTATTTGAAACAACAGTTGGTAGATTGTTGTTTAACATTGTTCTTCCAGATGATTATCCATTTGTAAATGCAGAAATTAATAACAAACAACTTAAAAAGATTATCGATGATCTTATTATTCAACACGGTCCAAACAAAATTGCACCAATAATGGATAAAATTAAAAATTTTGGTTTTAAATACGCTACAATTTCAGGAATAACTTGGGGTATAGATGACGTACAAGTTCCAAAAGAAAAAACTGAAATAATTAGAAAAGCCAAAAATAAATCTATGGAGGTATCAGAGCAATTTGAAGAAGGGTTGCTTATTGAAGAAGAAAGAGTAAGAAAAAATGTTGAAATATGGCAAGATGCAAAAGGTGAACTAGAAAAACTTATTCCTGATACATTAGACAAAAATGGTTCGGTTTATGACATGTGGAATTCTGGAGCAAGAGGTTCATTGGGTTCACTTGTTCAAATGGCCGGTATGAAAGGTATGATTATAAATACTTCGGGAGAGACAATTGAATTCCCAGTAATCAGCTCATCAAAAGAGGGTCTAACACCTATAGAATATTTCATTACCACACACGGTTCTAGAAAAGGGCTTACGGATACTGCTCTAAATACTGCACGTGCTGGTTATCTTACAAGAAGACTTTTTGATGTTGCCCAAGATATTATAATCAAAGAAGTAGATTGTGGAACAAAGGAAAACATAATAATCAGTAAAAATGCTGTTAAAGACATGATCACTCCTATCGCTAAAAATATAAGGGGTAGAATTTTAGCTGATGATGTTCTAAATAAAGATGGTACAGTAATGTATAAAAAAGGATATTTACTTACAAAAGATGATGCACAAAAAATTGACCAATCAGAAGTAGAAAATGTTGCTGTAAGATCACCACTTGTTTGTAAAACATTACACGGAATATGTTCAAAATGTTACGGAATGGATCTTGGTAAAAATGAACTAATAGATATTGGGGAAGCTGTAGGAACTATAGCAGCTCAAGCTATCGGTGAACCAGGAACCCAGCTTACAATGAGAACATTCCATGCCGGAGGTACTGCAAGTGCTGGCGGAGATATTACTCAAGGTTTGCCACGTGTAGAAGAAATTTTTGAAAAAAGAAAACCAAAGAACCCAGCAATAATTGCAACAGTAAGCGGTCTTGTTTCTTCAGTAAAAGATTTTGGAAAAGAAAAAATAATTACAGTTTTGCCTGATTTGGAAGATAAAGGAAAATCAAAAAAGTCTGGTGAAATTGAATACGTATTTAATCCAAAAAGAATTGTATATGTAAAACAAGGAGACAAGATTACAAAAGGACAATTGTTAACAGATGGATCTGCAGATATTGATGAAATCTTTGAGTTTGCTGGAAAAGAAAAAGCTATTGAATACATTATTACTGAAGTAAGCAAACCTTATGAACTTCAAGGTGCGGCGGTTGCTCGAAAACACATTGAAATTATTGTTAAACAAATGTTTTCAAAGAAAGTCGTTTCTAATCCAGGATCTTCAGATTTCTGTGTTGGAGATGTTATAGATGAATTAGACTTAAAACTAGAGAATGAAGAGATTAAAGAAAAGAAAGGCGAGCCATTGGAAGCTAAATTATTAGTTATGGGTATTACTGAGTCATCACTTTCAAGAAGAAGCTTCCTTTCAGCAGCATCATTCCAACACACAGTAAGAATACTTATAAATGCAGCTATAAAAGGTACAAGAGACAACTTAGTCGGTCTAAAAGAAAATGTTATTATTGGTAGAGTTATTCCTGCTGGTACAGGATTCCCAGGTAGCAAGAAAGCTCAAATGATAGATGAAGTTCAGAAACAATTTGAGAATTCCGAATCTGAATATTAAAGTTTTGTATTTAGGAAGTAATTTTTAACTTTTAAAAAAGTATATAAACATGTCTTCCGTAGAACAAATAAAAGAAAGATTAAACATAGAGTCAGTTGTTGGCTCTTATGTAAAATTAGAAAAAGCCGGCAACAGCTTAAAAGCAAAGTGTCCTTTTCATAATGAAAAAACACCTTCTTTTTTTGTGTCTCCGGACCGTGGAACATATTACTGTTTTGGGTGTGGGGCAAAAGGAGACATATTTACTTTTGTTCAAGAATTTGAAGGTATAGATTTCCTTGGGGCATTAAAAATACTCGCCGATAAAGCTGGTATAACTTTAGAAAAATTTACTTCAAAAATTACAGACAAAAAAGAAAGGTTGTATTTACTTTTAGAGATGACTACCATATTTTTGCAAAACAATTTGCAATCCGAAGAAATCCCATTAAATTATCTTAAAAAAAGAGGTTTAAGTGATGATACGATAAAAAACTGGAAAGTTGGTTATGTAAGAGATGAATGGAGGTCAATTTCTGATTATTTAAAATCGAAAGGTTTTACTGATGACGAAATAGAACGAGCTGGTATATCAAAAACAGAAGGAAAAAATACTTATGATAGATTCAGAGGTAGGATTATGTTTCCGATTTTTGATTCTGCTGGACGAGTGATTGCTTATTCTGGAAGAATATTACATGACGATGGGCAGTCAGCAAAATATTTAAACTCACCACAAACTGAGCTTTTTGATAAATCAAAAGTCCTTTATGGATATGATAGAGCAAAACAGTCAATTCGAAAATTCGATTTTTCTATATTAGTGGAAGGTCAAATGGATATACTTATGGCACACCAAGCGGGTTTTACAAACACAGTCGCATCAAGCGGAACAGCACTTACTATAGATCATTTATCATTATTAAGAAGAATATCAAATAAGATAATAATGTCCTTTGATTCTGATAATGCAGGTGCAAAAGCTGCAGAAAAGGGTTGGGCTATGGCGCTTTCATGCGGTATGGACGTCAAAATAGCCGAAATTCCCAAGGGATTTGACCCAGCCGACCTTATTCTCAAAGATAAAGAATTGTTTAAGAATACGCTTAAAAATTCGATATTTCTCATAGATTTTTTACTAAATAGAGCTCAGGCAGAAATGTTAGACAAAAAGAAGTTATGGCAAAATATTAAAACTAAAATATTACCTTATGTATATTTGCTCGATGGAAATACAGAGAGAAGTACATATGTAAAAAAGATTTCTGATTTGATTAATATAAAAGAGGAATTTATTTGGGATGATTTAAAAAAGGTTAAGCTAGACGAAGAGTTCCAACAACCAAATCAATCAGAAAATAAAGCTATAGACAATCAGATAAATCAAGAAATACTTAAAAAAGGATCGGTAGAAAGAAGTCTGGCTGGTATTATTACCAAACAAAATAGTGACAAGATTGATACTACACATATAAAAGACGAAATTAAAAATATAATTGGTGATCAAAAATTTAATAATTTTGAAGAAGAGTACGAAAAACAAATTAATGAATTGGCATTTGAAGCTGAAGGTTACTACGCAAAGGCTGACGAAAAAACATTAAAAAACGAAACTGCTTACCTAATTCTTACTCTACGCGAGGAATATTTTAAAAAAGAGTTAGAAAAATTATTAGTAAGTTTAAAGCGGGCGGAAAAAGAAAAAGAGTCAGACATCATCACTTCAATCTCTATTAGACTTAAAGATATTATGCAAAAATTAAGCGATATTAAAACTCAGAAAAATAATTTTTATAAGAATCAGAAAAAAATTTAATTTATTAGCTTAATTTAATAATATATATGAAAAAACACAAAAATATTAAAAAGATAAAAAAAATGCCTAAAAATAAAGCGAAAAAAGGCAAAAAGATAGTTAAAAAAGTAATGAAAAAAACTAAGGCTGTAAAAAGCAAAAAACCTTTATTTAAAGTATCTGCCAAGCAAAAAGAACTTGATGTTAAGGCTGGTAAACTTATTACAAAAGGTAGAGAAAGAGGTTTTATTACTTATGACGAAATATTAAAGGAATTTCCTAAAATTGAGGATGATATTATTTTTCTTGATGAACTTTATAGTAAATTAGTTGTTGCTGGTATTGACGTTTTAGAGGGTGGGGGAATGCTCGAAGTAGATGAAGAACAGATAAAAAAATATGCTACATATGGAATGCGCTCACCAGATGCTGGGTATGATTCTATTCAAATATATTTAAAAGAAATAGGACAATATCCTCTTATCAGTGCTTCTATGGAAAAAGATTTGGCTAGAAAAATTCAGCAAGGTGATAATGAAGCAAAAAATCTTCTTGCAAAAGCAAACTTGAGACTTGTTGTGTCCATCGCCAAAAAATATGTGGGAAGATCTGCTGACCTCACACTGCTAGATTTAATTCAAGAAGGAAACTTGGGTCTTTTCAAAGCTGTAGATAAATTTGATTGGACAAAAGGTTTTAAATTTTCAACTTATGCAACTTGGTGGATAAGACAAGCTATTACGAG
>CAZPLP010000005.1:13476-23218 GCA_964587695.1 uncultured Candidatus Saccharibacteria bacterium | reverse complement strand
CGCCAGCACACCTTTAGCACTTGCTCCCTCTAGAACTATGGGTAGTGCACAAAAACTTTATGTATCAAGCAATATTACTTATATGATAACGGACAGCACAAACTGGAGCATAACAGCCCAAGATCAAATTGCCGCAGTTATTAATAAAAAATATGGAGCAAACTATGTACATAAAAATATTTATGTGACAAAAAGTAAAAATGCTCAGGAAGCTCACGAGGCAATCCGACCAACAGATGCAAATAAAGATAATGCTGGTCATACAGATGAACAGCAAGAACTTTACAGACTTATTTGGCAACGAGCACTCGCTTCGCAAATGTCTGATGCAAAAGTTTTGAGAACAAAAATAACTGCGGTTGTCGGTGCGGGTGAAATCCCAACATTTTCTATCAATGGCTCACGAATGCTTTTTGATGGATGGTTAAAAGCAGATCCAGAAGCAAGTGGCGGAGATGTAGAGCTCCCTAAAGTTGCAAAAGATGAAAAATTAAAACTTATAGAATTAAAAAATACAGAAAAATTTACAGAACCACCAGGAAGATACAGTGAAGCTGGTCTAATTAAAGAACTTGAAAAAAGAGGTATCGGAAGACCTTCTACCTATGCTTCTATTATGAAGACAATTGAAGACAGAGGCTATGTTCAGAAACTCAATAAAGCACTTTTCCCCACTGACACAGGAGAAGTTGTTAGCGATTTCTTAGAAAAGAATTTTCCAAACTATATAAGTGATACTTTTACAGCGGAAATGGAAGATGAGCTAGATGATATTGCAACTGGTAAAAGAGAATATGAAAAAACCTTGAAAGATTTCTATGGACCATTTGCAAAAGAAGTAAAAGAAAAAAATAAAATTGAAAAAGTAACAAATCTTGGTGAGGCTGATGAAAGTATCAAATGTCCAGTCTGTGGAGAACCAATGATTATTAAACTTTCTAAAAATGGAAAATTTTTGAGTTGCAAAAAGTATCCTGATTGTGTTGGTGCCAGAAAAATGAGCGGAGAAGAAATGGAAGGCCCAAAAGAAACTGGTGAAAAATGTCCTGAATGTAAAGACGGCAAACTTGTAGAAAGAGATGGAAAATTTGGGAGATTTATTTCATGTTCAAATTATCCAAAATGTAAATACATTAAAAAAGGTGAAGGTGCACCAGTAAACTCAACTGGAGTAAAATGTCCTCAGTGTAAAACTGGAGAAATGGCAGAAAGAAGAGGAAGATTTGGAATTTTCTATAGTTGTACAAACTATCCAAAGTGTAAATATGCTATCAAAGCTAAGCCAACAGGACGTTTGTGCCCTACTTGTGGATCTCTCATGATGTTAGGTACCAAAACTATACCTGAACGTTGCTCGGATAAACTTTGTCCAAACCATAATCCCCATAAAATAGAAAAATAAAAAGGGCGGTATTAAATACCTCCCTTTTAACCACTTTTCTGTGATTACTTTTTTGTGCTGCTAGCCATTAGCGCCATAGCGGCTAGAAGCGCAATTAATGCTGCAACCCAACCCCACGAACTTACTGCGGTTGTTGTTGTTTCTGCGGTTTTTGTGCTGTTTCTATTAAATTCTACTCCACCGTTCACTATTTTCAAACGGTTAATTTCTTTATCCAAATCACCTGTAAAATTCAAATTCACAATTGGAACATTTGAAGATTTCGAAACATTTGCTTCTTTCCCAAAAATAGGAAAAACCAAACAAAATATTAAAAAAACAATTATTGTTTTTTTCATTTTATTTCTCCCTTCTTCCAGATTTAATTTAACTTCTAATTTAAATGGTAAAGCATAAATGCAAAAATGTCAAAAGAAAATTTTACGGCTATATTTCATAATTTTTAAGCACTTTATACCAAGGACAGTATAATGTATACTACAAAACATGTCCTGCGAAGAAATAACATCATTATTAGATTCACCTAGTGCAAAAGACAAGCTTATTATACAAAAGGCTTATGATTTTGCGTTGGATGTACATAAAGATCAATTGAGAAAATCTGGGGATCCATATTTTATTCATGTATTTGAAACTGCGAAAATTTTAGCCAGTTTAAAAATGGGTGCAACTACAATTGTTGCAGGTTTACTGCACGACTCAATAGAAGATGGCGTAGCAACAGAAGAGCGTATAAAACAAGAATTTGGTGAGGAAGTTTTATTTTTGGTAAATGGGGTTACAAAACTTGGGAAAGTTAAATACAGAGGTGCGGAAAGACATGTGGAAAGCCTACGAAAATTTTTAGTTGCTGCTGCACAAGATATCCGTGTACTTATTATCAAACTGGCGGATAGATTACACAATATGCGGACACTCCAGTACGTACGCCCTGACAAACAACAAAGAATAGCTTTGGAAACATTAGAAATATATGCGCCACTTGCCTACAGACTTTCTATCAGGATGTTGTCACGTGAGCTTGAAGATTTATCATTTAAATATGTAAATCCTATTGAATATGATAAAACAGAAAAACTTTTAAAGAATAAAGAGCAGGAATCTATACCAGAACTTGAAAAATTTATTAAAGTAATCAAAAAAGCGCTTGCTGCAGAAAATATTATTCATTTTAAAACAGACTACCGACAAAAAGGTATCTACAGCTTGTATAGAAAAATCAAAAGTCATGATAACGATATAAATAAAGTTTATGACATGCATGCTATACGTATTATTGTAGATACAGTTGCAGATTGCTACAAAGTTTTAGGGATAGTTCATAGTATCGCAAGGCCAATACCAGGAAGGATTAAAGATTATATCGCATTTCATAAACCAAATGGATATCAAAGTTTACACACCAATGTTTTAACAAAAGACGGAGCGGCAATAGAAGTACAAATACGTACTTTTGATATGCATCATGATTCAGAATATGGTATTGCTTCACATATTTTATATAAAGAAAAAGGTTCAGGAAAACAAAAAGAAACTTCTGAGTCTAAATGGTTTAAACAATTCCTACCTAAAATAATTAATTATTCTCAAATTGTAAAAGATAACAGTGAAGTCACTCCTGGATGGATTAACGAACTGGCTGAATCACAAAAAAATATAAAAACAAATAAAGATAAAAATGGTTTTATAGAAGATCTAAAAGCAGACTTTTTTAATGATAGAATATTTATTTTGACTCCGAAAGGTGACGTGGTGGACTTGCCTGTAGGTTCATGCGCACTAGATTTTGCTTTTGCCATTCATTCTGATATTGGAATACACACAAGTGGTGCAAAAATTAATGGAAAAATGGTTGCATTAAATACAGAATTAAAAAATAGTAATATTGTAGAAATAATTACAAAGGAATCTAGTAAACCATCCGCAAAGTGGTTAGAAGTTGCAAAGACAAATATGGCTAAAAGACATATAGCAAATTATTTAGAAAAAAATAAAAATAAAAATCAGATTCCGAGACAGAAGTAGACACTCGAATATTGAATACTGAATATCGAAAATAATTAAAAAACAGAGCAACTGCCCTGTTTTTTAATTACGATATTCCACATTCGATATTCTATATTCGGAATTAAAGGCTGAAATTCTTCACAGAATACAAATCTTCACTATCCTCTTCTTCCTTTTTCTCCACTGGACTTCTGTCATCTATAAATGGTGCTTCCTCTTCAGAAATTTTCGGAATATTGGATATATCATCATTTGCACTGATAGAAGCAATATGTTTATTTAAAAGTTCATCTACTTTTCTTTTATCTTTTGAACTAAGTAAATCTAAAATTGCTCGGACATCATCATTAGAAAAAAAGTCTATTGTAATTTTTCCACCCTTCTCTCCTTTTTCAATATGAACTCTTGTTCCCAAAGATTCTGAGAATTTTTCTTCTAGTGCAGATATTTCTGGATCAAAAATAGTTTCTTTCTTTCTTGCTCTTTCAACGGCAATTTTTCTAGCTATCAATTCAGCATCACGAACTGTAATTTTTTTATAAATAATTTCTTTAAATAAAGTTTCCTGCTCTTCTTTTCTATCCACAAGCATAAGAAGTGGTCGAGTATGACCTTCTGAAATCTTACCCTCAGAAACGGCCAGGAGCATATGTTCCGGCAATGCAAGTATTCTCAAGCTATTTGATACATACTCCCTGCTCTTGCCTACTTTTAGGGCGATCTGGGTATGTTTAAAGCCAAACTCAATTACAAGCTGCTGAAATGCCTTAGCTCTGTCCACACAATTTAGATCTTCTCTTTGAAGATTCTCAATTATCGCGAGCTCAAGCTTCATTAAGTTTGACTCATCATTTGAACGAATTACAGCAGGAATTTGTGGTATGCCAGCTATTTTTGATGCACGCAATCTTCTCTCTCCTGAAATTAATTCGTATTCAACCACAATTCCACCATCTTCTTTCTGAACTTCACTTCTTGTAACTACGATCGGTTGAAGCACTCCATATTGTCTTATGGATTCTGCCAAATCTTTTAATCTAGCTTCGTCAAACTCTTTCCTTGGTTGGAAAGGATTCGGTTTAATTTTTTCTGTATCAATCCAAAATATTGAATCGCTAAAAAATTGTGTCATAAAATATGTTTAAAATGAAAAGTTATAAAGTAAAATACATAAAGAATTATATCATAAATAATTCTGACTAGAAATTGATTTTTGTTAATAAATTGTATATTATGTCAAATAAGCCGGGATGGCGAAATGGCAGACGCAATAGACTCAAAATCTATCGGTGGCAACATCATGAGAGTTCAAGTCTCTCTCCCGGCACAAAAAATATGAAGCCAAAAATCATAGTAATTCTTGGTCCTACAGCAACTGGCAAAAGCGGCGTGGCTGTCCAAATAGCCAAAAAATTCAATGGTGAAATAATTAGTGCCGATTCGCGACAAGTTTTTCGCGGAATGAATCTTGGTAGTGGTAAAATCACAAAAAAAGAAATGTCTAGTATTCCCCATCACCTTCTTGATGTGGCAAATCCAAAAAACTTTTTTTCTGTAGTTCAATATAAAGAATTAGCTGAGAAAGCAATTGAAAAAATATTTTCAAAAAATAAAGTCCCAATAATTTGTGGAGGAACAGGTTTTTATATTGATAGTATTGTAAAAAATATTACATTACCTGAAGTAAAATTAAATCAAAAACTAAGGAATAAGCTTGAAAAATATTCTGCAGAAAAACTTTTTGATATGCTAAAAAAGTTATCACCTACCCGTGCAAAAAATATTGATAGACACAATAAAGTCCGTTTGATCAGGGCTATTGAAATAGCGAAAACACTTGGTGATATCCCTAAAATAATTGAAGGACCAAAAAAATACGACTTCATTCTTGTAGGATTAGATACGGATGATGCCATTCTGAAAGATAGGATTAAAAAAAGACTATTAAAACGTATCAATCTTGGAATGATTAATGAAATAACTCTTCTTCATAAACACGGTGTCAGCTGGAAAAGACTTGAATCATTTGGTCTTGAATATAAGCAGGTGGCATTATATTTACAAAAAAAGATTAAAAAAGAAGATATGATAGAAAATCTTAAAAATGATATTTGGCATTTTGTAAAACGACAAAGAACGTGGTTTAAAAGAAACAAAAATATTAAATGGTTTGAACCTGATGAAAGTAGAGATATTAATGAATATATAAAAAATTTCATATAATAAAGAAATATGATATATTAGTCAGACCACGGGAGATTAGTTAAGTGGTATAACATTCCTCTCCAAAAGGAAGGTTGGGGGTTCGATTCCTCCATCTCCCGCATAATATAAAAACCGCTTCTAAGCGGCTTTTAATAATACTTGTTTCTGTTTACCCGGTAATTTTAGCTTCTTTGTGAAGGGTAGACTTTTTACACCATTTACAAAACTTTTTGAAACCGAGCTTTCTCTCGACAGTTTTCTTATTTTTTGTAGTGTAATAATTCGGTCTTTTACAAACTGAACATTTCATTCTTATTAGTTTATCTTGTGACATATATTTAAATTTAAGTTATATGAGTATAGCTTAAAATGATAAAAGAATCAATACATTTTACAATTCTTTCATATCAGGGACAATCGTCTTAGCTTTCCAAAACTTCTTGTGAAGTGCGTCCCATGTCTCATCCAATTCCCTACTTTTAAGAACTTTCAATACTAATGCTGCAGAAATTATACCTAAAATTCCAGAACAAAATCCTTGCATAAAAATACCAACTAAAGTGTTAATATTAAATAGATTATTAAAAATATTCAAACCTATATAAGCAACAAATCCCATTATTACTGAGGCTGAAAAACTTTGAAACAGTGTATTAAATAGCGGTGTAGAGAAGCCCTTAAAATCTTTTTCGAACAATACCCAGAGTATTAAACAGTTAATAACTTGGGCCAAAGAAAAACCTAAAGCTATCATAAGCACCTTGCTTCCAACCATATCATCTACTCTAAATAAATTTTCTACAAAATACTTAAACAAATCGAAACTTTCAAATATTTTAATAAACAACAAAGAAAAACCAACAGACGAAATACCTGTAATAATGCTGGTATATAATGATTTTATAGTATTACCCATTGCATAATAACCACGAATAAAAAGTAACACTAATGACTGGGCGACAACAGAGACCGCAAATATTGCGAGTGCCGCAGCTGTAAGTTTGGTACTAGACCAGCTAAATTCTCCGGCACCATAAATTGTCCTTACAATTTGTGCGCGCAAGACAACAAACAATATACTTACTGGTATTGACCAAAAAATAATATGCCTTGCACCTGAAATAATATGGGACAAAAATTCATCTTTATTACCAGAAGAAAAACTTTTTGAAAGTGTGGGAAATGCAGCGATTGAATAACTAACTCCAATTATGGATAGTGGTACGGCTTGCAAGTTCATTGCGAAGTTAAAAATAGTTATTGAACCATCTTTCATAAAAGCTGCCAATCCTAAAAGTGCTAAAACAGAAAGCTGGGTCATACCTAAAGTAATTGTCCTAGGAATAGAAAGAAAAATAACCTTTTTTATTAAAGTAAAATTAATTGTTAATGGAAAAATTTTAAATAATCCACTTTCAATTATAAAAGGTACTTGAATCAAAAGGTGCATTAGCGCGCCAAGTATTACCCCATAAGCCAATCCATAT
Source organism: uncultured Candidatus Saccharibacteria bacterium (assembly GCA_964587695.1). Classification (GTDB taxonomy): domain Bacteria; phylum Patescibacteriota; class Minisyncoccia; order Phycocordibacterales; family GWA1-40-21; genus Bog-1340. The sequence goes on along the minus strand of CAZPLP010000005.1, from coordinate 16,117 downwards.
ATACCAAATAAGGGGTAAAAAAATATAGACCCTAAAATAATACCAATATTATAAAAAAGTGGACAAAGAGCATAAACTAAAAACCTTTTACCGACCTGTGTAATACTTGCAAACATATTTGAAAGACCGAGTAATATTGGTGAGAGCAACAAAATTCGCGACATATTTATAAGTTCATTGTAAGATCCAAGACCTTTAAAAATTACAGGGGCGATAAATGGTATACAAATATATGCAATAATACTTGTTACTACAATGAGAATAGAAAAAAACAAAAAAATACTTCTAATAAAATCTCGCGTAATATCAACAGAAATATTCATTTTGTCTACAATAAACGGAACTAATACTGAAATAGAAACAATAGAACCTACAGTGACAAAAATAAAATCTGGAATGCGAAATGCTGAATAATAAATATCAAGTACATGACCAGCACCAAAATAGCTAGCAAAAATCCTATCTCTAAATAAAGCGAGGGTTTGCGACAAAAAAGCAAATATTGCTAAAAGGTATGCAGCCTCATGCAAACCTTTTATTTCTTTATTAAAAATATTAAAAAACTTTTTTACCATTATTTTGTATGCTCTCCATTATACATTTATTTATCATATTTTCAAAAATACAAAAGAAAAGGGCGCGCCTTTCAGCGCGCCCCCTCCATAACCTTTATACCTATAAGCCGAATTCTGTTTGTTGTATTGCTACAACAAGATAACCATCTATCTGGGCCAAACATTACTGTTTGGCTCAAGCGGCGCTCCTACATAAAGTAGGCACGGCCTTGCACTAAAGTAAGGAATTTTGCCGTTGCACCCTCACCTTTCGATGAGATTATTCCCGAAGGAATCCTAGTCTTTCGACATCGGCGTCACTGTTCGCACCTCTCACATTACTGTGGACGGGCGTTACCCGCTACCTTGCTACGCTTACGCGTTAGTGTTCGGACTTTCCTATAGTTATAAATAACCATTAGCTATCCAATACAAAGGCAAAATAAGTATACAATATAGGCATATTTTTAGCAAGCAATGACCTTGACTTTTACAGTATAAATGATAAGATATAAAAGAATGTACTGTGCTTACATGTTTGTCCTTTATATATATGGGCAATCAAATGATAAACGCAGTTAAATAAACATTACAGCTTGAGTTTTCCGCCTGGGAAACTCAAGCTTTTTTTTATTTATAAATTAAAAAGCAAGTTCTTGTACAGAACCCGCTTTTAATTTTTACACTTTATTTTAACCCCATAGTAGATAGGATAATATTTATTATACCTTTTGCAGATACCATTATAAATATTCCTATCACCCCAAAAATCATATGCTTGTAACCCTCATCCCTCTTTTCTGCTTTATCGGCATTCTGGATGAATACCATAACACCCCACACAAAATAAACTACAGCTAAAGCCATGATCAAATATATAACAGGATTAACTACATTAGTTAAAATCTTCTGTAAAAGAGTATCAACGGCTGTGGTTTCCGCACTTCCAGAACCAACCGCTGCATATACTTTGTGGATCAATAAATCCATATTTTAACAATTAATCTATAAGTGGTACACCTGGACCTGTGTTTACAGCATTATTTAAATTGAATGTGCTTGATAGTATCCCGACAAGACCCCAAACAGAAACCATAACAAAAATACCAACTAGACCCCAAATCATCTGTGTCTTAGCTTTTGCTTTTTCTTCCTCATTACCAGCAACTGCAAATCTAAAAACTTGGTATATAAACCAAACTACAGCTAAAGAAATAATTAAAGGAACAGCTAAAGATAGTATTCCACTAAACCATTTCATTAAACCACCGACTCCTGAGCCTCCGCTATATGTCGTATCTACAGCTAAAGCAGATAAAGGCAATACACTAACTGCAAGACTTGCTAAAATTTTTTTCATAATAAATTAATTAAACTAAACTAATAAATAGAACGCGACCATTAGAAACTACTACTTAATTATAAGTCTTACAATTCTAATAAGCAAGTATAATTATCTACAAACCAATATTAACCTGGCGAGGAGTTATATCCCCACTACTTAAATTAAACTCGTTTTGAAGAACATTTACTAATCCCCAAAGCGAGATTATAACAAAAATACCAACAATCCCCCAAAATATAAATAATCTACCAGAAGTCTTATCTTCAACTGAAGATTCCGTACCAATAAATTTAAAGATCCCGATGATAAAAATTATAATTGAACAACTTAACAATAAAACAACAAAAGGTGTGAGTAGACAATTAACAATTCTTGAAACGAGATCTTTGAAATCTTTAATATTACTCATGTCACACGAACTAACAGAAGTTGCTTTTGTATTATTATTTGTTGGACTGACAGTTTTTCCACTTAATTTTGAACCGGTATTAGAAGTTGTATTCGGTGCCCAACTTCCGCTGGCTCCACCACCACCAGAGCTTCCACCACCAAAACCTTTAAACATATTTAAAAACCAATTTCCGCCTGATGTTTGAGCTGTCGGATCATTCGGCTGAGGAGAAGAAACAGCTGCAAAAGAAATGCTGTAAGTAAGAAAACAAAAAAATATTAAAAATAAAATTGATGCTGATTTAATTTTAAAATTTATTTTCATTTTATTTTAATGTGTTTATTGTGCCAA
>CAZPLP010000005.1:0-13376 GCA_964587695.1 uncultured Candidatus Saccharibacteria bacterium | reverse complement strand
CTGATTTAATTTTAAAATTTATTTTCATTTTATTTTAATGTGTTTATTGTGCCAACTATAATACTTGCGATAAGTTGAGCGCCCAATAAAACTGCAACTCCGATACACGTATTTATAAAAGTAGTTTTTGCTTTCTCTAATTCAGCTTGGTTACCTTGTGCTTTAACAAATAAAAATCCGGCCCAAATAAAAGCAAATATGGCAACAATTCCACCAATTTTAACAACATAACCTAAAATATATGAAATAAATTTGGGTATATCAGTTCCCTTGTTTAAAGGATTTTGTATTCCTTGAGCAAAAACAAATATTGGGAAAATAACAAATGCGAATGAGATAATCCCAGCAAATAACTTATTTAAATTTATTTTTTGATTTGATATATACATAATATTTATTAATAATCTGATAAATCCTGTTCTTAATATCGAAATAAAATACTTTGTTTTTAATATTATTAAATTAATAAATTACTTACTAAAGAAACGGAGCGCATTCGTAGAGGGTTTCACTAGATCTGTGACTACAGTGTGAACAATAAGCCATGCACCCAAAACAAGCAACATTCCAATTGCAGTTTTTTTGAACATATCCATAGCTTCCTGTCTTTTTGCAGGGTTTTCAGGATTTAATAAAATTTGAGCGCCCGCAATTGAAAAAGTAATTGCAGCTACAGATATAGAGATACCTATAAACCAATTAATAATTGTATTGATCATCATGGCAAAGGCACCAAAACCATCTTTTGCTATTGCTGCGTCTGAGGGAATAAAACCAGCTGCAACTAGTATACTTGGCACAAAAATCGCAAAAGATAAAAATAAAGCAATCATCTTATAGTTATTTATTATTCTAATTGATTTTATTTTCATAAATTTAATATTAAATGATTTTATAGTCTAAATTTGTAAGCACTTCTATTTTAACAAATTATTAAGTTCTGCGCTTGCTTTAGTAACAGAACCGCCTATGTCAGTTTTTCCTGTCGTTATATTTTCAATCATGTCTTTAAATATCTGACTTGTTATTTTTGCATCTGGGTCTATCCAACCTTTAGATATTAATGATGAATTGTAAAAAATAGTTTTGGACGGGCTTTGCGAACCAGCTGCAATCAGATCTAATCTAGCTGGAGCTACATCAAGAAACTGTAACAACGTAGAAATGGAATCTGCCCCTATCAGCATTGATAGTAAATTTAAAGTTTGAGGAATATTTGGTGAACTTTTTAAAACTGCAAAGCCATAAAGCTCACCAAAAGTAGACTTTATTTTTGCATCCACAATTTGAGGCAAGACTGCAACGTCAAAATTTAAATTGGGGTTTTTTTCAGCCATATCTTTGTATTCAGAAGCAAAGCCAAAATAAGTTGCTAAATCACCACTCAAAAAAGACTGCTTGGAACTTGGCAATGATCTATTCCAAGAATAAACACTTTTTTTAGGATTAGAATAATCTGTAAAAAATTGAAGTGCTGATTCAGATGGAATTACATCGTATAAAGGTGATTGATAATCTAGCATTGATTTGTATGATCCATCCTGCAGTGAAACAATTGGGCTACCAGCCTGGATTATCAATGCACTTAAAAGTGCTTTTATATTATCAATATTCACGTATTCTCCAAGAGCAGCAACGCTTTGTATAACATTCGAATTATTATCAATTTTCGTAAGTTTCCCTGCTAACAAAGGGAACTCGGACCACTGAGATGGTGGAAGAGCGATATTTGCACTCAAAAACATATCTTTATTCCAATACATTATTAATGGATCTACAAAAAATGGTAGACCAAATATTCCTCCAGGTTGTATATACAATTCAGACTCTTGAACAAAAGTATCCTTAAAAGTTCTTTCTGGTGATGGTATTAAATATACTTTATCTAAATATCTTTTTATCAAAGTTTGTGGTATTAAAATTGAATCAGGTGCTTTACTGGTAGCAATTGCTTCCACTAGCTGGCTATCGATTGTATCAATACTTTTATATGTATATTGTAATGAAAACTGCAAACCTTTATCTAAAGTATACTTTGTAATAAAATTATCAAAAATAGTTTTGTCTACCGTACCCCAGATTTTAATTTCAATTTTATTGCTTGCTGAATTAGTTGATTTGAAAGATGAAAAAGCTATTAAACCTAAGAGAATACAAAAACCAAAAATCCCCATCAAAACTAATTTAAATTTATTTGAGTTATTTTCCATAATATAAATTATTTTCTAAAAATTATTCCGTAATGCTGTGCGCCGGCACCTATTGCCCGATCTTGTTTAAAACCATGCTTTTCAAAAAGCTTTTTTGCCATATCTTCTGTAAATACATCGCTGGGTTGAGGACCAATACCTCCAAATGAACTTGACCAATCAATGAGTAATACTCTTCCACCTGGTTTTAAAATTCTTTTAACTTCTAAACAAGGATCGTCTTTTTTTTCTAATTGAAAAAATACATTTGCTACGATTACGGCGTCCATTGAATTTTCTCTCAAGCGTGTACCACCAAAGTGTTCAATATCTGCCCAAACAATTTCCACATTATTTAAATGACGGATATTCCTAGCTTCATGTTTTAACCTCTCAAGCATATCTTTTTGTACATCCACTGCATAAACTTTACCAGTTTCACCTACAGCTTCTGCAGCAGAAAAAGAATAGAAGCCAGAGCCAGCCCCAAAATCAGCTACATAATTACCTTTCCCTAAATCAAATTGTTCAATATTTTTTTCTGGGTCTGAAAACATATTATTATGTGTATATTATAACCTTATGCAAAAAATCTTGCTAGTGGATAATTAGTAATTTAAAAGACGGCTACAATGTGGCCGCCTTTTAAATTAAATATATTTTATATACAAGTTATAGAAGCAATCGAATCACCTTCTCTCAACTTCATGATTCTTACACCTTGTGTTTGTCTTCCCAAACTTGGAATTTCTTTAATCTCGACTCTTATCACTTGGCTCTTTTTTGAAATTGCTGCAATTTCATCCTCCTCTTCTGTAACAACTTTTGAAGCAATTATTTTACCGGTTTTATCTGTAACTTTCATGGTAATAATTCCTGAACCTCCTCTTCCTTGGACTTTATATTCATCTATTGGGGTTTTCTTTCCATAACCATTTGCACTTATAACTAAAAATTCAGGGTTTTTCATTTCTTTTTTAACAACATCAGTTCCCACTATATAGTCACCTTTATCAAGTTTCATTCCGCGTACGCCTGAAGCATTCCTTCCCATAACTCGAACGTCTTTATCTTTGAATCTTATAGCTTGGCCATCTCTTGTCGCAAGAATCACCTGATCACCTTCTGACATAAATAAAGCTGACCTAAGTTCATCTCCAACATCAAGTGATATTGCTATCAAACCATTTCTTCTAACATCTTTGAATGCATCGGCATCAACTCTTTTTGCTGTTCCATTTTTTGTAACTAAAATAAGTGAAAGTTTCAAATTTTTCAATTCTTTTGGCATGGCAAGAACAGATGTAATTTTTTCTTCGCCTGTGACAGAAAGATAATTTACAATAGCTTTACCTTTTGTGGCTCTTTTTCCTTCTGGCAAATCATACATTTTTATCTGGTAAGCCTTTCCTTTATCAGTAAAGAATAAAATGTCATTGTGAGTTGTAGCTGTAAGAAAATGAGTAATAAAATCTTCATCTTTTGTATCCAAATCAACTACACCGACTCCACCTCTTTTTTGTTTTCTGTATTCATCTGGATTTGTTCTTTTGACATATCCACCAGCAGTAAGAACAAGCATACTTGGCTCATCAGCAATCAAATCCTCTTCAGAAAAAGACTTTATGCCTCCTTTTACAACTTTTGTTCTTCTTTCATCTCCATACTTTGCCTTGATTTCTATAAGTTCATCTTTAACAATTTTCAAAATTCTCTTTGTCTTAGAAAGAATATCTTTCAAATCTTCTATTAAAGCCTGAATAATTTCTAGTTCGTCTTCAACTTTTTTTCTTTCAAGACCTGCAAGTTTTTGGAGTTTCATCTCAAGAATAGCATTCGCTTGAATTTCAGAAAATTTAAATGCTTTCATAAGCTGTAGTCTTGCATCAAGTACATCTTTTGATTTTTTTATCAACTTAATTATCTCATCAATGTGGTCAAGTGCTTTCTTTAAACCAAGTAAAATGTGCTCTCTTGCTTCAGCCTTTTTTAAATCAAATTCCGTTCTTCTTTTTATAACTAATTTTCTGTGTTCAATAAATTCATCCAAAAATGTTTTTAGAGCCAATGTTTTGGGAACTCCATTTACAAGAGCAACAAGATTATAATGGAATGTTTCTTCAAGTTGAGTGTGTTTATATAAATAATTTAAAACACTTTGTGGTTGAGCACCATTTTTTAAATCAATTGCGATACGAATATCTTTGGCAGATTCATCACGCAAGCCTTTTATTCCTTCAATTTTTTTATCACGGACAAGATTGGCGATAGCAATAATAAGCTCGGCTTTATTTACACGGTATGGAATAGAAGTAATAATAATTTGAAAACTTCCCTTTTTATCTTCCGATATTTCAGCTTGGCCGCGTGTTACAACTCCACCTCTTCCCGTTGCATAAGCTTTGTTTATATCTGATTGATTATATATTGTACCTCCGGTTGGAAAATCTGGACCTTTTATAAATTGTAATAAATCTTCTGTAGTTGCTTCTGGATTATCAGCCAAATGAAGTGTAGCATCCACAACTTCACCAAGATTATGCGGTGGAATATTGGTTGCCATACCAACAGCAATTCCAAGAGTTCCATTTAAAAGTAGGTTTGGTACAGCAGCTGGTAATACTGATGGTTCTTTTTTTGTATTATCATAGTTTGGTCTCCATTCCACTGTATCTTTCTCAAGATCTTTAAGCATTTCACTAGAAATTTTTGACATCTTTGCCTCTGTATATCTCATTGCAGCAGCTGAATCTCCGTCTATGTTTCCAAAATTTCCCTGCCCAATAATTAAGGGATAACGTGTAGCAAAATCTTGAGCAAGCTTAACCATCGCTTCATAAATAGAAGCATCTCCATGAGGGTGATAATTTCCCATAACTTCACCTACAACTCCGGCAGATTTTCTAGTTTTAGCACCTGAAGTGAGACCCATTTGGCCCATAGCAAATAGAATTCTTCTGTGAACAGGTTTGAGACCATCACGAATATCAGGAAGTGCTCTCTGTGTGATAACAGACATAGCATAATCCAAATAAGATTCTTTCATCTCAGTGGTTATATTCCTATTTGTGAGTGCTTTATGCTCTCCGCTAATTTCTTTTTCTTTGCTCATTTATCCGAAATAATTTATTGATAAAAAGTTACTGCGACTTATTTGAATAACTTATTTTATTACTGATAATTATATTTAAAATTAAATTTACTTTATGCAACTTGACCTATCCTATCTATCTTATTTACTAAATATATACAAAGTATAGCATTTTCTAAGACCTTTTGCACGCGAAATTTCACCAATTTTTTAATAAATTAGTACTATAAACTAATTTGATTTAGTACTGCTACTTGAAGTAGCATCAGGTGTTTGTGTACTTGAAGATGTGCTTAAACTTGATGACGCTGAATTAATTTGATCTAATGCTTGTGATGTACTACTAGAAATTAATGCAGTTACTGACTGAATCTGATCAAAAATTTCAGAAAAAGAATCCTTTATAGTATTTGTTGGGCTATTTTTATCATAAATCTTTTTTGGTATTTCTTCTTTCCATAAAAGATTTATTGCTGAAGTTAAAACTATTATCAAAACAGTTAAAATAACTGCAACAATTAAAGAAAATATTCTCTTTTTTTCAATTGACCATTTTTTCATACTGGTAAATACTGCAATAAAAAAGTTTTTGTTTTTATCTTGATTTTGATTCATTAGTTGTGACGTTAAATTATTTAAACTAACGCTAATTAGATTAACGTGGCAAAAACCTGTAGCTAGATGGTTTGTGAAATAACAACAACATCGCCCATCTTACCTTCTAAATCTTTTTTCTTCAAAGTAAATTTATCTATTGGTTTAACATGATCTTCTCCAGCTTCTTTTAAATATTTTTTTAATGCATCTTTTACACCAACATCACCAAAGTGCATTGGAATAATAATTTTTGGTTCTATTTCCACTGACAACTTTTCTGCTTTAGACGCATCCAAAACGCTTTCGTCTCCAATAGGAACAAATAAAACATCAACATCACCTAATGCTTCTTTAACTTCTGTAGAAAGATTGATGTCTGAAAGCGCTCCCAAAAAACATATATTCATATTCTCTAAAGTTACTGAGTATATAGTGTTAATACATGCTTTCCCCCCATAATTTGATTTTGATGCAAAACCTTTTATAAAAACGTCTTTAATTTCATATTCACCTGGTCCAGAAATTACGAAAGGATTCTTTCCATTATAAGAAAGATTTTCTGTACCATTCATATCTGGATTATTTATACTGACAAGTGCTATGTCAGCAAAAAATCTTGTGGGTTTAAACTTCGAATCTTTGGAAATGGGATTAAAAGCGATTGTTGTATCACCGAACTGAACTTTAAAAAATTCTACTCCTTGGTAAGTTATTATCATAAGAAAGAGTATATCAAATATAAGTTGAATCGCAACCAAAATATTTCAAAGTAATAAATTTCCTCTTTACATAATGACAATATTATAGTAATCTCTTATATGTTAAATAAGTTGCACAAAAAGCTAACCTTATGTGGCCCAAAGGCATATAAAACTTTTTGTTCCATCCTTGATGGAGCGGATAAACATTATTACGGTTTATCAGGTGCCGTTTTTTTTATACATAAAATTTAATATGGCAAAAGAAAAAGTAGTTAAAGTAGAAGACGAAAAGACAAAAGCGAAAAACAATAGTTTGATGGCTAAGTTTTTCAATGACACAAAAAATCCGCCAATGGCTGGAGAGGTCATAGAAGGAAAAGTTATCGGTATTGAAAAATCAAAAGTTTTTGTTGACTTACAACCGTTCGGAACTGGTATTATTTACGGAAAAGAATTTATTACTGCAAGAGACGTTATAAAGAAATTAAACATCGGAGATGTTGTTTCTGCAAAAATAGTTGATCACATAAACAGAGATGGTTATGTTGAATTGTCACTCAAAGAGGCACGACAGGCTCTTATTTGGGATGAAGCAGAAAAAGCTATCAAGGATAAAACAATATTTGAAATTCTTGTTCAAGAAGCAAACAAAGGTGGTCTTATCGTCACATGGCAAGGTATTATTGGATTCCTTCCCGCTTCTCAATTGAAGTCTGAACACTATCCAAAAGTAGAGGCTGGAGATAAAGACAAAATACTTGATGAGCTTAAAAAATTAGTTGGACAAAAAATATCTGTAGCTATTATCACAGCTGCCCCCAAAGAAGGAAAACTTATTTTCTCAGAAAAGAATCTTGAAAAGAAAGAAAACCAAAAGAAGGCAGACAAATATAAAATCGGAGATGTACTCGCTGGTGAAATCACTGGTGCAGTAGACTTCGGAGTATTCGTAAAACTTGAAGATGGTTTAGAAGGTCTTGTACACATTTCAGAAATCGACTGGGCACTTGTTGAAGATCCGAAAACACTTTTCAAAATCGGAGATAAAGTAAATGTAAAAGTTATAGATGTAAAAGATGGAAAAGTCTCATTGTCTATAAAAGCTTTGAAGCCAAACCCTTGGGTTGAAGCAGAAAAGAAATACAAGAAAGGAGATGAAATAGAAGCAGTTATAATCAAATTCAACAAATACGGAGCTCTTGCAAGTATTGAAGAAGGAGTTTCAGGTTTAGTTCACATTTCTGATTTTGGAACAGAAGTTAAAATGAAAGAAAAAATAAGCTTGGGTAAAAGCTACACTTTCAAAATTAATGTTTTTGAACCAAAGAATCAGAAGATGGGATTGAATTTTGTAAAATAATTTAAATCATAAATGCAAAATAAAAGAGCGGCGCCGTAGGCGCCGCTCTTTTGGTTAAATTAATTTACAAACTATTTATCTTCATAGTCGCCACATCCCTACCATCCACTACTATAGACTCAAGTCCGTCAGCGGCTTTCTTCATAATCTTTTTCCAGGCATCAATATCGGCTGGTTTCATTTTATTAAGTATCAAATCAATAACCGCTTTTTCTCCTTGCGGCTTTTTCATTTTTCCACTTGGTGTAACAGGTGCGATACCAATTCTCATTCTTATGAAAGCTTCTGTTTTTACAGCTTTCATAACGGACTGCACTCCCCTGTGTCCGCCAGCACTTTTATTAAATGAAATTTTTATCTTTCCAAAAGGTAAATCCAAATCATCGTGAACTACAACTAATGTCTCTGCTGCCTTTTTTGTTTTTACTAAACCCTTTACAGCATCACCAGATTTATTCATAAAAGTATTTGGCTTTACTAAAAGTACTGTATTCTTTCCGAGTTTAGATTTTACAGTTTCTGATTTTATTTTTTTATCTTCTTTCCATTCTTCATCTACTCCGATTTTCTTCGCTAAAGTATCAACAGCAGTCCTTCCGGTGTTGTGTCTTGTGTTCTCATATTCTTCTCCAGGATTTCCTAAACCTACAATAATGTAATTCATATATGGAACATTATATGTGAAGAATATATAAAGTCAAAAGTATAAAGCATGCCCCGTAGCCAGCCTCGCCCTTCAGCGAGGTTGTGGTACTGGGGTCAAAAGTATAATTCAAAAATATATTAATAATAATGTATTGTGCATTTACTTTATAACTTTATGAACTTTCAACTTTAAAACTCGCAATATTTGTGTATTTACAAATTTAGGAGTATAATGGGGTCTAAATCACCATTTTAGCGCGATTTTAAGCCCTATAATTCGTTTCGAGCGAATTTCGGGCGACCGATTTTAAAATCGGTTTAGCCATATTTTAGGACCTGTCCCGTTAGAAATCCTGAGATATCAAATTAAAAAATAAAATATTTAACATGGATAATATTAAAAAAGAAGAAAGCACAGTTAATAAAATTTCTAATGGGATGCAAAAATCAAAAGACTTTATAAAAGAGACACTGTATATAGTCGTAATTTCACTTATTATAGTATTGCCAATCAGGGCTTTTATCGCACAACCATTTATTGTCTCTGGTGCTTCCATGGATAACACATTTCAAAATGGCAACTATCTAATCGTAGATGAAATTTCATATAGATTTAATGCGCCAAAAAGAGGAGAGGTTATTGTTTTAAAAGCACCACCTTCTGCTTTAGCCATACAAAAAGAAGCTACAACAAAAAATATTGATTATATAAAAAGAATAATTGGACTTCCAGGAGAAACTGTGGAAGTAAACGGCGACGAAATAAAAATATTTAACACAGAAAATCCTGAAGGAAAAATCTTGAATGAATCATACGTATATATAGATAAAAATTCCACTTCAACAGCTTCTACCCTTTTTTCAAATATAAAATTGAAAGTAACACTAAAAGATGGTGAATATTTTGTTTTGGGAGACAACAGACACAATAGCTCAGACTCAAGGCTTTGGGGAATATTACCTAGGCAAAATATTGTTGGTAAAACATACTTAAGACTATTTCCGTTTAACAAAATACAAATTGCACCTGGAGAACATACCGGCTATTAAACTAAATTTTATATTTTATGAAAAAACACAAAATAAATAAATCTAAAAAAAGTAAAAGAAACGGTGAATCAAATCACATCAATTTTCTTCCTATCAATAAAATGGCTGAGACAGCTTTGTATTTTGGCTTCAACTCTACAAAACCAATTCAAATCATAAAAGATGACGTTCACAAAGCCTCTTCATTAAAAGATGCTTATATTAAAAATGTTGCTGGGCTACCTTGGATGTTTTCCCAAATATTTGCTGAAGAAAGAGTTGCTTTACTACGCGAATATTTAGAAAAAAATCTTTCTTCCCTTCCACAGCCAATAATGCTTGTTCATGAAAGCGATATTATAAAAGAAAGAGCAAAACATACAGTAAACCTAGAGATTATGGGCACTGATAGAAGTATTGCGGAAGCACTCCTTATAAAGACAGCTGTTTCTATGTTAAAAGACAACGGTTATAAAGATTTTTCTATCGACATAAATAGTATCGGTGATAAGGAATCAATGAATAAATTTTCGAAAGAGCTTACAAATTATTATAAGAAAAATTTAAACAATTTATCGGCACACTGCAGACAAAACTTCAAAAAAGATCCTTTCTATTTATTACACTGCGATGAATGTGATCCTGAAGGAAAATTGAAAGAATCAGCTCCAACTTCTATAAGCTGCCTCTCAGACATAAGCCGCCTACATTTTAAAGAAGTTCTTGAATTTATAGAAACAATGAAAATTCCTTATAAGATTAATAACAATCTTGTTCCTGATAAAAAATTCTGTTCTGGAACAGTTTTTGAAATTAAAGAAAATCTAAACAACGGTGAAACTGGTGACACACTTGCTGTAGGTTTCAGATATGACGGAATAGCTCAAAAACTTGGACACAAAAGAGACAATCCTGGAGTTGGAATAAAAATATTTTTGAAAAAGAGAGCGGTTATTAAAAAAATCTCAAAGCTTGTAAAACCCGTGGCCTTTTATATACAGCTCGGGGATGAAGCAAAACACAGAAGTCTTGAACTCATTGATATGCTAAAAAATGAAAAAATATTTGTACATCACATGCTTGGTCGCGATAAATTCGGTAGCCAGTTTGCTCATGTAGAAAAAACAAAAGTTCCTTATGTCATCATCATGGGTAAAAAAGAATTCTTGGAAAACTCTGTTATGGTGAGAGAAAATACAACAAGAACACAACAAAGCATTCCGATTCATGAATTAGCAGGATATATAAAAAAACTAAAAAAATAAAATATATCTTTGATCAATTATATATTGCATTTTTAAAAATAAGATGTTAATATCATTGTCCTACCTGTCCCGTTGTAAATTGCGAGCAGGCTCAAATGATAAATTTACGAGCAAGTCAAAATAATAAACTTTTTAGAAAAATAAACATTAATAGCTTTAAAATTTTACAACTGGGATGGCAATTAATTTAGAAATCGAAAAAAATAACAACGAAAGCAACGCAAGTATGCTTAGACGTTTTACAAAGAAAGTTCAGGGTTCTGGAGTACTTCCAAGAATCAGATCTATTAGATATTCTGGTAGAAAACTTTCGCCTTATAAAGTAAAAGTTCAGAGATTGTCTTCTATCGCAAAGAAGAAAGAGATCGAAGAGTTAATAAGAATGGGCAAAATGGCAGACAGAAACGACGCTCAATCAAGACCAAGAACCACAAAAAAATAAGTTTAATAATGGAAAAAACATTTACAATTATAAATGAAACAAAAGGCAAGCTTCCAAGCTTGCCTTTTGTACAGATAAAAAATAAAATCCTCGGCAAGAAATTCGAGGGAAATTTGGTATTTATTACTAAAGCAAAAATACACAAGCTAAATAAAACTTACAGAAAAGTAGATTCCCCAACCGATATTCTAAGCTTTCCAATAAATAAGAATTTTGGTGAGATATTTATATGTGAAAAAATCGCAAAAAAGAAAGCAGTGGATTTTGATAGAAAATATAACAATTTTATTGCATTTTTATTCATTCATGGCTGTGTTCATTTAAAAGGATACGATCATGGAGATAAAATGGAATCTATAGAAATTAAATTTAGGAAATTCTTTAAGATATAACTTTATCAACAGTTGTTATTATTGTCCCCTCTCGTCATTCTAATTTCTTCTTGGTATAATATCTGCATATATATGTATTTTTAAAATACATCTTATTTAATTATCATGTCACAAAAATTTGCAGTTGGAATAGACATCGGAACATACCAGGTCAAAGTGGTCGTCTCTGAAAGTATTTTATCAGAGGATGGTGTTTATATTTCAAAAATGATTGGTACTGGTGAAGTTGAGTCTAAAGGATTGAGACATGGATATATAATAAATATTGCTGATGCCACTAGATGTCTCAAGCTTGCTATCGAACAAGCAGAAAAAACATCAAAAATCAAAATTAAAAAAGCATACATTTCAATAGGTGGAATCGGATTAAGTTCGCTTGTAGGAAAAGGTTCGGTTATGATTACAAAATCTGATTTGGAAATAACTGATATTGATATTAAAAATGTAATAAATGAAGCTGAAAATTCATTATTATCATCAGCACTCTTAAATAAACAAGTTATTCAAACTATTCCGCAAGCTTTTAAGATTGACGGTCAGATGTTAATGGGTAGACCTGTTGGCATGCACGGCACAAAACTAGAAGCCAAAGTTTTATTTATAGTATGTTTAAAACAACATTTAAATGATTTAGTGAAAGCCGTTGAAGATGCTGACATCGAGATACTTGATATCATCGCCTCACCTATTGCAGCAAGTAACGCCATACTTACTAAAAATCAAAAGATTGCTGGATGTATTTTAGTAAACATTGGTTCAGAAACTGTTTCTCTTTCTATATTTGAAAATAATATACCTATATCTTTAGAAGTTTTTCAGGTGGGCAGTTCGGATATTACAAATGATATTGCACTCGGCTTTAGGATTCCTATAAACGAAGCTGAAAATATTAAAATTGGTTCTTCAACGGAAATGCAATATCCAAAAAAGAAACTGGACGATATTATAATCGCTCGCCTTTCAGATATTTTTTATTTGATAGAGGCGCACTTGAAAAAAATGGGCAGAAGCGAACTTTTGCCAGCTGGGATTATTCTTACCGGTGGTGGATCTGGAATAGATACAATTGAAGATATTGCAAAAGCTTCACTTAAACTTCCATCCAAAGTTGCATCAATTAATATATTATCTAGCATAAAAAACCAACAACTTAAAAATTCTTACTGGTCTGTTGCCTATGGATTATCAATTTGGGGCTTAAATCTAAGCGGCTCAGAAGATTTTATGACCGTATTTAATATTGCAAAAGGTTCTACTGAAAAAACATTTGCTAAATTAGGTAACTGGTTTAAACAATTTCTCCCATAGAAACTCATTCAATAATCATCTTTTTAAAACACGAAAATTTATTGCTATAAATTTTCTCTGTCCGTTGTCGACACTCCTCCCAAGGTTTTAAAAATATGATATCTCATTCGTTGGTAATAAATACAAATTCAAAGGTTTTTGCTTCGTGAAAACCCTTGAATTTAATGCATTTTTTAACAGGGTCCAGTTGAAAGGTCAACCCTTTTCTTTTTTTTATTTAATCTGATATTATATGTACAAATATTATTTTAGTTGCTTTATTAACGTTAATTAATTTTACAAATGCCACAAATTAAACCAGATATAGAAGCCTTCGCAAGAATAAAAGTATTAGGAATTGGAGGTTCAGGAAAAAAT
>CAZPLP010000004.1:9172-24586 GCA_964587695.1 uncultured Candidatus Saccharibacteria bacterium | reverse complement strand
CGCTATTTTTACACCAGTAAAAAGAGTAAATTATGAAGTAGAAAATATGAGAGTTGGTGATAGAACAGACTTCAATAAGCTTATTTTTTCAATACAAACAGACGGTTCTATTTCTCCAGGTGATGCACTAGAAAAATCAATTTACATAATGCTAGAACAACTTAAAGCTATTGTTGGTTTTGAAGAACCAATTGAAGTTAAGGCTGTAAAAAAATCTGAAAAAGGTGATGAAGGAGAAAAAGAAGCTGATCCAGAATTTTTGAAAACAAGAATAGAAGGATTGGACCTTTCAGTAAGAACAGTAAATGCACTCTCAAACGCAAACATAAGAACAGTCGGTGGTCTTGCAAAAAAGAAAGCAGATGACCTTACAGATATAGAAGGTTTAGGTTCTAAGGGAATTCAAGAGATTAAAAAAGCACTATCAAACTTTGGTATCACATTAAAATAATAAAAACATGTTACACGGTAATAAGAAAAAACAATTAAGTAGAGGAAGAAATCAAAGAAATGCTTTGATAAATACTCTTGCTGTATCATTGATAAAATATGAAAAAATTTCTACCACTGAAATTAAAGCAAAAGTTTTGAAACCTTTTGTAGAAAAGCTGATCACAAGTGGAAAGAAAGGAGGGATAAACGCAATAAGACTTATTTCTTCAAAAATTGGTCCAACTTCTGCAGTAAAGATAGTTAAAGAACTTTCACCAAAATATAAAGAAAGACCAGGCGGATATTTGAGAATAACAAAAACTAAAACAAGATTATCAGATGGAGCAAAAATGGCTCAAATTGAATTTGTATAATATAAATAATATGGAAAAGAAAATTTATAAAATAGATGCAACAGGAAAAAAGATGGGAAGAATAGCTACAGAAGCTACCGCTTTGCTTATTGGTAAAAATCGTGTTGATTATGCAAAAAATGTTGTTTTTAATGTTCAGGTCATAGTTGAAAATGCTGGAAAGTTGGATATTTTTGAAGGTAAACTCAAAACAGTTTATAAAAAGTATTCAGGATTCCCAGGAGGTCTTTATGAAAAGAGTATGGAACAAATGATCGACAAAAAAGGGAAAAGCGGTCTTTTAAAGCTTGCAATAGGCGGTATGATCCCAAGAAACAAACTAAAATCTAGAATTATCAAGAATTTAGTTATTAAAGAATAATTACAATGGAAAAAGAAACAAAACACAAATACATAGAAGCTGTAGGTAGAAGAAAAACTTCTATTGCCAGAGTTAGAGCAACAGTTGCTGCTAAGTCTTCTTTCTCAATCAATGATGGAAAAAGTATAGAAGATTATTTTAAAACAGAATCTCAAAGAGTTATTGTTATGGAATCTTTAGCAACAGCAAAGTTATCACAGCACTTGGCTATAACTGTAAAAGTAACCGGTGGCGGAATTAATTCTCAAGCAGAAGCTATTAGACACGGAATTGCTAGAATTCTAATAGAAATGAATCCAGAGCTTAGAAAAGATTTAAAAAAGGAAGGGTTCCTAAAAAGAGATCCAAGAGCAAAAGAAAGAAGAAAATTCGGTTTGAAGAAAGCCAGGAAGGCACCACAATGGAGCAAAAGATAACGAACATCTACTAATTAGAAAAACTCGAGAATTAATTCTCGGGTTTTTCTTTTGTGCCTGACGCCTGTCCCGTAGCTAACTTTTTCCTTCAAAAAAGTTATGGTACTGGGACAAGAAAAGCTCCACAGTGGTCAAAGAGATAAAATATCAAAAAAACCGTCGAAAGACGGTTTTTTGATATTTATTAAAAATATGATATAATACGCAGGAATATGAATAAAAATGACATTAATGACGATATAATATACGATGAAGAGGACAAAAAGACTACAAAAAAGGTTGTAGATGATGTTGTTATGGATGAAGAAAATGAATCCCCAGAAGCTCTTGTAAAAAAGTTGAAAGAGAAGATAAAAGGCCTTGAAAAAGAAAAACAGGAATATATGGACGGTTGGCAAAGAGAAAGAGCCGACTTTATTAATTATAAAAAGAGAATCGATAATGAAAAAATAGAAGTAGTAAAATATGCCAACGAAGGCTTGCTGGAAGAAATAACGCAAGTACTTGATAGTTTCGAAATGGCTTTTTCAAACAAAGAAGCTTGGGAAAAAGTTGATAAAAATTGGAGAAATGGCGTTGAATACATTCATACTCAGCTTGTAAAGATTCTTGATGATAATAATTTTCGAGCAACTAATCCTTTAGGAAAAAAGTTTGATCCAAGATTTCATATTGCAGTAGAACATGCTGAAACAGATGATGAAAAGAAAGATGGAGTGATTATAGAAGTTAAAAAGAAAGGATATATTTTGAATGACAGAGTAATGAAAGCCGCACAAGTAGTTGTTGCCGAGTTTAAGAAGTAAATATATAATATCAGTATGTTAGCTTTACAAAAACAATCCAAATTCATCAAGAAAACAATAACATTACCAAATGGCTCTTTGGCTTTGGTTGTTTTTGAATTGATTGAAATAAATGGAAAAATAACCGCAAGAGCTGTCTGTGGAAAACTTATTGAAGAGAATACAATTTCACAAGGAGAAATCCTCGCACTCCCAGTATATTTTGATATTGAAACCGTCAAACCTATAGTCAGTCCATTTTTTGCAGATATATTAGGTTTAGTAAAAGATTTATCTTTTGTTATAAGTCAACCATCTCGCGCTCCTAACTTTTAATATTTAACTGTCATTCCCGTGAAGACGGGAATCCAGTGTTAATAAGCCTAGATTCCCGCATTCGCGGGAATGACAAGGTGGTTTTTTATAAATATTAATTTTAATTAAATTATGTCAAAAATATTAGGAATAGACTTAGGAACAACATTTTCAGCGGGAGCTGTGATGGAAGGAAATACACCCAAAATAATTGAGAACGCAGAAGGTGCAAGAATAACACCGTCTATTGTTGCAATGACAAAAACAGGTGAAAAACTTGTTGGTCTTCTTGCAAGACGCCAAGCAGTTACAAATCCAAAGAACACTATTTTCCAAGCAAAAA
The DNA here is from genome assembly GCA_964587695.1 of uncultured Candidatus Saccharibacteria bacterium. Lineage (GTDB taxonomy): Bacteria > Patescibacteriota > Minisyncoccia > Phycocordibacterales > GWA1-40-21 > Bog-1340. Next base: position 21,560 of record CAZPLP010000004.1, on the reverse strand, counting down.
GATTCATGGGGCATCAATATGATGATGCTGGAGTTCAAAAAGATAAAGCATCAGTTTCTTTTGAGGTTTCGAAATCAACAAATGGTGGAGTAGAACTTACAATGGGTGATAAAAAATACAGACCGGAAGAAATTTCTGCAATGATAATTCAAAAAATCAAAAATGATGCAGAAGCAAGACTCGGTGAAAAAATTACTGATGCTGTTATTACAGTACCGGCTTATTTTGATGATTCACAAAGACAAGCTACAAAAGATGCCGGACAGATCGCAGGCTTAAATGTTTTGAGAATTATAAATGAACCAACAGCTGCTGCACTCGCATACGGATTAAATAAAAAAACAAATGAAAAAATAGCAGTCTACGATTTTGGAGGCGGAACTTTTGATATTTCAATTCTTGAAATTGGTGATTCTGTTATTGAAGTTCGTTCAACAGATGGCGACTCACATTTGGGTGGTCGTGATATAGACAAAAAGATTGTTGACTGGATGGCTGAACAATTTATGAAAGAAAACGGGATTGATTTGAGAAAAGATACTCTCTCTCTTCAAAGACTAGATGAAGCTGCAGAAAAAGCAAAAATTGAACTTTCTACAGCGATAGAAACGGAAATAAATATTCCTTTTGTTACTTCTGATGCTTCCGGACCAAAACACTTGCTTATAAAACTTTCACGAGCAACTTTAGAAAATCTTGTAAAAGAATTTATCGACAGATCTATGGTTATTGCAAAAAGAGCTCTTGATGCATCACCATTTAAAGTTGGAGATATAAATGAAGTAATTATGGTTGGTGGACAAACAAGAATGCCAGCTATAGTCGCAGCAGTAAAAGCACTATTTGGTAAAGAACCAAATATTTCAGTAAATCCAGATGAAGTTGTAGCACTTGGCGCAGCTGTTCAAGGTGGAATTTTAAGAGGAGATGTAAAAGATGTTCTTCTGCTCGATGTTATTCCACTTTCACTCGGTATAGAAACTATGGGTGGAGTTGCGACACATTTAGTAGAAAAAAATACGACAATTCCTGCTTCAAGAAATCAAATATTTTCAACTGCAGCTGATAATCAAACTTCAGTAGAAATCCACATTGTTCAAGGTGAAAGACCAATGGCGTCTGATAACAAAAGTCTTGGTAGATTTATTTTAGATGGAATACCACCAGCACATAGAGGAATGCCACAGATTGAAGTTACTTTTGATGTAGATGCAAACGGAATTTTAAATGTAAAAGCAAAAGATAAAGCTTCAGGGAAAGAACAATCCATCAGAATTGAAGCAAGTTCTGGTTTGAAAAAAGAAGATATAGAAAGAATGACAAAAGAAGCAGAAATTAATGCTGAGGAAGATAAAAAGAAAAAAGAAAATGTTGAAGCAAAAAATATCGCAGAGCAAATGATTTACACAGCAGAGAAAGCGATAAAAGATAATGGTGCACAAATTACACCTGAAATAATAAAAGGCGTTGAAGATAAAATAGCTTCATTAAAAACCGCTGCGGCTGGAAGTGATGTAAGTTTGATTAAAACTGCAACCGATGCGCTTTCAACTGAAATGCAAAAAATAGGTGATGCAATGGCAAAGGCACAAAAAGAAGCTCCTGGTCAGACTGCTGGAACTGAAGAAAAGGCAGGGGATAAATCTGGAGATAATATCAAAGACGCAGAATACAAGGAAAAGGGAGAGGAAGGTCAGAAGTAAGTCATTGCGAGCGAAAGCGAAGCAAACCAGATTAAGATTAAAATTATGTACAATAAAATTCCATGTATCTATATAATGGCTAGCCAAAGAAATGGAACATTATATACTGGAGTTACATCGAATTTAGAAAGAAGAGTAAGTGAACACAAAAGAAATAAGCACGACAGTTTTACAAAAAAATACAACATCCATACATTAGTTTATTATGAAGCATGTGAGACAATGTTTGGTGCGATAGAAAGAGAAAAACAAATTAAAGCGGGTTCGCGAAAAAACAAACTAGATTTAATTGAGAAAAATAATCCTGAATGGAAAGACCTAACTGAGGAAATCAGTTAGGTAGGTCATTGCGAGGCACGAAGCAAACCAGATTAATTAACCTAGATTGCTTCGCTACGCTCGCAAAGACACACTTAAAAAACATTATGGCCAACAAAGACTATTACCCCAGTCAAATAAAAAGCCAATTTGACAGGGCAAGCAAAATAAAAATATGAGCAAAGACTATTATAAAATCTTAGGTATTGATAAAAGTGCAAGTAAAGAAGATGTCAAAAAAGCATTTAGAAAACTTGCACATGAGCACCATCCTGACAAAGGAGGAAATGCCGAAAAATTTAAAGAAGTAAGTGAAGCTTACAGTGTGCTTTCTGATGATTCAAAAAGGTCACAGTATGATACTTATGGAAGTGCAGGTGGAAATACAGGACAAGATTGGGGTGGATTTTCCGCCCAAGGCGGACCAGCCTCGGGCTGGGATTTTTCTGGTTTTCAAGGCGGTCAAAATGTAGATTTTGATCTTGGAGATATTTTTGGTGAATTTTTTGGCGGGGGAACATCTCAGCGAAGCAGACCCAAAAAAGGAAGGGATATTTCTGTAGATTTAGAACTTTCTTTTTCAGAGTCTATTTTTGGAGTTGAAAAAAATATAAGACTTACAAAAAATTCAAAATGCAAAATTTGTGATGGTTCTGGTGCAAAAAGTGGAACAGGAATGCAGACATGTCACGAATGTGGAGGACAGGGGAGAGTTCGAGAAACAAAAAGATCTTTTTTTGGTCCAATAGTCACAGAAAAGATTTGTGATGTTTGTGATGGCACAGGAAAAATTCCAAAAGAAAAATGTACAAGTTGTTCTGGCCTTGGAATAAATAAAAAAGAAGAATCTTTTTCTGTAAATATTCCCGCAGATATAAATGATGGAGAAACTGTCAGACTAACTGGCGCTGGTGAATCTTTAAAGGGCGGAAATCCTGGAGATTTATATATTAAAATTCGTGTTAAAAAAGATTCATTATTTAAAAAAGAAGGTAAGAATCTTATAACCGAATTGAATATAAAACTAACAGATGCCGTTTTAGGCGCTAAATATAGCCTCAAAACGCTGGATGGTGATATAGAGCTCTCGGTTCCTGTAGGGGCTGAATTTGGCCAAATATTGCGTATTAGAGGCAAAGGAGTGCCTATTTCTGCAGAGAAAAGGGGGGATTTGCTAGTCAAACTTAACATCAAAATACCTACCAAACTTTCAGGTAAAGCGAAGAAAATTATTGAAGATTTGAAGAAGGAAAATATATAAGCAAAATAAAATCAGGCGGGCCGTAAACGGCCCGCCAGAGTTTATTTATTCGATGAATTTTTTGTTACATAATCAGATATATTTTTAAGTAAGAATCCAAGTCCAATAAAAATTATTATATATAAAGATGTTGCAAGCCATGCTGGTATATATTTATACAAGAAATCATAATGATACAGTATCGGCCAATGAAGCAGATAAATTTCATAAGAATATAATCCGAGAATATAAAATAATTTTATTTCAAATCTCTTAATCACAAAAAATGCTATTAATGAAAGCATCGCAATTATACTGACAGTTTGTTCTGCCAATGTGCCATACCCAACTCCAGAAAAATAGGCAAGCAAAGCAAATATTGAAATAAATATTACTAATAATATAATAAGATGAAATTTATTCATTTTAGTCATGTTATTTTTAATTTTTTCAGTTATTTTTGTATTTGAAAGTATATTGGCAAATATCATCCCAACAGGAAAAGCTAATATATGAGTAATGTGCAAATCATTTACCCCCCTCATAATATTAAAATTAAATATAGAAATTATTAAGGTTATTATGAAAATAATTATTGCAGAAATCCAAGGTTTGTTTTTTGAAAAAAATAAAGGAAAAAGAAGATAATAAAATATTATTAAAGTGAAATACCAAAGTGGGGAATTGATATCTTTAAAAATGTCTGCAGTAGTAAAAATACCAGCAAGTGATTTTATTATATAAGAAGGGGAATAGCCAATATGTGAAATAAAGATGCTTAATAAAAAGAAAATAATTATGGAAATCCAAAATGGTATATATAGTTTTAGTAAATTTTTTTTATAAAATTTTGGTATAGATGTGTCTTTTTTTAAAGCACTCATAGTTAACCCAAAACCGGATAAAAATAAGAAAAGGTTCACACTTATTCCAGCTATTATAGATAATGGAAATAGAAAATTATGATCAGTTGATAGAAAATAGCCAATATGACAAAAAATTACGCCTAAAATAGCTAAACCTTTCAATTCTTGAGTTATTGAAATAGAGAGTAAGTCAAAATTATCTTTCTTTCTTATTGATAATATGATTGCAATTGCAAAAATTGAGATAAAAATCTGATTTGAAAGAAAGACGTTGTTTACTGTTATATCCATGGGTTTAAATATAATATCATTTTAATCTTAACTTTGTAGTATATATTTCTTTTAAAAACATATATTTTCTGTTATTATAGCATTATGTTAAAAGACACAAAAAAAATACTTCTTTCAGGAATCAAACCTACAGGAAGAGTTCATATAGGAAACTATTTTGGAGCGATGAAGCAGTTTGTTGATCTTCAAGATAAATATGAAAATTATATTTTTATTGCCGACTATCATGCAATGACTACTGTACAAAATAGAACTAAGCTCATGCAGGAAATAGTCAATGTCGCATTAGATTATTTAGCAATCGGTCTAGATCCAAAGAAAGTTACACTTTTTAAACAGTCTGATATTCCGCAAGTATTTGAACTAACGTGGATTTTTAATTGTATTACAACTGTACCTTATTTGATGCGTGCTCATGCGTATAAAGATGCTGAAGCTAAAAATCAAGAAGTTAATGTGGGGACTTTTGATTATCCAATACTTATGGCTGCAGATATTTTAATGCAAGATGCGGATCTTGTGCCTGTAGGTAAAGATCAAAAACAGCACGTTGAGTATGCAAGAGATATAACACAAAAGTTCAATAGAGTTTTTGGCGAGACTTTCAAAATGCCAGAAGATTTTATTCTTCAAAGTGTAGAAACTGTTCCTGGAACAGATGGGAAAAAAATGGGTAAAAGTGATGACAATGTTATTCCTCTTTTTGCTACAGATGAAGAAATAAAAAAGGCTGTAATGAAAATTCCCACAGATTCAAAAGGCGTGGATGAACCAAAAAATCCTGATGATTCTATCATTTTTGCAATTCATAAATTACTTATAAATGGTAAAGCTTTAAAAACTCTTGAGGATAAATATAAAAAAGGCGGAATGGGTTATAAAGAAGCAAAAGAATTACTTATTAAAGATTTGATTGCTTTTATAAAACCAATGAGGGAAAAGAGAGAAATGTTAGCAAAAGATATAAACACTGTTTTTGAGATATTAAAAAATGGTGGCAAAAAAGCCTCAATGAATGCTGAAAAGAAAATGAAAGAAGTCCGTGAAAAAGTTGGGGTGGAAATATATTAAATTATAATGGAAAACGAAGTACCAAGTGATAAAAAAAGCAGGTTATCCTTTTTAGATTTTTTGGCCACAATTAAGTGGCTTTTTGCTTTTAACTTTAAATTATCTCCGTGGGCTGCAACTTTTCAAATTATATTCAGAGTAATATTAGATATTAGCCCATTATTTAATGCATTAATTTTTGCTAAGCTTTTAGATAAAATAATTAAAGTTATAAGCAGTTCAAATTCTAATCTTTATGATATCTTGCCTCTGTTAGGTCTTTTATTATTTTTTAATCTAACAATTTCAGCTTTGAATTCTTTATATAGTTATGTTGCAAATGTTATGAGTTATAAAACTAGTTATGGTGTACCTATTCTTTTGGCAGAAAAAATTAACTCATTAGGAATTCAAACTTTGGAAAATCCAGATGTGGTCAATAAAATTCAAAGAGCAAAAGAAACTAGTAACGCAATATTTAATGATTTTGAGAGAGCCATAATATTTTTTGCCAGAGTAGCAGTTTTAATTTCTGCTTCAATTGTTGTTATTAAAATAATGCCTATTGTGGCATTGATTATTGTTATAGCCATTATTCCCGAACTTATTTCAAATAGAATTCACATGAAAAAAAGTTGGAGTTTGTGGCGTTCAGAAACCGAGAACCAACGCAGAGCATTTTCGGCTACAGGGTCATTAAATGAAACAGCAAGTTTACAAGAAATTACAATCACTTCATCTTTCAAATTATTAAGTGGTGTATTTAATAAGTTTGCTGGCCATTATTCAAATGTTCAAATAAAAAATATTAAAAGCTGGGAAACATGGGGTTTTTTACTAGGTTCAATGACTGAGATTGCAAGTATTTTTGGTTATTTTTCTATTTTGAAAAATCTATTTTATAAATTGATAACCATTGGTGACGTTACTTTCCAAATGAGATCTTTGGATATGTTTATTAGTAATTTATCTGGAGTTACTGCAAGTTTCAGTGCCTTGTATGAACGTGCCATCAGAATTAATGAAATTAAAATTATTTTTGATATGAAGCCGATAGTAAATGATGGATGTTATAACCTTCCTCAATCTGAAATTACCCCTAGCATTAAGTTTGAAAATATAAGTTTTAAATATCCTGGATCTGAAAACTTTGTTATTAAAAATCTTAATTTAGATATTAAGCCTGGAGAAAAAATTGCTATTGTTGGAGAAAATGGTGCTGGTAAGACGACTCTCGTTAAACTTTTGAGTAGATTTTATAAAGTAAATGATGGTGCTGTCTTATTAAACAACATAAATATAAATGATATTGAAATAGAAAGTTGGTATAAAAATCTGGGAGTTTTATTTCAAGACTATAACACTTATCCATATTTAACAGTTAAAGACAATATTTATCTTGGAAAGTCAGACGAGCCTATTGATATGGAAAAGCTTCAAAAAGCTGCAGAGCAAGCAAATGTAACTAATTTTGTTAATGACTATAAAGATGGCTATGACCAAGTTTTGAGTGAGAAATATAAAGGCGGAACACGTCCTAGTACAGGACAGTGGCAAAAGATAGCCATAGCAAGATTTTTCTACAGGAATTCACCAGTTGTTGTATTTGATGAACCGACCGCTTCTATAGATGCTGTTTCTGAAGCAGAAATTTTTGGAAAGATTTACAATTTCTTTGTAGGTAAAACGGTTATAATAATTTCTCATAGATTTTCTACAGTCAGAAATGCAGATAGAATATATGTTTTAGATAAAGGTGAGATTGTAGAAAGTGGTAATCATGCCGAACTAGTAAAATTAAAAGGGAGATATTACAAGGCATTTAATATACAGGCAAAAGGTTATAAATAAACAAGATTTTCAGTCTTGTTTATTTCATTATTAGTTGTAATATATAAACATAAGCAATGATGTCGCAAACACGACTTCGGCCTAAATCATAAAGATCGGCCATGCTTGGAGAAGAAAACCTTCGGGTGAGTAGAACTCCATACGAGAAAAAAGTGAGGTGGCACCGCGAACTCGTTCGCCCTCGCAAAAATCGAAATAATATTTCGGTTCTTGCGAGGGCGATTTTTAATAAAATAAAGAGCGAAGCGATTATATTTTATAAACCCCGTGTAGTAATCTGTTGAAAAATTTTTTATTTAAAAAATTTTTCAACAGATTAGAAGGCTTGTTTTGCAAAACAAGCCACTACACAGGGTCATGATTTTAAAATTCGCAACAGCTCATAATAAAATCAATGAGAACATACATAAACGAATTAAATAAGAAAGTCGGAGAAGAAGTAAAAATCTGTGGATGGGTGGATGTTAGACGTGATCAAGGAAAAATGATTTTTTTAGATTTCCGTGATATGACTGGAATTGTGCAAGGTGTCATTTTGCCAAATCAAACAGAGGCACTTGAACAAGGAAAAAAGTTACGTCAGGAGTTTGTTGTGGAGGTTACAGGAAAAGTTAATGAACGTCCAGAAAGAAATCGTAAAGTAGGAATTTTAAATGGTAATATTGAATTAGAAATATTAAAAATTACTATTTTAGCTGAAGCAGCTTCTTTGCCTTTTGATATGTCTCTCGATGGATTTAATCTTGATCTTACCACTGAGCTAGATAATAGGGCTTTGACTTTAAGACAGCCTAAAATTCAAGCTATATTTAAAATTCAGGAAACTGTAATAGATAGTTTTAGAGAAATAATGAAAAGTGAAAAATTTTTTGAATTTCAAGCTCCATGTATAGTACCGGCAACAGCAGAAGGTGGTGCTGAAGTTTTTAAGATAGGTTATTTTAATAAATCAGCTTATTTAACTCAATCTCCTCAGCTTTATAAACAAATTGTGATGAGTGCTTTTGAAAGATGTTTTTCCGTTAATAAAATTTTTCGTGCTGAGCCAAGTGTAACAACAAGACATCTTACAGAAATTGTATCCCTCGATGCCGAAATGAGTTTTATTGATTCTTGGACTGATGTAAAAGATATGGCAGAAAAAACTATTAGATATATTTTGGAACAAATACAAGAAAGAAATTCTGAGCAATTAAAAATACTTGGTGCTGAACTTCCCAAAATGATAGAGAAGACACCTGTTATTTCACTGCGCGAATCACAACAAAAAATATTTGAAGTTTATGGTAGAGATAATAGAGGAGACAAAGACCTTTCTTCGCAAGATGAAATCGAAATTTGTGAAATATTTAAAAAAGAAACAGGATCAGATTTTGTGTTTGTTTACGGTTTCCCAACTAGAAAAAAACCTTTCTATGTCTACCCTGATCCAAAAGACCCAGAATATAATGAAGGTGTTGACTTGATTTGTAGAGGACGCGAACTTTTAAGTGGTGGACGACGTATAAATGATTTTAAGCAACTTGAAGAACATGTGAAAATTTGGGAACTTGATCCAAAAAATATTTCTATGTTTTTACAAGCTTTTAAATATGGAGTTCCACCAGAAGGAGGTTTTGCCTTTGGAGCAGAAAGAATTACAATGCAATTTCTAAATTTAACAAATATTCGCCAAGCAACAATGTTCCCAAGAGACATGGGTAGAATAGATGAAAGATTGGAAAAAGATGAGAACGGATATTAAACAAAAAAAGTGAAAAATAAAGAAATAATATTAAAAGGACACGGGTTTATTTTGAGACTTTACAGAAAAGGGGATGAACTTTCGCTTGTTGAAAGTGCAAGCAATAAAAAAATTGCAAAAAACATGTTTCAAGGTTTTCCACATCCGTATACGCTTGAAGAGGCAAAGAAATGGGTAAATTTATGTTTAAAGAAAAATAAAACTGGACCAATAACCGGTTTTGTAATTGATATTGATGGAAAAGTTGCAGGAACAGTTGGTGGAGAAATAGATATAAAAAGACCATTCACAATTGGTTTTGGATATTGGCTTGGAGAAAAATATTGGGGAAAAGGAATCATGTCAGATGCAGTTAAAATTTTTTTGAATTATATATTTAAAAAGTTCAAAAAAATCAATAGAATTGAATCAAACGTTTTCCCATGGAATAAAGGTTCTCAAAGAGTTTTAGAAAAAAATGGTTTTAAGCTTGAAGGGATAGCAAGAAAGTCATATTTAAAGGATGATAAAATCATTGATGTTTATAAATATGCAAAATTAAGAAATTAATATACTAAGAAATAAAATTATTTAATATAATTAGTAGTCAGTAGATTAAATATTATGGTATTATTGCTAATACCATAATGCTAGATGAAAAATGAATCTTAATCAAAACAAAAATCATAAAATAAAATCCTCAAGACAACTTGAGAAACATTTTAAAGGAATATCAAACCATCGAAGGATTGATATGTTGATGCTTGTTTATGAAAAACAAAGACTTACCCTCGATCAGATATGTGAAAACCTAGATTGTAACTATCAAACATTGGCAGAACACGCATCTAGATTGGCGAGGGCGGGTCTTGTTTATAAAAAGAATATTGGGAATAATGTGGAACATTCGATAACACCATATGGTAAGAAGGTGTGTAAGTTTATTGAAGATTTTAGATGGGGTTAAGATAGTATTATGGTGTTATTGCCAATACCATAATAGATATTAAGTGAATATTAAAATAAGCAGTGATATTATAGAAATAGTAAAAATGAGATAAGTAAGTGATGAAAAATTTAATTTAATTAAAATAGATATAGAATAAAATGTCAGAAGAATCATTCAAAATCAAAACAGAAGCATTTGAAGAATCAAATGATAACAATACAGAAAAACCTATTGATTTTAAGTCTGTGTCAGGAGAGAGACAAGAACTGGGGAAAGAAAAATTTCCAGTAAATTATGATAAAGAAAAAATAAAAAAGATAAGAGAATCTCTAGGTATAAATGGTGATAAACCATTAACTAATAAAGAAAAAAAAGAAATAATTAAAAGAGAAGGTGCGGAACGTATAAAAGTTGTTGAAAAAATTTATAGTGATAACACATTAGTTTTGCCTTCAGATATTCAATCTATATTTTCTCATGCTAAAAGTAGAACTAGAGAAACATTAATGAGAAGTGCAGGTGCTTTAATATTTACATTCGCAGGCTTTATTGGTGCTTTAGAGCATAAAAAAACAATAGATAATAATCTTGTAAATCAAGATACTGGAATGAGTTTAGAAAAGATAAAAAATAGCACTGAATCAAATGTTTCTGTTGATATATATTCAAAAAATTCACACAAATATGTCTACCACATAGGCCAAGTACATTATAGGCCGGGGACAGAAGCTAGCCAAAAAGATACAAAAGAAGTTATTGATAGCCAAAAAAAGGTTGAAAAAATTTTGAATATAATTTCAAAAATAAATAAAGGTAAAATTAATGTTTTTTCTGAAGGTGTTACTGCTGAGTCTTATTCCGTAGTACAAAGTTATAAAAACAAAGCTGATGAAGTAGATGAAATAAAACCAGATAAAGATTGTTATAAAAAACTTAATAATTTATTTTTTAATCAAGATAAAGGATTTGATGGCCCGGGCGTAGCCTTGATATATCATCTATTTAGTAAAAAACTAAAAAGCTTAGAGGATGATTTTAAGAATAAACTTCCCAAAATGAATAATAAAGAAAAGGGAGAATTTAATAAAAATAAAGCTGAGATAGAAGAATTTTGTAAAAATGTTGAGAAAGATGGTGGTGAAGATTTATTTTACTTGTATTTTGGTGCTGAGATGAAAGAATATGTAGATGGTAATATAAATATTTTACCAGCAGAAGGTAAAGAATTTAATGATCCTTCCTTACATAAAGAAGTGGGCAAAGTAGAAAAATTAATAAATTCATCTAAAGATTTTTCACATCCAATAAAAGCTGCCGAATCTTTGATAAAATATGTTGTTACAGATAAGTCAAAAATGAATTTTGCAATGGGTAATGAAAGAGAAAATTCAACACTAAATACTGTAACAAGTAACAAAAAAAATATTGAACAAAAAATTATACCCTTAGTTTTTGGTACTAGTCATGATTTTTCAGATAATATTGCTGCATATAATAATTTACATAAAAATGAAAAATTAAATTTAGTTAAAATAGATACAGAATAATATGTCAGAAGAATCATTCAAAATAAAAACAGAAGTATTTGAAGGGCCACTAGACCTGCTACTTTCTCTTATTGAAAAAAGAAAGCTTCTGATAAATGATGTATCGCTCGCAAAAGTTACAGATGATTTCATTTCATATTTACAGAATAGGGAAGCGTATTCGATAAAAGACACATCTGAATTTTTGGTTATTGCTTCGACTCTTTTGCTTATCAAATCCCGCTCTTTGATTCCATCACTCAATCTTTCAGAGGAAGAACAGACAGATATGAGGGATTTGGAATTGAAGTTGAAGATTTATAGAAAGATTAAGGAGCTTAGTGTAAATATTAAAAATGTTTTTGGTAAGAAAATTATTTTTTTTCCAAATGCAAGAAAGGTGGAACCTGTATTTTCACCAAGTGATGATATGAATACAGAAAATATATCAAAAGCCATTTTTGAAGTTATTAAGAATTTACCAAAATTTGAAGTCAAACCTAAAATTAAAGTATCTAAAATAATCAGTCTTGAGGATATGATTATTAATCTCACAAAGAGAGTTCAGTCATCGCTTAAAATGAGCTTTAAAGATTTTTCAGGTATGGGTAAAGCGGAGAAAGTAAATGTTATAGTAAGCTTTTTAGCTATGCTTGAGCTCGTAAAACAAGGTATAATAGAGGTCAATCAGAGAGAAAAGTTTGATGATATTCAGATGGAAACTAAATCTGTTGAATTGCCGACATATTAGTGAGTATTTTGTAGTTTTAGCTTATTAAAAAATTCAATAAATAATACAAATGCAAAATGATAATTTAGAAAAAAAATTGGAGGCGGTACTTTTTTGGAAAGGTGAACCTGTTTCAATAAA
>CAZPLP010000004.1:0-9072 GCA_964587695.1 uncultured Candidatus Saccharibacteria bacterium | reverse complement strand
TAGAAAAAAAATTGGAGGCGGTACTTTTTTGGAAAGGTGAACCTGTTTCAATAAAAAAACTTTCTCAAATCTTTGAGAAAGGTGAAGAGAATATTTCTGCAGCTTTAAAAAATCTTGAAACAAGTTTATCAAGTCGTGGAATCATTTTGGTGTTCAAAGAAGATGAAGTTACTCTAGGAACTTCAAAAGAATTTTCAAATATTATTGATAAGCTCACAAAAGAAGAGCTTGTTCGTGACTTAGGAAAAGCTGGTCTTGAAACTCTTTCTATAATTATTTACCAAGGCCCGATCACTCGTGCAGAAATAGATTATATCAGAGGCGTCCAATCAACGTTTATTTTGAGGAATTTAATGATAAGAGGTTTGGTTGAAAAAATTCAAAATCCGAAAGACCAAAGAAGCTTCTTATACAAACCAACTTTTGAAATGCTTAGTTTTATGGGTATCTCAAAAATTGATGATATGCCTGATTATAACAGCGTAAGAGATGAAATAAATAATTATAAAAATTCACAATCAATCCAGATAGACGAAGAGCAAAAACTTGAACAAGCCGCTTCATCTGATGATCCAAATTCTGAAATTACAGATAACGATTTAGAAGAAAAGTTGTAATGAATTGCAAAAACTTTTTAAAAGAAAATAAACTATTAATAATTGCTACAATATTTGTAGTCATTATTTTTTCGCTGTTTATATTTTATAGTAATGAAAGAAAAGAAGTTAATATAAAAATTGCTCAAATACAAGAAAAAAAGAAGATAGATTATCAGCCAATTATTGATAGTATAAAAGCTAAATCATTTTATGTTTATGATATTTTGAAAAAAAAGGTAATTTTTTCTAAAGACGAACATCTTAAGTTGCCTTTGGCTTCAATAACAAAACTAATGTCAGGCTTGGTTGTATTTGATATTATGCCAGAAACCACTGAGGTTACAATTACAAAAGACGATCTTCTTTTAGAAGGTAACAGTGGTTTATTTGTTGGAGAAAAATGGAAATTAAAAGATTTGCTGGACTTTACTTTAATAACCTCATCAAATGACGGCATGCATGCCATTGTCTCAGTCCTTGATTATTATCAAGCTGTAAACAATAAAAATACTATTAAAATAATGAATGAAAGAGCCGACTTCATGGGTCTAAAAGATACTATTTTTATAAATGAAACTGGTCTAGATATAGATAATATTATGAGCGGCGCTTACAGTTCAGCTTATGATGTCTCTGTACTTCTAGATAAGATTATAAAAGATAATTTAAGTTTGGTATCAAATACAAGTAAACAACAAGAGAGTTTTATTTCAGATAGTAATCTTACACATTTTGCTGTAAATACAAATACAGCAATAAACCAGATTCCTGGAGTAATTGTGTCAAAAACTGGTTTTACAAATCTAGCAGGAGGAAATGTGGCGGTTGTATTCGATGCAGGTTTTATGCACCCAGTAATAATAGTCGTTTTGGGCTCAAGTATCGATGGTAGGTTTGAGGATGTCGTTAAACTTGCAAAAATAACTCTAGAAAAATTGTCAGAATAATTTCACTGGTTTTTTTTGATAAATAATTTTATAATACAAATATGCAAATAGATTTAATCAAAGTAATTTTGCCTTCAATCGTGGCTTTTATCATAGGTATGTTTTTTTCTCCGATTGTTACAAAATATTTATACAAATATAAATTATGGAAAAAGAAGGTTAAAACAGTATCAATAGATGGAGGAGGCACACCGATTTTCAATAGTTTACATGCAGAAAGGGAAGTAAGTACTCCAAGAATGGGAGGTATAGTCATATGGGCTTCCGTTTTTATAACAACATTGGTATTTTGGGTATTAGCTCAAATATTTCCAGGTGGAATATTTTCAAAATTAGATTTTTTGAGCAGAGACCAAACATGGATACCTCTTTGCGTGCTGATTTTAGGTGCTTTTGTTGGTTTGATAGATGATTATTTAGAAATTAAAGGTATTGGCGGAAATTATGCAGGTGGTTTGTCACTTAAAAAAAGATTATTTTTTGTCGCGATTATTTCATTTTTAATTGCACTTTGGTTTTATTTTAAATTAGATGTAAATACGATAAGCGTGCCATTTATTGGAAGTGTAAACTTTGGTTTATATTTTATTCCAGTTTTTATTTTAATCACCTTATTTATTTATTCTGGGGGTGTTATAGATGGAATCGATGGTTTATCTGGTGGTGTTTTTGCATCTATTTTTTCGGCATACGCAGGAATTGCTTTTTTCCAAAATCAAATTAATTTGGCAGCTTTTTGTACGGTTATAGTCGGTTCCATTCTTGCATTTTTGTGGTTCAATATTCCACCCGCTAGATTTTATATGACTGAGACTGGAAGTATGGCACTTACAATAACTCTTGCAATAGTTGCTTTTATGACAGATTCTATGGGTGAAGGCAGAGGGATCGCAGTACTTCCTATAATAGCGTTGCCACTTGTTGTTACTTCGTTTTCAGTAATTATACAAATAATTTCTAAGAAATTTAGGAATGGTAAAAAAGTTTTCCTTGTTGCTCCGCTGCACCATCATTTCGAAGCTATCGGTTGGCCAGCGTATAAAGTTACTATGAGATATTGGATTGTTAGTCTTGTTTGCGCGATATTTGGTGTTATTCTCGCATTAATTAAGTTTTAAATTGTGTGGTTAACGTAATAAAAATTAAGTCATAATTAATAATTTTTAAAATCATTTAAAGTGTCCTCAAATAGCAAAGGAATAGATAAAGTTTTTTTAGGAACGGTAATCATACTTTTGATTATAGGTTTTATTACTTTTATTTCTGCGTCTATGGGAATATTGGCAAAAGATAGTGCACAGTTTGCTTCAGTGACATCCAAACAAATATTTTTCGGTGTCGTTTTAGGATTAATTTTTTGTTTTGTATTTTCAAAAATTAATTATAAGATTTATAAATCATATGCATTGCTGATTTTAATTGCATCAATAATTTTAGCTATATTAGTTTTTGTACCTGGCATAGGAACAAATTTTAACACCGTTGCTAGAAGATGGATTTCTGTTTTCGGTTTTTCTTTTCAACCAGTTGCGGTTTTAAACCTCGGTTTTATTATTTATTGGGCCGCATGGCTATCATCAGTAAAAGAAAAAGTTTCCACTTTTAAATTTGGTTTTTTGCCCTTAATTATTCTTATTGGAATTTTAGCACTTTTGCTTTTAAGTCAACCTGACACCGATTCTTTTATTATACTTTGTGCTACTTGTGTTGGAATGTTTTTTGTAGCTGGCGGCAGAAAGAGATATATTATTGGACTAATCTTTTTAGCATTTGCAGGTTTAGCCATTTTAGCTTTGACTAGGCCATACATTATGTCTAGGATACAAACCTATTTTAATCCTGCTGCAAATTCACAAACTTCTGGTTATCAAATACAACAGTCTTTAATTGCTATTGGCTCTGGTCAATTTTTTGGTAAAGGATTAGGACAAAGTATACAAAAATTTAATTTTCTGCCTGAATCTATAAGTGATACAATATTTGCCGTATTAGCTGAGGAAGTTGGATTTATTGGTTGTGTTTCAGTCATATTAATTTTTTTATTTTTTGTTTTTAGAGGTTTTAGGATTGCAATTAGATCGCCCGATACTTTCGGTGGACTTTTGGTCATAGGAATTGTTATACTTACAATACTCCAGTCTTTTACAAATATAGCTTCAGTCCTCGGGATAATACCATTTTCAGGCTTGCCACTGGCATTTTTTAGTCAGGGAGGTACAGCAATGTTAATGGTTTTGGTTCAAATAGGAATAGTTTTAAATGTATCAAAGTTTGGAAAAGATTTTAAGATTTAATTAACAGTTTAAAAGTTGTACGGATAAAGTCGCCTACAGCTTTAAATTATTTAAAATAATTAGTAAATGAAAATACTTTTAACAGGTGGAGGTACTGGTGGTCATTTTTACCCTCTAATCGCTGTATCTGAAGCAATAAACAAAGTTGTAAAAGAAGAAAAACTTCTTCCTGTTAAACTTTATTATATGTCTGATTCTTTGCAGGACGCAGATATGTTGATGGAAAATAGCATAGAATATATAAATATTTCAGCAGGGAAGGCGAGAAGATATTTTTCAATATTAAATTTAATTGATGCTTTTAAAACCTTTTGGGGAACATTAGAAGCAATAATTAAAGTGTTTAATATTTATCCAGACGTTATATTTAGCAAAGGAGGATATTCAAGTTTCCCAATTTTAGTAGCAGCTAAATTACTTAGGATTCCTGTAGTTATACACGAGTCGGATAGCGCGCCGGGAAGAACAAACCTTTGGTCATCAAAATTTGCAAAAAGAATCGCAGTCTCTTATCCAGAAGCAGCAAAATATTTTGATGCAGATAAAGTTGCGATTACTGGTAACCCTGTTAGGAAAAACATACAAATGATTGTATCAAATGATAAAGCAAAAGAATTTTTAAATTTAACCGAAAATATTCCCGTAATACTTATTTTGGGTGGTTCGCTTGGTGCAAGAATTATAAATGATCAAGTTCTTAGCATATTGCCAAATCTTGTAGAAAAATATTATATTTTACACCAGACAGGAAAAGCAAACATTTCAGAAGTTAAAGGAACCGCAGAAGTTGTATTAACAGAAAATAAATATAAATATAGATATAAAATTTTTGATTATTTAGATAATTTAAACATGAGTATGGCGGCCGGTGCTTCAAATTTAATAATATCAAGAGCAGGATCAGCAATTTTTGAAATTGCTTACTGGGGAGTTCCAAGTATTATTATTCCCATAACAGATACAAATGGAGACCATCAACGACAAAATGCTTATAATTATGCGAAGTCTGGCGGTGCTATAATTATTGAAGAATCAAATCTCTCCCCTAATATTTTATTGTCTGAAATATCTAGAATTATCGATGACAAAAATTTAACTCAAAAAATGAAAGATGGTGCCAAGAGTTTTATAAAGACAGATGCATCAGATTTGATAGCACGTGAAATAATTAAAATAGGTTTGCAACATGAAAAATAATAATATTGATGGAAACATAGTTGTTAGATTTGCCCCAAGCCCAACAGGTCTTTTTCATGTTGGAAGCGCAAGAGTTGCCTTATTTAATTATATTTTTGCAAAACAACATAATGGCAAATTTATATTAAGGATAGAAGATACAGATAAAGAGAGATCAAAAAAAGAATATGAAGAGGATATTTTGAGTGGTATGAAATGGCTTGATTTTTCTTATGATGAATTATATCGCCAATCTGAAAGGGGAAATGTATATAAAAAATATTTAGAGAAACTTATTGCTGAAGATAAGGCGTATATTTCTAAAGAAGAAGTTAAAGAAGCTGGGCGAAGAGCTGAAGTTATCAGATTTAGAAATCCAAATAAAAAAGTAAAGTTTAATGATCTAGTTCGTGGAGAAATAGAATTTGATACAACAGATCTTGGAGATTTTGTCATAGCTAAAAGTTTTGATGAACCAGTATTTCATTTGGTAGTTGTTATCGATGATTTTGAAATGGGAGTGACGCATATAATTCGTGGTGAAGATCATATATCAAATACACCTAGGCATATTCTTATACAAGAAGCTATTGGTGCACCAGTACCTGTTTATGCTCATTTACCACTTATGCTTGCAGAAGACAGAGCAAAACTTTCAAAAAGAATTCATGGAGAAATGACATCTGTAAAATATTATGAAAAAGCGGGC
Source organism: uncultured Candidatus Saccharibacteria bacterium (assembly GCA_964587695.1). Lineage (GTDB taxonomy): Bacteria > Patescibacteriota > Minisyncoccia > Phycocordibacterales > GWA1-40-21 > Bog-1340. The sequence continues at coordinate 3,347 of CAZPLP010000004.1, read as the reverse complement.
TATATTCCTGAGGCCTTTGTTAATTTCCTGTCCATGGTCGGGTGGAATCCCGGAGGAGATATTGAAATAATGTCCATGGATGATTTGATAGAAAAATTTGATATACAAAGAGTTCAAAAAGGCGGAGCTATTTTTAATCAGCAAAAACTTCATTGGTTTAATAAAGAATATTTGAAGCTATTACCTAAGGAAGTAATAATGAAAGAAATACAAAATAGATTTCCAAATAATTGCCAAGATTCAGAGATAATAAATAAAATATGCAGCACAGTAGTTGAAAGAATAAATGTTTATTCTGATATTGATAAAATGGTTACGGATGGAGATATCCAGTATTTTTTTGAAATGCCTATATTGTCGAAAGAAATGATTGTCTGGAAAAAGGGAGGCACAATGGAACAAGCAAAAGAAAATTTATCTTTAACTTTAGCAATTTTGCAAAAAACTGCTAATTCAGATTTCACCTCAGATTATCTTAAAGAAAATTTGATGAAATTGGCAGACGAAAAAGGGAAGGGGAATGTCCTCTGGCCACTTCGAGTTGTTTTGTCTGGAAAGGAGAAATCTCCTGACCCTTTTACTTTATTATATATCCTAGACAAATCAGAATCAGAAAAAAGAATTAAAGCTGCCATTGACTTATTATAATCCTAATGTTTTTTATTAAAAATAAATGTAATAAATCAAGAGTATTAAAATTTGTAATATTAATTACTTTTACTTTTAGTTTGAGTTTTAATCACATATATTCGGCAACTCTTGATGAGATAAAAACAAAAATACAAAATACCACTGATGTTAGAGCACAGTTAGAAAAAGATATTGCTGCTTACGAAAAACAATTAAAAGACTTAGGTGACCAATCTGTTTCTTTAAATAACACAATTAAGTTATTAACCGCAACTATCAATAAAAATACTTTAGATATAAAACTTACACAAAGTAATATTGATTCAACACAGCTTCAGATTGAAGAATTATCAATAAATATTGATAAAGACGTGTTGGTTATAGATAAAAACACAAAAGCAATAACTCTTTTACTAAATCAGGTAAACAAATATGATACTTCATCATTTTTAGAAAATCTTTTAGCATATAATAATCTTTCTGAATTTTGGAATGAAGAGCAAAATATATATATTATACAAAACCAGATAAGAGAAAAAATATCAGAAACAAAAAATACAAAAATTATATTAGAAAATAATAAAGTCGAAGCAGAGCAGAAAAAAATCGATTTATTAAAATTACAATCAAATCTGATTGATAAAAAAAAGTTATTAGATATTTCAAAAAAAGAGAAAAGTAAATTACTTTCCGATACTAAAAATTCTGAAGCTAATTATAAAATAATGCTTGCTGATAAAAAAGCATTAGCAGACTCATTTGATAAAGAACTTATACAGTTTGAATCAGAACTGAAATTTGCCATCGATCAAAATAGTATTCCAGCGATTGGACAAGGTATTTTATCATGGCCGCTTGATGTTATTAGAATTACACAAAAGTTTGGTGTGACTGATTTTTCTAAGACTACAAATGCTTATAATGGCCAAGGTCATAATGGTGTTGATTTTGCAGCTTCTATAGGTACTAAAATTAAATCTGCTTTAAGTGGTACAGTAAAGGGGACTGGTAATACGGATACAGTTTGCCCTGGAGCTTCTTTTGGTCAATGGGTTCTTGTTGAACACTATAATGGTTTATCTACTCTTTATGGTCACCTTTCTTTGATAAAAGTTTCGGCTGGCCAGAATATATTTACAGGTGATACTATAGGATATTCTGGAAATACGGGCTTTAGTACCGGGCCTCATCTGCATTTTGGTGTTTATGCCACACAGGGTGTTAAAATTATGAGTAGAAAAAGTACGGTATGTAAGGGTACTTATACAATGCCAGTTGCAGATTTACGCGCATATTTAGACCCTTTGCAATATCTATAAGAATAATGGTAAAATATATATAAGTCGTTTAATCAAATAAAATTATTAGAAAATGTATTATGCATTGGAATAATGTGCTTAATATAATTTTAAAATTCAATATGAATAATAAAGGATTAATTAAAACTATTATTGTTATAGTTATCGCGCTTATTGTTTTAGGTTATTTTGGTTTTAATGTTGGAGATATTCTCAACGGCCCTACAGTTAAAGCTAATTTAAATTCAGCTTGGGATTTTGTTTCAAAAATATGGGCTAATTATTTAGCCGCTCCATGTATTTATTTCTGGGATCATTTTGTTGTCGGCTTTTTGTGGAAGATTATACAGTCCGGAATGACGTCACTTGGTATTTAGTTGATGGTTTGTATCACCTAAAATACAAATTTTACCGAATTTTAAGCAAAAAAAGCCTGAATAGGCCTTTTTTGCTTTTCTAGATATTTTGCTAATTTTCTATATTTATATAAATATAGATTTAAATAATTTAACCGTTATGCAATTATAGGGAAGTTAATAAATATATATTTGATATAAATTTTCCACACTATAATATTATGAAAGATTAAGAATGAATAGCTATTGGCGAGTAAACTTTTATTAGTTAATAAAAGGAATTGTATATGCTAGCCGTGTCGCAAAGATATATTGTGCGACATATACATAATAACCTAAACCACTACTCCCCACGCATCTTCCAGTATATTTTGGCAAGTATATATACAAATATGTAGTTGCTGTTTACTCACTATTGAATAATATGTAATTGAATATAGCATATTAATTATTATCAAATATTAATATATCTATATGTAAGAATTAATACCCTTTCAAGATAGTCTCGGCTTGTTTTACAAAAGCAACGCAAAACTAATTTAAGATTTGATTAATAATTAAAAAAACCGCACAGATGCGGTTTTTTTAATTATTTATTTAAGGCTACTAATTCTCCGGTTTGGTTCCAACATTTTGATGATGAAATCCATGGTTGAGTACCTTCTTTATTAAACAGGTATTTCGCGTATGCCATATTTCCTTCAACTGTAGTTAGATCAAGTCCGAGATCTTTAGCTGCGTCAGCGTGATAATATTCATTTATCTGCATAAGGCCTAAATCGCCTTTATTAATTTTACCACGTAAAATATTACCATTCTTATCTAACTGCCTGAAATTTGATTCACATCTAGCTATATCAACAAGTATAGGGTTATTTATAAAATAAGCTTTCGCTTTCTTTTCCAATTCTTTACTTGTCGGAATACTAATTGTTGCATGTTCCTCTATCTTTGACGAAGCACCAGGTGCTGTTGTCGTTGATACTGTATTTGAATCTATTGTAGCTCCTCCATATATTGAAGAAAATACAAATAGAGACGTTGTTATTATTTCTATCATATT
>CAZPLP010000003.1:0-27545 GCA_964587695.1 uncultured Candidatus Saccharibacteria bacterium | reverse complement strand
GTACTTCATCAGTCGTACGTTTATATAAGTATATAAAAGAGGAATATAATTAGATTAATCGGATTTCTCCCATACTTTCTTTAATCAAACCTTTAATTTCCATTATTGAAATTATTGTGGAAGCTTTTGATACCGGCATTTTGAGTGCGCGGATGAGTTCATCTTTTTCTATTGGTTCGTTTAATATTTTTATTACAAGCAATTCTTCTTCTGAACAATCAGAATATTTTAATTCTAAGTTTTGAGGCACATCATTGATTTTGAATCCGAGTGCCTCAAGAATATCTTCACTACTTCGCACAGGTGTTGCTCCAAGACGAATAAGCATATTTGGTCCCTCAGAATTTTTTGAAAATATTGAACCTGGAACCGTGAGAACATCGCGATTGTATTCTGTCGCAAATTTTGAAGTGATAAGTGTGCCGGATTTTATTTCAGCTTCTATTACAAGCACAGCATGCGACATTCCAGCCATTATTCTGTTTCTTTGTGGAAAGCTATATGGAGTTGCGCGGAATTTTGGTTCAAATTCTGAAATGAGGGCTCCGCGAGCTTCGAGGATTTTTTCGGCGAGCTGTCTGTGTGTGCTCGGGTAGAGGACAGATTCATCTAGTCCTGAACCAGGAACCGCAATCGTCTTTAAACCTGCGTCTAGGGCGGCTTTATGAGCGATCCCGTCTATTCCAAGAGCTAAACCCGATACTATACATATATTGTATCCGCGAAGACCTGAGATGAGTTTTTCACAAACATCCTTGCCGTACTGAGTATATTTGCGGGAACCGACAACAGTAAGGATTTTTGTATCAGATGATGGAAGTGTACCTTTGATATAAAGTTTTTCTGGAGGGTCGGCGATTTCTCGTAACATTTCTGGAATATTTTCACCGACCAGTATTTCAATTTCAAAGTTTTTTAACATTGTCGTTTATTCTATCATCTGTTATTATTAAACGAAAGTTTTTATGTGTGTTTTACTTTATAACTTTTAACTTTATAACTTTTAAACTTATCATATGTTAGATATAAAATTCATAAGAGAAAATAAAGAACTAATTATTGCAGGAGCGCAAAAAAAACATATCAAGTTTGATCCAACTTTACTTATACAGACAGATGACAAAAGAAAAGAACTCTTAACTATAATAGAAGCAAAGAGAGCAGAACAAAATGAAGTTTCGACCCGTTTACCACAATTGAAAGATGCTGGCCAAAAAGTTGAGCTTATAGCTCAAATGAAAATTGTAAAAGAAGATTTACAGAAAGAAGAAGAAAAACTTAAAGAAGTAATGAAAGAGTGGCAAGCACAGATGCTTCAAGTTCCGAACGTGCCCGATGTTTCTGTTCCTGACGGAGATACAGATGAGTCCAATAAAGAAGTGAAAGTTTGGGGAGAAATTCCTAAAATGGAGTTTACACCTAAAGACCATGTTGAACTTATGGAAAAGTTGGATCTCGCTGATTTTGAAACAGGCACTAAGGTGGCTGGTTTTCGCGGATATTTTTTGAAAAATGAAGGAGCTGAAATTGAATTTGCAATTTGGCAACTATCTATAGATTTATTTAGACAAAATCATCCAGATTATTCATTGATGATTGTTCCATCATTGGTAAAAAGAGAAGCGCTTTTAGGAACGGGATATTTACCACAGGCAGAAGATGAAATATACAGAACACAAGATAGCGATTATTTGGCTGGGACGGCTGAAGTAGCAACTATGAGTTATTTTGGTGATAAAACCTTAAAGATAGAAGAATTGCCAAAGAAAGTTCTTGCATTTTCTCCATGTTTTAGAAGAGAAGCAGGAAGTTATAGTAAAGATACAAAAGGTATAATGAGAGTCCATGAATTTTACAAGTTTGAACAAGTTATACTCTGTGAAGCATCACATGAGGCTTCTGTTAAATATCATGAAGAATTACTTTTAAACGCCGAGGGAATATTACAAGCAATGGAAATTCCATATCATATCGTTGTAAACTGTGGTGGAGATTTGGGCCTTGGACAAGTTAAGAAATATGATATTGAAGTATGGATTCCTTCTCAACAAAAATACAGAGAGTCACATTCTTGTTCATATTTTCACGATTTTCAGACGAGAAGATTAAATATCAGATATAAGGATGCAGATGGAAAGATGAGGTTTGTTCACTCTTTAAATAATACCGCGATAGCAACTCCAAGAATAATTATTGCAATACTTGAAAATAATCAACAGGTAGATGGAAGCGTAAAAGTTCCTGAGGCACTAAGAAAATATATGGGAGGAAAGGAATATATTGGGAAGAAAATTTAAAATCAAAAGGACGGCCATGGAGTGGCCGTCCTTTTGTATTAAATAAACTAAAATTTAGTATAATAACTAAGACATGCATTCAAGATCAAACATAAGTACAACATTACGCAAGAAGCGTCACGCAAGTCTTAGAAAAAAGATTGTTATTTGTTCTATATTTGTATTATTTTTTATTTCATTATGTATTTTAGGTTTAACTACAAAAGAAGTGCGTATAAAAGATATAAAAGTTTCTGGAAATTTATCTGTTTCTAGTGAAAATGTTTTAAATATTGTTGATACTGAAATAAATAAAAATTATTTAAATATAATACCAACAAGTAATATTTTTTTGTTGCGTCAAACTGAAATTAAAAATAATATTTTAAACAATTATTTAGAAATTAATTCAGTTAAGATTGAATTTAAAAGCATAGATAAGATCGTCGTAGTTGTTACTGAAAGACAGCCTACAAACTTATGGTGTAAAGGTATTCCGTCAAATATTGGTAATTGTTATTTTATGGATTCAGGTGGTTTTATATTTAATGAAGCACCAACTTTTTCGAATGATACAATGCCCAAATATTTGGGTTTAATTACAGATAATAACCCAATCGGAAGTTATTATATTAAATCAAATTTTAAAAATATATCAGATTTGTATGGCACACTTAAAAGAATCTCCTTTACACCGATATATTTTAATGTATTAGATGAGCATGAATATGAAATTTATATTTCAAGTAAAGGTAAAATTTTAATGAATGATAACAAAAGCTTTCAGTCTCAATTAGTAAATCTTCAAGCCTTAGTCACTAGTAATTATATAAAAAATGACACAGAATCTTTGAAAAAAATTAAATTTATTGATTTGAGATTTGGAAATAAAGTAAATTTTCAATTATATTAGAATATATTAAATTAAAGAATCCGGATCTACATTTACTAGTACATCCATCGGAAGCAATTTAAATTTATTACGTAATTCATTATCTGGCCACTTTCCATTTGGAATTTTAATTATTCCATTTACTGCATATTTTCCCTTAGATTGTGGAATAAATGCGGGAAAAATGTCTATATTGTGAGGACCAATTATTTTTTGTATGTTTTCGCCCATTTCAAGTACTTTATTTTTATCACCGGTTATGGATATTTTTATAAGTGTCGCAAATGGTGGAAAATGAAGTTTTTCTCTATCACTGATTTCTTCACGGTAAAAATCTACAAGGTTTCCTTTTACAGCATAATCAAAAACTTTTTGTAAGATATCTCTGGTTTGGATAATAAACTTTTTGTCTGTTATCGAGCGGATTTTTAGTAGTATATTTAAGATTCTCTCATTAATTCTAAAATCAGGAATTGAAAAAAAAGAATCAATAGAAACAACGGCGCTATTTTCAATTTTTCCAACAAGATACAGAAGGGCCATTTCAGTTCCTATCAATATACCTCCTGGTGAATCATAAAATTTTGCAGCAACTAGCAGCGCTCTATTATGTGTTGGTGTTGCATCAGCATCAATTCTAAAAATATGTGAGTTTGGACAAAGCTCTTTGATTTTTTGCTCCACCATTTCTGAACCTATCCCAAGTGTAGTGAGTCTCCAGCCACCACAGTGTGAACACTTTTCCAAAGCCGATCTTCTTTCACCACATTTATGACATAGGAAAAAATTTTCTGAAGTGGATTTATGGAGTACTGTGTGAGCACCACAAGAATTACATTTAACAATATTTCCGCAATCGGCGCATACTGTGGAAGGGGAAAGACCTCTTCTTCCGGTAAAAATGTACATATGCTCGTTATTTTTTACGTTTTCTTTAACTTGTTGTTCTAGACTATCGCTTAATATTTTAAATGATTTTGCATTTTCAGTTTTAGTTGATTCTTTTTGGACTGATTTCATGTCTATTATTTCTTGAGACGAAGTTGTAAGTGAGCGAAATTTTAAAGTTGCTAACTCAACAAGCTCCCCGTTTTTTTGTCTCCATATAGTGTCTGTCCTAAGTAGTAAATCACCAAATATAATTTTTGCATTAATTTTAACTGAAAAAATTTCTGCGAATTTTCTTATATCTATATATGGTCGAATCTGTGCTTTATATGAGCGTGAATTTTCTTTATCCAATATGATTGTGCCAATATTATTTTTTGGTATTGATAGATAACCTCCTGTCCCAATAATAAGTACCGGGTGTTTTTCGGCTAGTATCTTATTCACAGTTTCTATAATATCTTTCTTGTTCATTGAGCTGTGTAAGACAAAAGTATATGGCTCAATCCCTTTCTGGAGAGATTCTTTAGCTTTTTTTATGTCTTGAATTGTTGGTAAACAAAAAAACACAGATGAATTTTTGGCAAAATCTTCTCTGATAATGCTTTTGTATTGTGCATACCTATCTTCATCAGGTGATTGTATGACAAATTTTTCGGCTTTCGTATGTGATTTAACTTTTTCCACTGAATCATTAGAAAGCTTAATTTTTTCTATATTTTCAAACAATGTTTTTGGTATGAGTGAGTTTAATACAGCTCCAACAGTGCCAACATAATACCCAGCTGTGTCATTTACAGCGTCTACAAAATTTTTTGTTAATAAATTCGCGAATTTAACTTTAGTGATTTTTTTTAAAGAATATGTTGATTTTTTGATTTCTGATTTTGAACTTTGAACATCTTTAGAATTTATAACTAAAGCAGGAACAATCCTTTTTCTTAATGGGACTTTTATAATTGAACCAATAGGAATATCACTTCCTGAAAAATAGGACAGTGTATCTTTGTTTATGCCTTTAGCTATTGGTATTACTTCAAATATTCGCATTGTTTAAATATTATTGATCTAATATATTTAATCACTAATTATTTTTATTTTTGCTCCCAAAGAATTAAGTCTTTTTGCTATATCTTCATAACCTCGATTTATACTATACACATTTCGAAGTATTGATTTGCCTTCAGCTGCGAGCATTCCTATTAAAATAATTGCAGCTGGTCTTAATGCCGGCGGGCAAATAACTTCTGCTGGTTTAAGTTTAGTTTTACCATTAACATAAAATCTATGTGGATCTGCAAGGATAGTATCAGCTCCCAATTTATCAAGTTCTTTATAATGAATTGCTCTATTATCATAAACCCAATCATGGATCATAGTTTGGCCCTGGGCTTGAGTGGCAATTAGTGCAAAAAAAGGAAGGTTGTCTATATTGAGTCCTGGGTATGGTCTGGATTCTATTTTATCATGTAGTGCCATAAGTACTGATGGAAATGTTTTTATATCTACTAAGTTAGTTTTCTTATTTAATGCTTTATATTTTTTTAATATTTTATATTTGAAACCCATTTTTTTAAGTTTGAGTAATTCAATCTCTAAAAAATCTATAGGGCATCTCTCAATTGTAATGCTTGATTTTGTTACAGCTGCGACAGCAATAAAAAACATTGTATCAATTGGATCCTCAGCAAGATAATATGTAATATTTTTGTTAATTTCTTTAACCCCGTGTATCTTTAAAGTTGTTGTACCAACACCTTCAATATTTACACCCAGCTCTTGTAAAAAGAAACATAAATCTTGGACTTGATAATTTGCTGATGCGAATTTAATGATTGTTTCTCCCGGAATAAGGGCAGCGGCCATAATTGCATTTTCAGTAACGGTATCACCGGATTCATACAATGCAAATTCCGCAGGAGCTAATTTCTCATTGGAAATTTCATACGTGTAATTGTTGGTTTTAATATCAATACCAAAATTTTCAAGTGCATAAAAATGGGGTATCACAGTTCTGTTTCCAAGCTTACAACCACCAGAATGGGGAAGAGAAAAATTATTAAAAATATGAACCAGAGGTCCGATAAGCATTATTACACTTCTTGTCCTCTCAGCCGATTCTTTGTTGATGTTTTTTAAGTTGATTTTTTTAGTCTCTATCTCTAAATCATTTCCTATCCATTTAATAGAAACCCCAATGCTTTCAAGAACCTCAATCATTCTATAAACCTCTTCAATTTTGGGAACATTTTTTAAAATCGTTTTTCCCTTGTTCATTAATGCTGCGGGAATAATACCCATCGCACCATTTTTTGATGTTTTTGTAACAACGGTTCCGCTAAGTTTATTTCCACCTTCTATTTCAAAATTAATTGCTCCTTTTGAAACGTTCACAATTTCACTTCCCAAAACTTCGCTTATCTTTGAAATCATTTCAGTTGTAAGGTTCTGTTCACCGCTCTCAATACGTGCTATTACACTTTGTGTTGTATTCAACATACCACCAAAGGCAGATTGGGTAATTCCTTTTCTTTCTCTAAGTTGCATTATCAAATTTCCAATTCGTGATAATTTACCCGCCTCATGTAAATTATTATTTTGTTTTGATTTAGACATATTTTGTGTTTATTAAATTAATTAATTATTAAAAAGAATTATAGCATATAAGCTATATATAATAATAGTAAATGTTTTTAAGTGGAAAAATGGTATGCAAAATTTGTAAGTTTGCAATTAACCAAAAAACAGCTAATATATAATTGTATTAATTCAATTCAATTTTTACTTTATAACTTTTAAATTTAACATTTATCATGTCATTTTTTGTCAGAAAATTAGGAATAGACTTAGGAACAGCAAATACCCTCGTATTTGTTCCCGGTAAAGGAGTGGTTCTTTTTGAACCTTCAGTTGTTGCTATTTCAGAACAAGATAACAAAATATTGGCTGTTGGTGCAGAAGCAAAAAATATGATCGGGAAAACCCCAGACAGTATTATTGCTTACAGACCAATGAAGGACGGTGTCATCGCTGATTACAGAGTTACAGAAGCAATGCTCAGATATTTCATAGATAAAGCTTTGGGCAAATGGAATATATTTAAACCTGAAGTTATGGTTTCTGTTCCTGCCGGAGTTACATCCACTGAAAGGAGAGCTGTGGTTGAAGCTGCTATTCGTGCTGGAGCTAAAAACGCTTATGTAGTTAAGGAACCTATTCTTGCTGCTATTGGTGCCGGTATTCCTATATATGAGCCTGTTGGACACATGATTGTAGATATTGGTGGAGGAACTACAGATGTTGCTGTCATATCTCTTGGTGGAATTGTAGCTTCTACGTCTGTAAAATGTGCTGGAAATAAAATTGATGCAGCCATTGCAGATTATATTAAAAAAACTTTTAATCTTGCAATCGGAGATAAAACTGCCGAACAAATAAAAATGACAATAGGAAGTGCTGTGCCGATGGAAGAAGAATTAAATGTAATTATAAAAGGAAGAGACTTTTTGACTGGACTTCCACGTTCAACAGAAATCAAAACAAATGAAATAGTAAAGGCAATTGCCAAAGAACTTAAAGATATGATTAAGGCTATCAAAGATGTCTTGCAAGATACACCACCAGAGTTGGCCGCAGACATTATTGATAACGGAATTATTATGACCGGTGGTTCAAGTCAGCTTAGAAATCTAACAGAGCTCGTTTTCAGAAGAACTGGAGTCAAAGCTATTGTCGCAAAAGATCCACTCTATTGTGTTGCAAAAGGTACAGGTATTGCACTCGAACATTTGGACGTCTACAAAAAGTCTATTATTGCAAAGAGATAAGTTGATTAATAAAATATAAAGTTTTCTGTAAAGCAGAAACATGCGTTTTTGTACTTGATTAATTACGAAATTAATGTTATAAATTATTTGGAATAAAATTTGGAAGAAGGAGGAAAAATATGAAAATATTTTATATTATTATGTTTTTATCGCTGTGTACGATAGCTTTATTATTAGCAGTGATATCTTTTTTATTTTTAAAAAGCCCAGTAATATTTTGGGCAATTTTTATTGTTTTATCTGTTATTTCGACAGATTTCACTGTCTGCCTCAAAACAGACTTTGAAAACTTTCAAAAGAAATATCTGAAATAATAAAAACGCCATAAATGGATTCCCATTTATGGCGTTTTTTGTTATCATAATATTGATGAATTTAAACTTATCTATAAATAACAGTGCCTTACATCATGCTTATTGTATCTTGGGTAATTCTAGCGATGTAATAAATGAGCTAGAGAAATTCTTGTTAAAAGAATTTAAATTTTCTACGGTAAATAATCCAGATTTTTGGTATGGAAAGTTTGATGTAATGGATGTGGATGACGGGAGAGCAATAAAAGCTTCGCATGAAAACAAGCCAATTGTTGGTGATAAAAAGATTTTTATTGTAACTGCAAATTTTATTACTGAAAAAGCTCAAAATGCTATGTTAAAACTTTTTGAGGAACCTAGAGGCGACACGCATTTCTTTTTAATTATCCCTTCATTACAAAATATTATTTCAACTTTTAGATCTAGACTTTTTATTATAGATACAAATAAAGCTGAAGACTCACTAATAAACCCTAAAATATTTATTCAAATGTCTATTGGTGAACGTATGGGAGCAGTAAAGAAAATATGTGGAAGTATTTCAGATGAAGAACAAAGTAAGATAGAAGTAATTAAATTTATTAACGCTCTTGAAATCGAGCTTAGAAACGATGTCGATTTTTTAAAGGCAGGAACAGAACAATTAAAGTTTTTCGAGAATATTGAAAAGATAAGACAATATGCAGGTGAACAATCACCCTCACTAAAAATGCTGCTAGAACATATATCTTTGACATTGCCCGTGTAGCTGTATTAAATGATGATCCTTTGTTATAATTGTTATATTAAAAATAATTAATAAATATTTATATGGCATACGATTTTAAAATACTTAAAGAAAATATAAAAAGCGCAGATGAATGGCTTAAGAAAGAATATTCAGGCCTTAGAACTGGTATTGCAAGCCCGTCTATTTTGGATGGAGTTGTAGTTGAAGTATATGGTTCAAGAATGCCAATTAACCAACTTGCTAACATCGGCATTGAAGACGCTCGTGTCATTAGGATTACACCTTGGGATAAAACTCAATCGAAATCTATTGAGAAAGCTATTACTTTGGCAAATCTTGGAGTATCCGTTGGAATTGATGATAAAGGAGTAAGAATATTTTTTCCAGAACTAACTGGAGATAGAAGGATTCTTCTTTTGAAAACTGCAAAAGCAAAACTCGAAGAAACAAAAATTAAAATAAGAGGTTATAGGGATGACACATTAAAAGATCTTCAAGACAAACTTAAAAATGCAGAAATGGGCGAAGATGATATGTTTAGATACAAAGCTGAAATGCAAAAAATTGTTGATGAAGGAAATGCTGGACTTGAAGTTTTACTCCTTAAAAAAGAAAAGGAAGTCAATTCATAATCATGACAATAATTTTATTCCTACTCGTATTAGCAGTTCTTATATTTGTGCATGAACTTGGACATTTTGTTACAGCGAAGCTTTTTGGTATACGCGTGGATGAATTTGCTATAGGTTTTCCGCCTAAGATTTTTGGTTGGGAAAATGGAGAAACACAATACAGCTTGAATCTGATACCTCTTGGAGGGTACGTAAAAATTTTTGGTGAAGATCCAAACGATGAATCAATTTCTGGACCAGATAGCAAAAGGAGCTTTGTTAATGCTGCAAAATGGAAACAGATAACAGTACTACTCTCTGGAATTATAATGAATATTGTTTTTGCATGGTTACTAATTTCTGCATCATTTAATTTTGGTTTACTTACCTCTATCGAAGATCAATATAAAGATAAAGCAACTAATGTTTCAGTAATGATTTTGTCTGTATTAAAAAGTTCTCCATCAGCCCTAGCTGGATTGAAAGAAGGCGATAGCATTATGGGAATAGAATCAGGAATAACTAAAATAATTTCGCCAGGAGTTACTGATATTATTAATATTATTGCTGCTAGTAAAGATAATATTAAAATTGATTACAAAAGAGGAAACTCAACAAGTACTGTCAATGTAGTAGCAATAAATGGAGTCCTCGATGGAAGAAAGGCAATTGGAATTTCCATGGGTCTAGTAGGCACAGTGCGATATGGTTTTTTTCAGTCATTTTATGAAGGTGCGAAGCTTACTTATATGGAGACCATAAATATTACAAAAGGAATTTATGGTTTTATTGGTTCAGCATTTAGTGGTAAAGGAAATATTCTTGCTCAGGTTACAGGTCCCGTTGGTATCGCGGGAATGGTTGGGCAGGCAAGTAGTATGGGACTCTCATATCTTTTAGGTTTTATTGCAATGATTTCTATAAATCTTGCTATGTTAAATTTAGTTCCGTTTCCAGCACTTGATGGTGGTAGAGTTTTATTTGTACTTATCGAAATAGTTATTAGAAAAAAAATAAAACCTGCGATTGCAAATTGGGCTAATTTGATTGGTTTCGGTTTGTTGATCGCTCTAATGTTGTTTATAACTTATAAAGATATTTTAAGATTGTTTAAATAATTTTAAAAGTAATTTGTAATAAAAACATAGTAATTGACCTATCGTCAAGTGTTTTGTTTTATTATAAAATAATGTAATATTTAAGCCATATGAGACAATCAAAGTTGCTAAGCAAGACTCGTAAAGAGGGTCCCAAAGATGAAGTGTCAAAAAATGCAAATCTCCTTATTCGTGCTGGTTTTATAAATAAAGAAATGGCCGGAGTTTATGATTATTTGCCACTCGGACTTAAAGTTTTAAATAATATTTGTAATATTATTAGAAAAGAAATGAATCAAATTGGTGGTCAGGAACTTTTTCTAACAGTATTGCAAGATAAAACACCTTGGGAAAAAACTGGTAGATGGCCAAATGAAGTGATGGGTGTATGGTTTAAAACAAAACTTTTAAATGGTACAGAACTAGGCTTGGGTCCAACACATGAAGAGCCATTGGTGACACTTATGAAAAATCACATTAGATCTTATAAAGATTTACCCATTGCCCCATATCAGATACAAACAAAATTTAGAAATGAAACTAGAGCAAAAGGAGGAATAATGAGAGGTAGAGAATTTTTAATGAAAGACATGTACTCTTTTTCTAAAGATGAAACTGAGCACGAAGTATTTTATGAAAAAGCAAAAAAGGCGTATATTAATATTTTTAATAGACTTGGCCTCGGAGATATTACATATTTTACATATGCAAAAGGTGGAACGTTCAGTAAATACTCACATGAATATCAAACTTTAGCAGATAATGGTGAAGATACTATTTATTGTTGCGACAAATGTAAAGTAGCGGTTAACAAAGAACTTATTGAAGAGCAAAAGACATGCCCAGAATGTGGAAATAAAGATTTGAAGGAAAGAAAATCAGTAGAAGTAGGAAATATATTTAAATTAGGTTTTAAATTTTCAGAACCACTTGATTTGGTTTATGTGGATGAAAAAGGTGAGAAAAAATTTGTATTTATGGGATGTTACGGCTTTGGGCCATCAAGAACAATGGGTACAATCGTTGAAATTCTTTCTGACGATAAAGGAATAGTTTGGCCTGTATCTATTGCACCTTATAAAGTCCATATTATTGAATTAACTTCTGTGAATAGTAAAGTCAAAGAAACTTCTGAGAAACTTTATGACATGCTTGTCAAAAATGGTATTGAGGTGTTATATGATGATAGAGAAGCTCGTGCAGGAGAAAAGTTTAATGATTCCGACCTAATCGGTATTCCATTAAGGATAGTTATTTCTGATAAGGGATTAGAAAAGGGTGAATTTGAAATTAAACAGAGAATTGATGGAAAAGTTATTAATATGAAAGAGTCAGAAATTTTAGATTTTGTTAATCAATATAAATAAACTGTAAATATAATTGAATTATATTAATTACAAATATGTTTAAACAATTTAAAAAAAAATTATATAAATACTTATCCAATGATATAGGTATAGATCTAGGTACTGCAAATACTTTAGTCTATATTTCGGGAAAAGGAATTGTTATAAACGAACCTTCCGTTGTAGCGCTCAATCAAAAAACAGGAAGAGTTGTTGCTGTTGGTACTCAAGCAAAAGAAATGCTTGGAAGAACTCCGCCTCACATTGTCGCAATAAGACCGCTGGTAGACGGAGTTATATCTGATTTTGAAGTCACAGAGGAAATGATTGCACATTTGGTACGAAGGGCTGAAGAATTTTCTCCTAAAATGCTAGGGCCACGTGTAGTTGTCGGAGTTCCATCAGGTGTTACAAACGTTGAAATACGAGCAGTTCGTGATGCAACAAGAAATGCTGGAGCAAGAGAAGTACATATAGTAGAACAGCCAATGGCGGGTGCTATAGGCATTCGTTTGCCTATAAACGATCCTATTGGAAGCATGGTTATTGATATAGGTGGTGGAACTACCGACATAGCAGTTATTTCTCTTGGTGGAATTGTTAGATCAAAAAATCTACGCATCGCTGGAGATAAATTAAACAATGACATTATTAGTTACATACGAAGTGAGTTCAAAATTTTAATTGGAGAAAAAACCGCTGAAAATATTAAAATCGCAATTGGTGCAGTTGTGGCTGGAGAACATCTTGAAGCATCAATAAAAGGGAGAGATTTAATTACTGGCTTACCTCGTGAAGTAATTTTAACTGATTCTGATATAAGAGAAGCAATGTCAGTTTCTATTGAAAGTTTGGTTGAAGCAACAAAAGAAGTTCTCGAAACAACACCCCCAGAAATATTAACTGATATTATGCAGAGAGGAATATTTCTTTTTGGCGGCGGAGCACTTATAAAAGGATTGGATATTCTTTTAAGTGAATATTTAAAAATACCTGTGCAGTTTGTAGATGATCCCCTCACTGCTGTAGCTAAAGGAACAGGTATTATTCTTGAAAATATGGAATTATATTCTGAATCATTAATTAAAAACGAAGATGAACTTCCTCCAAAGAAATAATAATTTATTTTCTCGAGATAATATAAATAAAAACAGCATATTTCCTATTATGGCTGTTATTTTTGTGATGTTACTATTTTTGCTACCGTGGACAAGAAATATTTTATTTAGTACTGGTTCACCTTTGTGGCTTATAAAAAATAATATTAATTCTTTTTTTTCTAATAATGTTAATATTTTAAATTCCAAGAACAATCTTATACGAGAAAATTATATTTTACATCAACAAATATTAGATAATAATAACAAACAAACTTTGTTTGAAATAGTCAAAAAAGAAAATGATGATCTCAAGAGTATTTTAAATAGAAATGTAAATAATAAAAAATTATTACTTGGGGTAATTCTCGTAAAACCGTTTTTTTCTGCTTATGACACTCTTATTATTGATATTGGTACTGCAGAAGGACTAAGGGTTGGTGATAAAGTATTGGCAGACGGAGTTACATTTATAGGTTATGTATCAGAAGTTTATGACAATACTTCAAAGGTTGTTTTATATTCTTCATCAGGAGAAAAAATCAAGGTATTAATAGGGGCGAATAATATTGAAAAAGAAGCTGTTGGTTTAGGAAATGGTAATTTTAAAATTGAAATTCCACGAGAAATTGATGTAAAAGAAGGGGACTCCATAAGCATTCCCTCAATTTCATCAAATATTTTTGGTGTCGTGGAAAAGATTGTGTATAAGGAATCTGATGCTTTTCAAAATATAATATTTAAAAATTCTGTAAATATTGCAGAGTTAAAATGGGTAGAAGTGCTTGTGTCCAATAAAAAATAAAATGCTTCGAATCATATTTAATTTGTTAATTTTATTATTTATATTTATATTACCTGTATATA
Organism: uncultured Candidatus Saccharibacteria bacterium; assembly: GCA_964587695.1. Classification (GTDB taxonomy): domain Bacteria; phylum Patescibacteriota; class Minisyncoccia; order Phycocordibacterales; family GWA1-40-21; genus Bog-1340. The sequence goes on along the minus strand of CAZPLP010000003.1, from coordinate 13,600 downwards.
TTTCAGTTACTATTATAGTAATTGGTATATTATTATGGAATAATTTTGCTGAATCAATTGTCTATGCATTTTTGATTGATATTTTATATAGCGGAGGTAGTATTTTTAGTCTTCATTTTGCATATTTCTTTACTGTTTTCATACTTACGTTATATTTAGTATCATTTAGATTTAAGCAGTCAGTAAGACTTTCTTCATAGCTTAATTTTATGTTTAATAAATTGAAAAAACATTTTAAAGGCAACTTATATAAAGACAGGATTAAAGATATTGATCCCGATGAAATTTTTTTAGATTCACAAAATTTGCCTAAATTTGATGTAAATCAATTTGAAGGTAGGATAGAAAAGCCTATATCTACAAGTACCTTTATTTTGTTTGGGATAGTTTGTCTTATTATTTTTAGCGGTTTCTTTTTTCGTTCATATAATTTGCAAGTTATTAACGGTGATTCATTATTTCAAAGAAGTGAGAACAATAGATTGAAAAATACTTTAGTGTTTGCAAATAGGGGAGTTATTCTTGATAGAAATAATACTAAATTGGCATGGAATATAATTGGTACAAATAATATAGAATTTTCTTTAAGAAAATATATAGATTTACCTGGTTTATCACATATATTAGGCTATTTAAAATATCCATCAAAAGATAGTTCTGGTTTTTATTATTCAGAAGATTTAATTGGTAAAGATGGTGTTGAAAAATATTATAATGATATTCTTTCAAGCAAGAATGGACTTAGGATAATTGAAGCCGATGCCAGAGGAAAAGTACAGTCCGAAAGTGTCGTTCGACCTGCTGAGGATGGTAAAGATTTAAAATTGTCAATTGATGCTAGTTTACAAAATCACATGCACAATGTTATTGCTGATTTGGCAGGAAAAGTTGGTTTTACAGGTGGTGCTGGAGTTATTATGAACGTAGAAACTGGGGAGGTCATAGCGCTGACTAGCTACCCTGAATATAATTCTCAAATTCTTACGGATGGAAGTAATAAAAATGCGATAAATAATTATTTAACTAGCAAAAATAATCCATTTTTAGATAGGATAATTGATGGACTTTATACTCCAGGTTCAATTGTTAAACCCTACATGTCTATTGCTGCCTTATCAGAAAATATTATTAATCCAAACACAAAAATATTGAGTACCGGCTCTATTTCTATACCAAATATTTATGATCCATTACACCCATCTGTATTTAAAGATTGGAAAGCTCATGGCTGGGTAGATATGAGGCATGCGCTCGCTGTTTCTTCTGATGTATATTTCTACGAAATCGGTGGTGGTTACGAAAATCAAAAAGGTTTGGGAATAACTCTTATAGATAAATACATGAGTATGTTTGGTTTTGGCAATGATATACCAGCTGGTTTTTTTACAGGCACGCCTGGAGTGATTCCAGATCCTGAGTGGAAGAAAGAAAATTTTAATGGAGAAAGTTGGAATATTGGTGATACGTACCACACTTCAATTGGTCAATATGGATTTCAGGTAAGCCCTATTCAAGTTGTTCGGGCAGTTGCAAGTATCGCTAATAATGGAAAATTATTGGAACCCTCAATATTGTTTGGAGGTAATCCAGATAAATTTATTAAATTAAATTTGAATCAAGATTATTTTAAAATAGTTAAAGAGGGAATGAAGCTCGGTGTTCAGGAAGGTGTTGCCACAGGTTTAAACGTAAGTTATTTATCTTTAGGGGCCAAAACAGGTACAGCCGAACTCGGTTCTAAAAAGCAGTTTGTAAATTCATGGATAACAGGTTTTTTTCCGTATGATAATCCAAAATATGCTTTTGCTGTAATAATGGAAAAGGGACCCGTTACTAATACAACCGGAGGTGTATATATAATGAGGCAGATGTTTGATTGGATGAATATAAATAAACCAGAATATTTTAAATAAATATATTATAAGTATTAGTATTATTTTGCTATTAATACTAAAAAATGCTAGAATATAAAAAATATTATTAATTTAATCACAGTCAAAAACACATCAAAAATGTGTATGACTACTGAAAACAATGGAAGAAAAAAGAGAATATCTCACAAAAGAAAAATATGAGGAATTGTTGGTTGAATTAAAGAACTTGAAAAATGTCAAAAGGAAAGAGGTTGCTGAAGCCTTAGATTACGCACGTGGTCTTGGTGATTTGTCTGAAAATGCAGAATATCATGAAGCAAGGACACAGCAAGCAAATGTCGAGGAAAGAATAGCTAAACTTGATAGCATTTTAAAAAATACAACTGTCGTTGAAGATAGACATGGAGACCATGCAGTTATAGGGAGCACCGTTGTTGTAGAAAAAATTGATAATTCTAAAAAAATGACTCTTATGATAGTTGGCTCTGCGGAATCAGACATATCAAAAGGTAAAATATCAAACCGATCTCCGATAGGTTCAGCCGTTTTGGGAAAAAAGAAGGGCGAGACTTTCTCATTCAATAGCCCTGCTGGTAAAATGGAGTATAAAGTAATTGAGGTTAAATAAATAAACAAATGTCTTCTTTCGAAGAATTAAGAAACATTAGAATAGAAAAACTAAAAATGCTTGAAAAAGCTGGTATGAATCCATACCCAGCAATTTCTAAGAAAGATTACTCACTATTTGAAGTTGTCAGCGATTTTGAAAACATTTCGAAAAAAGATTCAGTATTTTTGGTTGGTAGAATTATGGCTATAAGAGGACAGGGTGGATTAGTTTTTATAAATATTAATGATGGAACAGGACTTTTCCAAGGTTTATTAAAAAAGGATGAAATGGACGAAAAATCCTTTGAGTTATTTCAAAACACAATTGATATTGGAGATTTTATAGAAATAAATGGAAAATTATTTATTACTAAGAGAGGTGAAAAAACTCTTCAGATTGTTAGTTGGAAAATCCTGACAAAAAGTTTAAGACCCTTACCAGAAAAATGGCACGGTATTCAGGATGAAGAAGAAAGATTGAGAAAAAGATATTTAGATATTATTTTTAATCCTGAAGTAAAAGATATGATAGTAAAAAGAGCTAAATTTTTTAGTTCTGCAAGATCATTCCTAGAGAAGAATGACTTTATGGAAGTTCAGACTCCGATTCTTGAGAACACTGCAGGAGGAGCTGAAGCTAAACCATTTATAACACACTATAATGCATATGATACTGACGTATATTTGAGAATATCACCCGAACTTTGGCTTAAGCGCCTTATGGTCGCCGGTTTTTCAAAAGTTTTTGAGATAGGAAAAGTCTTTCGGAACGAAGGTGTTGATGCAGAACATTTGCAAGACTATATGCATTTTGAATTTTATTGGGCTTATGCTGACTACAATATTGGGATGAAATTTGTTGAAGAAATGTTTAAATATATTGCACTAGAAACTTTTGGTACCCTTAAATTTAAAATAAAAGGCTTTGATATAGATTTTGGTGGTAAGTGGGAGAAATATGATTACGTAGAAATAATTAAAGAAAAAACTGGTATAGACATCAATAAAACTGATATTGAAGAGATTGAAAATAAGCTTCACGATTTAAAAATAGAATATGATAAAAAAAGTTTCAATCTTAACAGAGGTATTGATACATTATGGAAGTATTGTAGAAAACAAATCGTTGGTCCAGGTTTCCTTGTAAACGTACCTGCAATGATGGAACCACTAGCAAAAAGAATGGAAACTGACAAAAAATTAGTTGAAAGATTTCAGCCAATTATTGCTGGATCTGAATTAGGTAAAGGATTTTCAGAGCTCAATGATCCAATCGATCAAATGAATAGATTTATTGAGCAAGCAAAACTTCGTGAAGAAGGGGATGAAGAAGCTCAGATGATGGACGGTGAATTTGTAGAAGCACTCGAATATGGTATGCCGCCAACTTTCGGTTTTGGCGTATCAGAAAGATTATTTTGGTTCCTTATGGATAAGTCAGGGAGAGATTGTCAGATATTTCCATTTATGAAACAAAAGTGTTAATTGTAAGTCCACAAATTATATGAATAATAATAAATATCTAATTCTGGTTTCGATCATAGCTTTTATAAGTTTGAGTTATATTTTTGTTGATAAAATAACAAATTTAAACTTTACACTAGGATCAGATCAGTATGCTACGGTTATGATTTCTTCTTCAACTAATTCTGTTAGTGCCTCGTCAACACTAAGAAAGTACATACTCCCGCCGGAGGCTCCAACAAATTATACAGATAACAAAAATGGTACTATTTCAGACAATTACACAGGATTAATTTGGAAAAAATGTCCCCAGGGATTATCTGGTAATGATTGTAAAGTAGGAAGTTCAACTTTAAGAGTTTGGTCTAAAGCAAGAACAGAGTGTGAGGATTTAAATTTTGCAAATAAAACAGGTTGGAGAATGCCAACATTAAAAGAATTACAGTCAATTGTTGATACTAGTGCATTTGATCCGTCTATTAATAAAATGTTTTTTATTGCTACAGAAGATGCTTACTGGACACTTACTTCTCCAGCCGAATACCCATCAAGTAAATTCCGAGTAATTTTTTCTGATGGTAGTGTTTATTATAGTGACAGCAATAATTTTGCGGCAACAAGATGTGTTCATGATACAAATATAAAATAGTTATTTATATATCTTATTCTATTTAAAAAAACGCCAATAGCGTTTTTTTGATGTATTTTTTACAACAACTGTTGATAACTTCATTAATAATGGGGTATTGTAATTTAATTTACAAAATACTCTTATATAGAGCCATATATTTAAGCGCTATTTTTATCAGCGGTGGTAATAATAGTGAGTATTTTTGTTGCATTGTGGGATAAAGTGCTATAAAATATATAGTATGTGGGAATAAGTGGGACTAATGATTTCCTCAACTAAAAACTATTATGCTTATTGGAGAATACATTCATACATTAGATGACAAAAAAAGAGTATCACTCCCAGTAAAATTTCGTAAAGAAGTTGGAAAAAAAATTATTGTAACAGCAGGATTAGACAATTGTCTTTGGATTTTTACGATTACTCAATGGAAAAAAATATCAGACAAACTTTCAAATTTTTCAATGCTTCAAGCAGACAACAGAAGTTTCAATAGATATATGTTTGGTTCAGCTACAGAAGTTGAAGTGGATACGATTGGAAGAATATTACTCCCTGAATTTTTAGTTTCCCGAGCGTCTTTGAAGATAAAAGTGGCTGTGGTTGGAGTACAAGACAGAATAGAAATATGGAATGAAACCTCATGGAAGGAATATAAAGATGTAGTAGAAAAGAAAGCCGACCAATTAGCAGAAAAACTTGGACAAGCCGGGGCGCTTTAATTAAATGATACATAAGACAGTTCTTTTAAATGAATCAATAGAAATGTTAAACCTTAAAAAAGGATCTATCTTTTTTGATGGAACATTAGGTGGCGCTGGGCACACTTCTAAAGTTTGTACAGATTATAAAAATACAGTGAAAATTATTGCAACAGATAGGGATAATTCGGCAATTAAAAATGCTGAAGTAAAACTTGAGAAACTTGGATGCAAAGCAAATCTGATTCTTTCTGATTACAGACATATGGATACAGTTCTAGAAAATCTACAGATTAAAAAAGTAGACGCAATCTTACTTGATCTAGGGCTTTCATCAGATCAGTTGGATGCTTCAGGAAGAGGATTCACATTTAAAAACAACGAACCACTATTAATGACATTTTCAGAAGATGAACAGAAGGTTAATGCAAAAGTAATTGTAAATAATTGGAGTGAAGAAACAATATCAGATATTTTATTTGGATATTCGGATGAAAGATATTCAAGGAGGATAGCAAGAGCAATCGTTACCTCGAGAAATATAAAACCAATCGAAACAACATTTGATCTAATAGAAATAATTCGAAAAGCTGTGCCAAAAGCATACGAAATAGGAAAGATGCACTACGCAACAAAAACATTTCAAGCGCTTAGGATTGCAGTAAATGATGAAATCTCAGCATTAAAAGAAGGTATGACACATGGATGGGATTATTTAAATATACATGGACGAATGGCAATTATTTCTTTTCATAGTGTAGAAGACAGAGAGGTTAAAAATTATTTTAGACAAAAAGTAAAAGCTGGTGAAGGAAAATTTATTACAAAAAAACCGATAACAGCAAGTGAAACTGAGTTAAACGAAAATCCAAGGTCAAGAAGTGCAAAATTGAGAGTGATCGAAAAAACTATATAAAACAACACATTAAAGTAATAAGTGATAAATATTATGGTAAAGCAAATTCTTAAAAAACAAATAGATGGAATAGAGCATAGAGAAAAGAATATATTTTGGATTTTATTTTCTGTGTCTGTATTTTTTGTAATGATTTATGGCTTTTCAATAGTAAGCACTATGATGAATGGAGTTTCTAGTCAAAAAATGGAAAAAGAAATGGTATCATTAAATTCTGGTGTCAATTCTTTAGAATTTCAATATCTTAATATTAAAAATAGCATTACATTAGAACTAGCGAAATCTGAAGGATACGTGGCTGTGTTATCAGAAAAATTTGCGATAGTTGATCAAAATTCTCAAAAAGTATCATTGTCTATAAATGAAAATTAGCACTTTTCAAAATAAAGTGAGGTTTATCTTTGGCCTTATAGTCATTTTTGGATTAATAATGATAACTACACTATATTTAATACAAATAGTGCATGGACAAAATTATAATGAAAAAGCAGATAAACAATATATAAGTGTTTCGGTGGACACCTATGATAGAGGTAGCATATTTTTTAAAGATAAAAATGGTGATCTAATCTCGGCAGCAAGTTTAAATACTGGCTATATTTTAGCTTTGAATACCAAATTAATGTCCACAGATACAGAAATGTACTACAAAAAATTATCAGAAATAATATCAATCGACGCTGCGACATTTTATGCAAAAGCATCAAAAATTAATGATCCGTATGAAGAGATCACCAAACAAATACCAGAAGATAAAATTAAAAAAATTAATGAGTTAAAACTGCCTGGATTAATAGTTGAAAAAGAAAATTGGAGATATTATCCAGGAGACAATTTAGCGTCAAATCTTATTGGTTTCGTAGGCTTTGATAATACAGGAACAAGCTTAGAAGGTAGATACGGTATAGAAAAATATTATAACGATAATTTAAAAAGAGACAGTGATGGTTTATACATTAATGCTTTTGCGGAAATATTTTCAAATATTAATAAAAACATTACTCAAGATAAAACTAGAGAAGCAAATATTGTTACCTCAATAGATCCAGAGGTACAGGGTTATGTAGAAAAAGTAGTTAATGATACAAATACGAAATGGAACTCAAAACTAACAGGCGCCATAGTTATTGACCCCAAAACCGGTGAAATATATTCAATGGCAGTTTCACCCTCGTTCAATTTGAATGACTTCAAAAGTGAATCTAACGTAAGCATATTTTCCAATCCATTAGTGTCCGATGCTTATGAAATGGGTTCCATCATAAAACCACTTACAATGGCTGCTGGTATAGACGATGGTGATGTGACGGCTAAAACTACCTATAATGACAAAGGATTCTTAGAAATGGATGGTAGAACAATTTATAATTTTGATAAAAAAGGAAGGGGGGTTGTTGATATGCAGTCAGTTTTAAATAATTCTTTAAATACTGGCGCAACATTTGTTATGAATAGTATGGGTAAAGAAAAATTTACACAATATTTTCAAGCTTATGGAATTGGATCAGAAACTGGAATAGATTTGCCAGCTGAAGCAGCGGGAAATATTGGAAATTTGCTAAACAATCTTAATAATAGTAAAAAAATTGAATATGCGACTGCATCATTTGGGCAAGGTATTTCTATGACACCTATAATTACTGTAAGAGCTCTTGCATCACTCGCAAATGGGGGGAAATTAATTAATCCTCACGTCGTGAACAAGATTGAATATAAAGTCGGACTTTCAAAAAATATTTCATACATAAATGAAGCAAAACAAGTAATTAAAAAAGAAACCTCAGAAGAAATTTCAAGAATGCTTGTAAAAGTCGTAGATGAAGCGCTGGCAGGAGGAACAATGAAAATGAAAAATTATAGTATTGCTGCAAAGACTGGTACTGCGCAGATCGCTCGTCCAGCTAAAGAAGGCGGTGGTTATTACCCAGATAAATGGTTACACTCGTTCTTCGGGTATTTCCCAGCTTACAATCCAAAATTTTTAGTATTTTTGTATACTTTAGAGCCTAAAAATATTGATTATGCTTCTAAAACACTTACAGGTCCATTTTTTGATATAGCAAAATTTTTAATAAATTATTATGAAATTCCCCCAGATAGGTAAAAATATGCTAAGATAAAATTCAAATAAAATTCAATGAAATCTATTTTTAAAACAATTATAACGACTGTAATTAATTTTGAAGCAGAATTAATTTTAAAGAAATATAAACCAGGTATTATAGCCGTTACTGGAAGCGTAGGAAAAACATCTACAAAAGATGCAATCTTTGCGGTTATGTCTAGCTCATTTTCAGTTAGAAAAAGTGAAAAGAGTTTTAATAGTGATATTGGTATTCCACTAACTATCTTAGGCTGTAGTAATGCATGGTTTAATCCATTTATTTGGATAAGCAATATATTAACGGGTTTGAAATATATTATTTTTAAATGCAATTATCCAAAATGGCTTATTTTAGAAGTCGGAGCAGATCGGCCCGGTGATATTAAAAAAGTTACTAAATGGCTAAAGCCTGATATTGTTGTCCTCACTGCATTCGCTAAAGTCCCAGTTCATATTGAATTTTTTAAAGACAGAGAGTCTGTAATCAGAGAAAAAAGATATTTAGTTGAAGCACTTAAAAAAGAGGGAACTCTTATTATAAATGGCGACGATGAAGATTCCCTAAAAATAAAAGAGAATTCAAAAAATATTTCTATTATTTACGGAACAAATAATTTAGCCGATATAATAGCAACTGAGATTAAAAATTATTACGGTCCTGACGAAAATATTGAAGGTATAACTTTTAAAGTTATTTACCAAGATAATATCGTTCCAGTTGTAATAAAAGGTTCACTCGGGGTTAAAAGCATTTATTCATCATTAGCTGCCATTGCTGTCGGGCTTACTCAAAAAGTAAACATAGTTAAATCTGGTGAGGCACTTCTCAATCTCGGCATTTCAAAAGGAAGAATGAACATAATAGAAGGTATTAAAAATACAACTATAATAGATGACACTTATAACTCATCTCCTGTTGCTTTAATATCAGCGCTCGATACTTTGAATGATATTCAAATAAAATCTAAAGCCAGGAAAATAGCAGTTCTTGGAGACATGATGGAGCTGGGTAAACACTCTGTCGAAGAACATTATGCAGCAGGTAAATACGTAGCAAAAACTTGTGACATACTTATTACAGTTGGTATAAGGTCCAGGAAAATAGCCGAAGGCGCTTTAGATGGTTTGTTAAGTGAAAAATCTATCTTTCAATTTGAAAATTCTAGAGAAGCTGGCAAATTCTTACAAGATATATTACGAGAAAATGATATAATACTTGTGAAAGGTTCGCAGTCTACAAGGATGGAAAAAGTTGTAGAAGAGGTTATGCTTGCACCAGAAAAAGTCGATGAATATTTAGTAAGGCAAGAAAAAGAATGGAAAAATAAATAATATATTAAAATATGTTGAATAAAGAAGAAATCAAAGATGCAGAAATCAATAAAGCAGTTATAGATAGAATTCCATTAACGGAACGAAATGCTTTTCAATCATGTTTATTAAAACTAATGGGTGCAGAACATGGAAAACCCCAGCTGCAAATAGAATTATCTGAAAACTTTGGAGAAACAATAAGTGACATTATTGATAATACAAAGGGCGCAGATAATGAATTAATTAGAGGGCTTATTATGTCTCATAAATATGATGAAGCGGCAGAAATTGTAGACGGAATTCTAAAAAGGGAAGTATATAATTAACAGTGTAAAAGCCAGGGATGTTATTCCTGGCTTTATCCTTTAAGCGTCTTGGTGAGGATCATAATCCTCATACTCTTCCAATTCACTTTTCTCTGTCCTTCTGTATTTAAAATACAGTAGGACAAATGGAGTCAAAATCGCAATGTATATTGCGATTAAGATTACCCATAAAATAATAATTTTCATATTTAACCTCCTTTTCAAATTTCAAACTAAAAAGATATTATAATAAAATATAATAAATGTCAATGGTGACCCTACAGAGAATCGAACTCTGATTCTAGCCTTGAGAAGGCTATGTCCTAACCGTTAGACGATAGGGCCCTAAAACAAATTTTTAGTAAAATTTGTTCGGGCGACCAATTTTTAGCAGAAAATTGGTTTAGCCAAAATACTATTTGAACACGACAAATATAACAGTTTTTTACAAATTGAACAAATAAAAAAGGCTGTTTTTAGGCAGCCTGTTTTTTTTGATTTGGAGTTTACTCTCCAAATAATTTGTCTATCTGATATTCTTTTCTTTTTGCTTGTATCTTTGCTAAAGTCTCTGGATTAACTGTAGGAACATAGTCACCCATAACACTCTTTTCTTCACTCTCTTCTTCCTCATTTTTTTTCACTCGTAACCCTCCAAGATATATTTGCAAGACAAAAATTAATCTTGCATATAAGTATTATAACTAATTATAATAATTTGTCAAACTTAATGGGGGCATTTCTGCCCCCAAATTTTACTCATCAGTTGGATCCCTGAGTACCTTTTTGGAATCCTCAGGGAAGAGGAGACCGGTTTCTTCCTTTTTTTTAGGAGCAGATTGTACCACAGCTTGTGGTATAGGGGATGCGGCAATCGCAGCAAGTTTTTTTGCAGCTGCTTTACCTGCGCGAACTTTCCCACTTTTTATGCCCCCTATCTTTCCCCAGTGACTGCATGTACTTCCTGGAATAAGATTAAAGTGACTGTCCGTCATTTTTCCCGCAATAGCCACAGGGTGTCTGCTTTTTAATGCATCCCCGTACGCTATCTGCTCGCTTGTTAATAGCGAGTACTGTACTTTTACCCTTACAATTTTAATTCTCATTTTGCCCTCCTATGTGGCAATGAATTTTGAAAAGAACAAAAATACTGTTCATGGATACTATATCATGTTTACATACTATGTCAAATAGCAGTAATAAGAAATTATCGTTGTGAAAAAAAGTATAAGTACACTAATATTTAGGATGATCAGGATCAAAATATCTTATTTCTTCAGATCCATCTACATAATAAGCAAGGCCAGATTTAACGTCATCAATTTCTTGTTGTTTTTCGATCTCTTTATTTTTTTTGTAATTTTCATCACTGAACTTTAAAATTGCCTTTTCTTCATTCCTTCTTGTCATCTCAGCTTGTAATACATCAAAAGTTAAATGATTGTCTCCTGCAGATATTATAATAGAGTCAACTTTTGAATTACCTTCTTTTACTAATTGATAAAATTCCCCTATGGCTTTATCTGCCCGCTCTTTCTCAATCAAAGGTTCGAATACATCAAGAAATCTTTCCCTCATAAATATTAATTAATTTACCAATCCCTCTAGTATTTCTTTTACTAGCATCCCATCAGCTTTTCCTTTTAGTTCTTTCATAATGCCGCCCATAAATTGACCAAGTTTTGCCTTATCAATAGGACCAGCTTCCGCAACCTTAGCTTTTACTATTTTTTCTATGTCCTCACGGCTCATAAGCTGGGGTAGGAGAGCTTCAAGTATCTTCATTTCGTCTTCCTCAGTCTTTACCAAGTCCATACGATTGCCTTTAGTAAATTGATCTATAGAATCTTTTCTTTGTTTTATTAATCTCCTGATTATTGTAGTTGCATCTTCATCAGTGAGTTCTTCGGTAGCGATTTTCTTTGCAATCATCTCGTTTGTAAAAGTCGAAGAAATGTTTCTAAGAACAGTTAGACGCAAAGTATCCTTTTTTATCATCGCCTCTTTTATCCCATCTTTGATTTGTCTATGTAGTGACATATTAAATATAATTAATTGTGAGTAATAACTAAATATTACCATATTTATAATTTATTGGTATAATGTCTGTTATGAGTTCAACATTGTTATCAATAATATTAATTATATTTCTAGCAGTAGTTATTGCTATACTTTTCATAGTAATTTTAAATAGAAAAGACAAGATCGGAAAGGAAACAGATGATATTGGTTTAAAGCTTATTCTCGAGCAAATAAATGAGCTTAATAGAACTGTTGATAAAAAAATTGGTGAAAACTCCAAACAGATGAATGAGTCTATGAAGCACCAGTCTACCGAATCCTTTAATATTATTCGCGACATAACCGAAAAACTTACAAGGCTTGATGAAACAAATAAGCAAGTTGTATCCTTTGCAGATCAACTTCAGTCTTTACAAGATATTTTAAAAAATCCAAAACAAAGAGGAATTCTCGGGGAATATTATCTTGAAACATTACTTAAAAATGTTTTACCTCCAGGAAGTTTCGAAATGCAGTATCCATTTGCTGATGGTACCATCGTGGACGCTGTTGTCTTTGTGAAAGATAAAATAATTCCAATTGATTCAAAATTCTCATTAGAAAATTACAATCGCTTAGCTGAGGAAAAAAATCCTACCGAAAAAGAAAGATTGGAAAAACTTTTTAAAGATGATTTGAAAAAGAGAATAGATGAGACTGCAAAATATGTAAAGCCGGGTGAGGGGACTATGGATTTTGCTTTTATGTTTATTCCACATGAAGCTATATATTATGATTTACTAATCTCCCAAGTTGGGGCAATAAAGGTAAATACAAGAGATTTAGTCGAGTACGCATTTAAAGAAAAACACGTTATTATCGTATCGCCAACATCTTTCCTCGCTTATTTACAGACGGTCCTACAAGGCCTTAAAGCTCTACAAATAGAAGAATCAGCTAAAGACATAAAGAAGAATGTGGAGAGCCTCCAGAAGCATTTGAGGAGCTATCAGGAGTACCAGGAGAAGCTTGGTAATGCACTTTCTACGACAGTAAGCCACTTTAACAATTCGAATAAAGAATTCAAAAAAATAGATAAAGATGTTGTGCGAATCACCGGAGTTGATTCAGAGCTTGAAGTTTTGGAAATCTCAAAACCAGAACGAGAAAATGAGTAGTATCGCGTCTGGAGGACTTACGCGATGTGATTCCGCAGAATCAAAAAATAAAACCCCGTATTTGGGGTTAAATTTAGTTTGAGGTTATTGTTAATTTATACAATAACCTTTAAATATTAATTGTTTTTGAGCAATGGCTATTTTTTTTGCTCTTTTCTCTGCCTCTACTTTATCTGTTGTTTTTAAATCTATTTCCTTCAAGTGCCCTGTCAACAAAGCAAAAGTCATTCTGAAAAATTTCTTTTTCATAGGAGTCTCCTTAATAATATTTAATTACGTGCATCTGAAGTTAAGTTAACAAAGTATAATCTTTTTGTCCATAGAAAAACCAGGTGTTAACCTGGTTTTTAATTTCTCGACTCAATACTACCTATTGCAGTCGAGAAATTTTTCAATTTCCCATTTTTCAACGATAACCCTTTTATCATTGATATCAACTTTTTCTTTTTTTGTTAAGCTCGTGATAAAAAGATGTTCTTTCATCCCGACTTTAATTCCCTGAA
>CAZPLP010000002.1:0-34313 GCA_964587695.1 uncultured Candidatus Saccharibacteria bacterium | reverse complement strand
AAAGCTGTAGCCTTAAATCCAGAAAAAAATATTGGGATTATTTTGGGCGGCTCTGGACAAGGTGAAGCGATGGTTGCAAATAGGTATCCGAATGTTCGCGCAATGGTTTTTTATGGCAATCCAAACCTTTTTTCAAAGAATGATATTATTATATTAGGAAGGGAACATAATGATTCCAATATCCTTTCTTTAGGAGCTCGATTTTTGAAAACAAAACAAGCAGAAGCTGCTATTGAAGAATGGCTAACAACGAATTTTTCAAACAAAGAAAGACATAAAAGAAGAATTAAAAAGATTGAAAGAGTTTCCCGTGAAGTTAAAAATAATTTTGATTTTAAGTAATTTTTTCGGACTGCTTTGTCGCGAGCTACGTTTGTTCCCGCAATGTACTAAACGTACATTTTGGTCACAAGCCTCACTCACTTCGCGCATTCCATAAAAAATATATTTAAAATCTGATATAATGTTTATATGACTGAAGTATTACCAGCAATAATTCCAGAATCCTATGAAGATCTTTCTTTCAAAATGTCTGTTGTAAAAGGCATTGTTAAACTTGTACAAATTGATATTTGTGATGGAAGATTTGTCCCTTCAAAAAGTTGGCCTTATGTCGGAGATAACGAAAATAATTTTGAAAAAATAACAACACAGGAAGATGAAGGTTTCCCGTTTTGGAATAATATGGATTTTGAAGCCGATATGATGGTAAAAAATCCAGAGGAGGTTGCTGATAAATGGATAAAAGCCGGAGCAAAAGCTCTTGTTTTACATATAGAATCATCACCAAAAATTCTAGAATTGGTAAAAGATTTGAGAAAAACTTATGGATACGCCGGTGATTCCATTGCTTCTATTGAGATAGGGATCGCAATAAATATAAGTACACCGAATGAAGAGTTAGATGTTTTTTTACAAGCAAATCCCGAAGGGCAAATACCTGTGGATTTTATTCAGTTTATGGGGATTGATAAGATTGGATTTCAAGGACAAGAATTTGATGATAGAGTGTATGAAAAAATTTCTGATTTAAGAAATAAATATCCGAATATTACGATAAGTGTAGATGGTGGCGTTAGTTTTGAAAATTATAAAGATTTAGTGAAAGCTGGAGCCAACAAACTTATTTCTGGTTCAGCAATTTATGAAAGCGAAAATATAAAAGAAGCTTGGCAGGAAATGTCAGAAATATAAAAATACTTGTCCCGTTGTAAATTACGGACAAATGGAATAAATTAACTACATAATAATTTAAAATTATAGTACAATAATAGAGATAAATATTAATAGGCTTAAAAATTTTACAACTGGGATGAAAAAACTTAGACAATATATAAAAGAAGCAGAAGAAAAGGGAATTGCGATTGGTCATTTTAATATTTCGAATTTAGAAATTTTGAGAGGAATTTTTAATGCAGCAAAAAAATTTGATTTGCCGGTGATAATAGGAACAGCTGATGGAGAAAGAAAGTTTATTGGTACAAAACAAGCTGTCGCTTTAGTAAAAAGTTTAAGAGATGAATACGACTACCCGATTTTTCTCAATGCGGATCACACATATTCATTTGAAGGAGTAAAAGAATGTATCGATGCGGGCTATGATGCCGTTATATTTGATGGAACCGGAATGTCAGAAGAGGAAAATATAAAAATAACAAAACAATGTGTAGATTATGCCCGAAGTGTTAATCCAGAGATTATTGTCGAAGCTGAGCTCGGATTTATCGGAGTCTCTTCAAAAGTATTGGATAAACTTCCAGAAGGAGTAAAAATTACTGAAGAGTTTTTAACAAAACCAGAAGACGCTGCAAAATTTATTGCAGATACCGGAATAGACATGATTGCTCCAGCAGTTGGAAATATTCATGGAATGTTAAAAGGTGGAATTGATCCAGCTTTAAATATTAAAAGAGTAGGTGAAATACAAAAAGCTATAAATATTCCTATGGTTCTTCATGGTGCTTCTGGAAATTCAAAAGAAGATATTCAATCAGCAATAAAAAATGGAATGTTGGTTGTTCATGTAAATACAGAAATTAGAGTTGCTTACCGAAAAGCGCTAGAGGCTGAAATGGCTTCTAAACCAAATGACGTGGCTCCATATAAATATATGGATGAAACTATTTTAGCTGTAGAAAAGGTTGTAGAAGAAAAATTAAAAATATTTAATTTCATAAATTAGTTGATATAGTTTTTAAAAATCAACAGAAAGCTATCTTGCTAATATGATTATTTTATGTATAATATTTGAACTATGATTACATTAAAAGTTGAAAAGAGAGATATGAATGAAAGTCTTGGAGAAATTCGAAAGGCAGGAAAGATGCCAGCTGTTTTTTATGGGAAAAAAGAGGCTTCAACTCCTATACAACTTTCCTATGCAATCTTTGAAAAAACACTTAAACAAGCAGGAGAATCTACAATATTACATCTAGAAGGTAATGATATTGACGTTGATGTTTTGATTCACGACGTTGATCTTGACCCAGTTACTGATAAACCAAGACATGCCGATTTTTATGCTATTGAAAAAGGTAAAAAACTTGAAATTAAAATTCCTTTAGAATTTATTGGAGTTGCCCCAGCTGTTAAAGACCTTGGAGGTATCTTGGTTAAAGTTATGCATGAAGTTGAAATAGAAGCTCTTCCAAAAGATCTTCCACATAAACTTGAAGTTGATATTTCAACATTGGCAACATTTGATAGCACAATCACAGCCGCAGATATAAAACTTCCAGAAGGAGTAATTTTGAAAGTAAAACCAGAAGATGTTGTAGCTTCAGTTTATGAACCTAAAGAAGAAGTTGTTGAAGTAGCTCCAGTAGATCTTTCAACAATCGAAGTAGCAAAGAAAGGTAAGGAAGCTAAAGAAGGTGAAGAGGCAACAGAAGCAGTAGAAGCAATACCAAAAAAAGAAGAGAAAAAATAAAAATATAAATAAAAGGACGGCCGCAAAGCGGCCGTCCTTTTATTTTTGCATCTATATTTTATATAGTAAATATAGTAAAATATATGAGTGCTTTTAAAGATTAGAAATATATTTTTATTGTTCTTGTTTATACTATTTTTTATATCCCCTGTATTTGCAGAGGCTGTTACTTGTGATGATTCAAATTTGGATAATAAAAGTGACCAAGAATTACAAGCAATAAATGATCAGTGTGAAAAAGATAAAGCAGCATTAAATGTAAGCCTGGTAAATACTCAAAAACAATCAGCCACACTTAAGACTGGTATAGCTGATTTAACCGCAAATATTAATAAGACACTGCTTGATATAAAAGCAAAGACTGTAAAAATTAAACAACTTGGTGATAGCGTTGTAGTAAAAACTCAGTATATTGGGCAACTTTCAAATAGAATGGATGATATAAAAAAATCTATTAGCAAAATGTTAAGAGATACATTCGCCATAGAAGATAATTCAATTGTTGAAGTCCTGTTATCTAGCGAAAATTTATCAAACTTTTTTATTGATACAGATAATTATGCATCTATTAACGTAAAACTAAAACAATTAACAGATGAACTCATGGGTGTAAAACAAACTTCCGAAAAAGAAAAGAAAGCTTTGCAAGATCAACAAACCGCTCAAGAAAAATTGAAATTTGAACAAGAAAAGGCAAAAGCACAAGCCGAAAATTTGAAGAAAGAAAAACAAGATGTTCTCACAATTTCAAAAGGGCAAGAAGCTTTATACCAAAAAGCCATTGCAGATAAAATTAAATTACAAACACAGATTAGAAATAAACTTTATAGAACAGCTGGTGGTATAGAAATATCTTTTGGTGATGCATTAAAATTAATACAACCTTATGAAAGTACAGTTGGTATTAGTTCTGCGCTAGTCCTCGCTGTTCTTTTTCAAGAATCTGCCGTTGATAATACGATTGGTAAAAATATAGGTAAGTGCACATACAATCAAGTTATTTTAGTATCAACTAATTATTGTGTTAGAGGTGAGACAATAATGTCCGAGACACAAAAACCGTATTATTTATCTATAATGAGCAATCTTGGCTTAAATCCTAATACATCACCAGTTTCATGTGCTATTTGTAGTGATGGTGGTCACGGTGGTGCTATTGGACCAGCTCAGTTTATGCCGCTTACCTGGGACGGGATAGCGAAAAGAGTCTCAAGTATTATTGGAGTATTTTATCCTTCACCATTTAATAATTTGGACTCTTTTACTGCATCTGCAGTATTACTTAAAGATAATCAAACAAGATGTAAAACAGCTTTTACAAAGAAAAATGATATTTGGTCTTGTTCAGCTTCAAAATATTATGGAGGATTAAGTTTGAGTGGAAGTAAACTTACAAATTCTATGTATTATGGTTATGGATCATCTGTATTAAAAAGAGCTTTACAGTTTGAAAAAGATATAGCAACTTTGAGTTTGTAAAAAATATAGGTTAAATTTACCTTGCATTTTATGATAAATCTGATAATATGACAAACTATGAAAAAGGATATACACCCAAAATATTTTGATAAAGCAAAGACCACATGTGTATGTGGGGCTACTTATGATTTTGGTTCAACAAAAGAAACTATTAATATAGAAATATGTGCAAACTGCCATCCATTCTACACTGGAAATGAAAAGGTTCTTGATACAGCTGGAAGAGTAGAGAAGTTTAAAGCAAGAGCAACAAAGGCTTCTACTAAGAAATCTAAATAACAATTTTTGCTAAAAGTCGCGCTTTTATAAAGTGCGTCTTTTGTCTTATATTTAAAAATTGAACATATTATGAACACAGATCAAGAACTTATAGAAGAATTTAGAAAAAATAAAAAAACGACTTTTCTAGCCGATGAGTATCTTCGTTTGGAAAATGAAGAAGAATCAATTAAAAAAATGGCTGAAAAAGATCCAGCGATGTTTTCTCTAGCTCTCGAAGAAATAAAAAGCATTGAATCTCAAAAAGAAACACTTTTAAATCAAATGAAAGATATAACAGCGGTAGAAGAAGCGGAAGATAAATATCCAAATGAAGTTGTTATGGAAATACGCGCCGGAGTTGGTGGCCAGGAGGCAGCTATTTTTGCCGAGGATTTAACAAAAATGTATAAAAGATTTTCTGAACTTAAAGGATGGCAGTTCTCTTTTATAAATGAAGCGACAACTTCTCTCGGTGGTTATAAGGAAGTATCTATTGAGATTAGAGGAAAGGATGTTTATAAGGAATTGCGATTTGAAACTGGCGTTCATAGAGTTCAGAGAGTTCCTGAGACAGAAAAATCAGGAAGAGTTCATACTTCTACAGCATCGGTAGCTATTTTACCAATAAGAAAGAAGACGAAAATAGAAATTAAACCTACAGATTTACTTATTGAAACTTCACGTTCTGGAGGAGCAGGGGGACAAAATGTAAATAAAGTTGAGACTGCCGTGAGAATAGTTCACCTTCCAACAAACATTGATGTTCGTTCAACCGCCGAAAGGAGCCAGGCAAAAAATAAGGAAAAAGCAATGTCCATTTTGATTGCAAAACTTGAAGCGAAAAAAGAAGAGGAAGAATCCAAAAAATTTGCTGGAGAAAGAAAAGATCAAATAGGAACGGCAGATAGATCTGAGAAAATTAGAACATATAATATTTTACAAGATAGAATAACAGATCACAGAGTAAAACACTCCTGGTACAATATAGAAAATATTTTAGCCGGAGATGGTGCTGCGGATATGATAGATTATATTGTTAAAAATGATTGCAAACCACAAGTTGGAGATTCAGAAGATATTGATGAGTAAAGATGAGAAAAAAGGGTTGCTAAGTAGTCATTTTTCTGATAGACTGTTTTTCACTAACTTGTCCCGTTGTAAACAACGAGATGAAGCAGATAATAAAATTTTAGATATAAAATATATAAGAAATATTAATTAAAAAGCTTAAAATTACAACTGTAATGACAGAAGAAAAGAAAATAAAGAATAACGATATAATCGACGCAATGTTTAAAGCAGGTGCACATTTTGGTTATCAAAAATCAAGAAGACACGCTTCAACAACATCATTTATTTTTGGAACAAAAAATAAAGTAGAAATAATTGATCTTGAAAAAACAAATGAACAACTTGAAAAAGCAGAAGAATTTGTTACAGCACTTGCAAAAGCAGGTAAACAAATACTATTCGTTGGTGGGAAAAGTGAAGCAAAAACAGCTTTAAAATTAGGTGCCCAGTCTATAGACATGCCTTTTGTTGATGGTAGATGGATAGGAGGTGCTATTACAAACTTTCCAGAAATTAAAAAGAGAATTGCAAAGTTTGAGGATTTACAAAAACAAAAAGAAAAAGGCGAGTTATCAAAATATACAAAAAAGGAAAGATTACTTATTGATAGAGAAATAGCAAACTTAGATGAAATGTTTTCAGGAATAGTAATTATGAGAGATGCTCCGAAAGCCTTGTTTGTTATTGATCCAAAGAAAGAATTTATTGCAGTCGCAGAAGCAAAAAAGGCAGGAATACCAGTTATAGCTTTAGCAAATACAGATTGTAATATAAAACTATTAGATTTTCCTATCGTTGCCAATGATGCATCAGTTTCAAGTATTGCATTCTTTATTTCAGAGATAATAAAGTCATATAAAGCTGGAAAGGTTGCAAAAGTTTAAGTTTTTATTTTTGCGATTTTTAAGTGTTTTAAATAAGTTGTTATTAAATAATTTAATATTTATCATGGATATATCAATGGAATTAGTTAAAGAGCTCAGAGAGAAAACAGGTATTTCTATCATGCAATGTAAGAAAGCTCTAGAAGACGCAGCGGGAGATATGAATAAGGCTTTAATCTTGTTACAAAAAAAAGGAGCGGAAATTGCTGCAAAAAAAGCGGAAAGAACTCTAAAATCTAGCAGAATAGTATCTTATATTCATGGAATTGGAACCGTTGGTGTTTTAGTTGAGCTTTGCAGTGAATCGGATTTTGTCTCAAAGCATGAAGACTTTGCTGCACTCGGAAAAGATATAGCAATGCAAATTGCTGCAACTAATCCAGCTTTTGTAAATAAAGGAGAAGTTCCGCAGGAAGAAAAAGATAAAGTGTTAGCTGCTTTTGTTGATGAAGTAAAAGACAAACCAGAAGCTATGAGAGAAAAAATTCTTAATGGTAAATTGGATGCCTTTTTTAAGGAAAGAATTTTGATAGAACAAGATTTTATAAAAGATCCAAGCATTACAATAAATACTCTTATTCAGAATGCCATACAAAAATTTGGAGAAAAAATAGAAGTCGCCAGATATGTTCGTTTTCAAGTCCAGGCTGCTCCAGCAACTTGTTAAACTTTTATATATACGCGTGATATAATTTAATCCTAGTAGTTAAACAATATGGCAATATTTTTATTTTATATATCATTAGTTTCATTAATTGCAATGTTTGCAATTAAGTATTTTGGTATTTCATTTGATCACCACGAAGCTATCTCAAACATAGTTTGTCAAAATGACAAAAATTGCCACAATATTTTTCATAAAAGTAAGCATTTATTTTCAAAAATCAAATTGAAGAATTTTCATAGACTGACTGTTATGGTTACTGACTTTATAAAAAAAGAAAGCATTTATTTAAAAAGAAGATTTGATAGTAAACAGCCATCTTTCTTTTTAAGCCCCCAAAAACCTAATTTTCAAAATAAGAATTCTGTATCGTTTTTTATAAAAAATGTTACAGATTACAAAAATTCATTAAGAAAAAAAGATTTGTAATTTATCTTTTTTTCTGTTAAATTAGTTGAGCTAGTGTTTTGGATTTATTATGCCACCTTAGCTCAGTTGGTAGAGCAACGCTTTTGTAAAGCGAAGGTCCCCAGTTCAAGTCTGGGAGGTGGCTCAAAAAATAAAATATATATTACCAAATATTTATTAGCATTTTTGCTTTTTACCTAATTTTACGCTATTCTTTTATTCTAAATGGCTCCCGTACGAAATAGCGGACACGGATTAGTACAGGGAGATATCGATAGCTTATTAATTAACTTTAATCAGGATAGCTAGCAAAACATATGTTTTGTACGCGTCCTATTTCGTAACGGGATGGATTTTAAAAATAGTATGTATTTTAAAATTGGGAAAGCTACTGATTTGTCAGGGAATGACAAGTTTGTTTATCGTTTACTGGAAATTTTACCCGGCTTTCTCACATGGTTAACAGTTGCTCTTATGTTTGTTTTTCCCATGTTTTTTCCTTATGCGTGTGCAATTTTTATAATTATTTTTGATGTTTATTGGTTATTAAAAACGATTTATTTTTCAATTTATCTTTATCAGAATTGGCAAAAAACTACACACAATTTGAAACTAGATTGGAAAGAAAGACTCGTGAATTTTCAATATGGTCAAATTTATCATGTAATATTTTTGCCTTTTTATAATGAAAATTATAATGTTGCAAAGAGGGGATTGGAGGCAATTCTAAAAAGTAGATATGACATGAAGAAAATGATTGTCGTCATTGCTTCTGAGGAAAGAGCTGGAGTAGATGCAGTTAAGGTTTGTAGTGAAATAACAGATAATTATAAAGATAAATTCAGAAATCTTTTGATAACTGTTCACCCAAAAGACTTAGAAGGAGAAATGGCTGGGAAGGGATCGAACATAGCATATGCTGCCGAACAGGTAAAAATTCAAATTTTTGATATAGATCATATTAATTATGACGATGTAATAGTATCTGCTTTTGACATAGATACAGTTGTTCTCCCAGATTATTTCAACTGCTTAACATGGAATTATTTAACCGCAGAAAACCCTTTCAGGACTTCATTTCAGCCTGTTCCTTTTTATAATAATAATCTTTGGGAAACGAATTCTATTTCTAGACTTTCAAGTGCTTCCATTTCTATACTCCAAATGATGCAACAGGAAAGGCCGGATACACTGGAAACATTTTCTTCACACTCGATGAGTTTCAGGGCTTTATACGAACTTGGATATTGGCAGAAAAATATGGTATCCGAAGATTCTAGAATTTTTTGGAATGCTTTACTTGCATATAATGGCGATTACAGAGTTGTACCTATGTGCTATCCAATTTATATGGATGCGAATCTTGCCCCAACTTTAGGAGAATCATTGAAAAATATTTACAAACAACAAAGAAGATGGTCTTGGGGCGTTGAGAATATCCCATATGTATTGTTTGGTTTTTTAAAAAATAAACAATTTCCATGGAAAAAGAAAATAACTTTCAGTTTTCTTTTGATTGATGGTTTTTGGACAAGATCAATGGCGTCACTACTTATTTTTCTTTCCGGATGGTTTATTCTTTGGTTGGGAGGAAGAACTTTTAATTCTACAGTTCTTTCATATAATTTACCTATAATAACTGGTCACTTAATGAATATTACAATGGTTGGTATATTACTTTCAGTATTTGTATCATTTAGTTTTTTACCACCACACCCTAGAAAGTTTGATTTAAAGGATAAAATATTTTTTGGCCTGCAGTGGTTAATAACACCAATTTTGGTAGTATTTATAGCAAGTATTCCATCAATCGATGCACAGACTAGATTAATGTTTGGAAAATATATGGGTTTCTGGGTAACACCCAAACATACAAAAAAATGAATCACAAAAAAAAGATAAAGTTATTTATATTTTTCATTCTGTTTCTTATAATTTCTCCGATTATTGTTTTTTATGCTAGAGGAGATATATTTTCTAATAATTGGGGATTAATTAAAACCGGAGGACTTTATGTAAGTGCGGCACCCATTGGCTCTGAAATTTATTTGAATAATAATTTTAAAGATAAAGTTTCATTTTTTCAAAGGGATGTTTTGATAAAAAATCTTAAACCAGGTATGTATGAAGTAGAAGTAAAAAAACTTGGTTATAATACTTGGAGTAAAAAAATAAAAGTATATGATAATTTGGTTTCAGATGCTGATGTTTTTACTTTACCTAAAAATACTGAAGTCCGAGAAATACCAAAGCCTATCTCTAAAATAGCTAGTAATACAAAATCGGTATTAAATGAAATCGAAAGCTTGGAATATGCTGATGTACTTGCATTATTCAATATGACTACTACTAAGGTGTCAAAAATAGCTTCCACTACAAAAATAGATTTTAAAGGAAATCTTGGCACTGCAAAATCGCCAATTATGAATAATAAATTAGGCTTATGGAAAGAAAAAAATAAACTTTTTGTTAAATGGTTTGGGAAAAACGAAGCTGCACCAAAATATTTATGTGATGAAACAGCCGATTGCACAAAAATTAAATTAGTTTTTGAGCTGTCAAAAGAACCAACAAAAATTAATTATTTACCACGGTATGATGGTGTGGTATTAGTAGCTTTAGACGATTTAATATTTGCAGTACAGATTGAAGATAATCCTGATAAGATAATACAGATTTTATATAAGGGTATAAGTCCTGATTTTAGATTAAATAACAATAATTTATACGTAAGAGATAATAATGTTATTTCCGAAATCATTTTGTAAAAATCAGTATTTTCTGTATAATTAGTTGCATGCAAGAACAAGAAAAAACAGCTGTACATGTTCACCCAATTACTCGGGTTATTGATGATATAAATAAAATTTTTTTTGAAATGGGATTCATTCTCACAGATGGCCCAGAGCTTGAAACAGAACATTATAATTTCGATGCTTTAAACGTCCCCAAAGATCACCCTGCAAGAGATATGCAAGATACCTTTTGGATTAAACCAAACAAAGATTTTTCTGGAGTAGAGAGAAAACTTATGCGGACCCATACGAGTCCCATGCAGATTCATTTTATGGAAAATAATAAACCACCTTTTAGAATTATTTGTCCGGGAAAAACTTATAGAAAAGAAGCAACTGATGCTACACACGAAATACAATTTCAACAATTTGAAGGTTTATTTATTGATAAAGAAGTTTCTTTAGTAACTTTAAAATCTGTTTTAAATGCCTTTTTTGATAAATTTTTTGAAAAAGATATTGATATAAGATTTCGACCAAGTTATTTTCCTTTTGTTGAACCAGGAGCAGAGATAGATATTTCATGTTTCAAATGCAAAGGTGGAGAAGCTAGCTGTTCTGTATGCAAGGGGACAGGTTGGATAGAAGTTATGGGTGCTGGAATAGTGCATCCAAAGGTATTAAATGACGCGGGAATAAACCCAAATGAATGGAGGGGTTTTGCCTTCGGTGGTTCAGTAGAAAGACTCGCCATGATGAAATATGGGATTGATGATATCAGAATGTTTTATTCAGGCGATTTGAGATTAGTAAATCAATTTTAAAATGAAAGTTTCTTACAATTGGTTAAATGAATATTTGAATGGTAAGGCTCCAGCAGCAGAAAAAACTGGAGACCTATTAACCATGCATTCAATGGAGGTGGAAGGACTAGAAAAAGTTGGGGGGGATATTGTGATGGATGCAAAAACTACACCGAACTTGAATCACAGTTGTCTTTGTCATAGAGGTATAGCTCGAGAAATTGGAGTTGTGGCAAACTTAAAAGTCAATTTGTATTCCAGGAAGTTTAAAGATATAAAAGTTTCTGACACTTTAAAAAAGCTTGAGGTAAAAATTGAAGATCCAAAACTCTGTAGGAGATATATTGGTAGAGTTGTAGAAAATATTAAAGTTGGTCCCTCGCCTAAATGGTTGAAGATTAAACTTGAAACACTTGGACAAAGATCAATAAATAATATTGTTGATGCCACAAATTTTGTAATGCTTGAAATTGGTCAGCCAATGCATGCTTTTGATTCAGATAAAATTGGTAATGAAATTGTAGTAAAAAACGCATATAGAGGGCAAAGGATAATTACTTTAGACAAAAAAGATGTTGAGCTTGATGAAAATGTTTTACTTATTACGGACGGTGAAAATCCACTAGCAATCGCCGGAATAAAAGGAGGAAATTTTGCTGAGCTTGAAACAAGTACAAAAAATATCATTCTTGAATCAGCGAGTTTTGATGCAGTACAAATAAGGAAAACTTCTCAAAGATTGAAAATCCAGACCGATGCATCAAAAAGATATGAAAATGATTTTTCAGTGGAAGTTGCAGGTGAAGCAATGGATATACTTAGTAAACTTATTGTAGAAATTGCCGGGACATCACTGACAAAAGTTGGAGAAATAGTAGATAATTATCCAAAAAGAGCTAATAAATTTATACTAGGGATTTCTTCAAAAGAAGCAAGTTCTATTATAGGCGTTGAAATAAAAGATTCAGACATTGAGAAAATTTTTGATAAATTTGGATTTGAATGGAAGAAAGTAAAACCAATTGATGAAGTATTAAAAATTGCACAAACACTTATTGGGGTTCCGTATAAACGTGCTGCAAGTATTTCATATGATGCGCCCAAATCTTTTGACTGCTCTGGTTTTGTAAGTTATCTTTTTGTTCAGGCTGGAATTCAAATCCCTAGAATGTCTGTTGATCAATATGTGTTTGGTAAAAAAATCAATAAAGGAGATTTGATTCCTGGTGATACCATTTATGCTAATGCAGGAGTAGGTAAAATTTTTTATAATACTTTAGAATTTTTGCCTGGTACCAATGTTCCAGAAGGTGTAGATCACTGTGGTTTGTATTTAGGTAATGGAAAAGTGATACATGCAACTATGCTTTTTGATAAAGTGGTTATTGAAGATTTAGATAAAAGTGAAAGATTCAAAAACATAGTCGGTTATAGAAGGATGACAGAAAATTTAGAAAGATTTGTTATCACAGTACCAGATGAAAGATTGGATTTGAGAATCAAAGAAGATTTGGCTGAAGAAATAGGTAGAATATATGGCTACGATAAAATAAAAGACATTTCTATTTCTAAAAATAAAGAAAAAGTAAAAATAGAAAAGGGTTTTGCTTACAAAGAAAAAATTCGAAGAATTCTTTATGAAAAAGGTTTTTCTGAAGTAATAAATTATTCATTTACAGATAAAGGGGAAATAGAACTTGCTAATCCGATGTCTCCAGAGAGAAAATTTTTGCGAACAAATCTTAGCGATGGCTTAAATAATTGCTTAGAATTTAACTCTAGGTATTCTGAGCTTGTAGATATGCTACAAATAAAAATATTTGAATTTGGACACGTTTTTAAAAATAGTGGTGAAGAAAGTAATTTTGTAATCGGTATTAAAAACCCATTGGGTTTGAAAAAACCAAAGGAAAATGAGGTACTAGACGCTATAGTAAAAAATCTTTCAGAAAAATTTAATATTGACCTAGTTTCAATCAAAACTTCTACAAAAATAGAGAATATTGCAGAGTTCAATTTTAAAAAAATACTTGAAAAATTACCCGAAGTAACAGAATATGATTTTAAAGAAATTGGCGATGCTAATAAAAGATATAAAAAGATTTCCCAATACCCATTTATGATACGTGATATTGCTGTATTTACACCGGAAGGCACAAAATCTGAAAAAGTGTTTTCTATTATAGAAAAAGAGGTCGGGAAACTTATGTTAAAAAATAGACTTTTTGATGTTTTTACCAAATCTTTTGAAGATGGTTCAAAGAAAACTTCGTATGCTTACAGAATCATATTTCAGTCTTATGAAAAAACTCTTTCTGATGAAGAAGTTAATGCGGTTATGGAAAAAATTACAAATAAAATGAATGCTAATAAAGGTTGGCAAGTACGCTAGTATGAAATTAAATCTAAAATATTATTCGCAACGCACAGATGTCATAGATCCAGAATGGCAAGCACATTCTTGTCTGGTAATGTGTATTAAAATGGTTTCAGAATTTTTGGGTGTAAAAGCTATTCTTGCTGATGATTGGATAAAAGAAGGTGTCAGTGTTGGTGCTTGGGATGGAAAATTTTGGACACACAATGAAATAATAAGGTTGTTTAGAAATCACGGAATATTTTCCTATTCACAAGAATTTAAAACAATTGATGTTAATTTAAAAAACGGGGAAATGAACGTAGGCATTCTTACTGGTATATTTCTAGATAGAGGAATACAAAAAATAGTAGAAGAGTTGGACCAAAATATTCCCACTATAGTCTCAATTTATAAATATTTTAGTGAAAAAGACCGGCACCATGCTGTGGTTATTATTGGTTATGAAAAAGACACAGATGATAAATTAATAGGATTTTATTATCATGACCCAGAAATGATAGATGAACAAGGAGGACAAAGCCTTTTTGTTGGATTAGACAAATTTAAAAATGGATGGAAGAAACTAGCTATTTTTGTGAACAAATAGTTCAATTTTGGCTTTCTTTTGTGTGCTAAATTTGGTATAATTATAGGGTAAAAATTAAAAACCTGCCTTGCTTAGGTAGTCTATAAAATCTTTAAAATATGAGTAAAAAACCAGATAAGGAAATCAAAAAAGAAGCTAAATATGACGCCAGTTCGATTCAGGTTCTAGAGGGCTTGGAGCCTGTCAGGAAGCGTCCTGGTATGTATATTGGTACAACTGGGCCAGATGGTTTACACCACTTAATTACAGAGATTTTTGATAACTCACGTGACGAAGCGATGGGCGGTTTTGCTAATAATATTGAAGTTGTTTTACTGCCAGGGAATAGAGTTAGAATTACAGATAATGGAAGGGGTATTCCTATAGATATTCACAAGCAAACAAAAGTTTCCGCACTTGAAACTATTATGACGGTCTTACATGCTGGAGGAAAATTTGGTGGAGAAGATACGGGATACAAAGTTTCTGGAGGACTTCATGGAGTAGGAGCTTCAGTTGTAAATGCACTTTCTATTTATATGAAAGTTATTGTTCATAAAGATGGAAATGCTTACATGCAAGAATATTCAAAAGGAAAAGTAAAAGCCGCCGTTAAAAAAATTGGTAAAACAGATAATCATGGAACAGTAGTAAATTTTGAACCAGATCCAGATATTTTTAAAGAGGGAATTGTTTTTGATTTTAATAGAATTATTTCCCATATGAGACAGCAGGCATACCTTGTAAAAGGTTTGAAAATTTCTGCTATAGACGCAAGAGAAGTTACAGAAAAGTTTCCCGATAAAGAAATATTTTATTTTTCAGAACTTGGAGTGGAGGCACCATCTCAATCATTTTGTTTTGAAGGGGGACTGTTGTCTCTTGTAAAGTTTTATAACCAGTTCCAAAAACCAATTCATAGAAATGTTTTTTATGTTGAGAAAAAAACAACGACTGTCGAGTCAGTAGAAATTTCTTTACAATATGCAGATGACATTTCTGCTAGAATCATGTCTTTTGCTAATGATATTGAAACACCAGAAGGAGGAACACACCTTACTGGTTTCAAAACTTCTCTAACTAGATCTTTAAATAATTATGCTAGAAAAAATAATTTAACAAAAGAGAGTGAGGATAATTTTACCGGGGATGATGTGCTTGAAGGTTTGACTGCAGTTATTTCTGTAAAGATTCGTGAAATACAATTTGAAGGTCAGACTAAAGCAAAGCTAGGTTCTGTGGAAGCAAGGGGAGCTGTAGAAGAGGTGTTTGGAGAGGCTTTTGGGGCATATCTGGAGGAAAATCCAGATGATGCCAGATCTATAATATCTAAGGTTATACTGGCTCTTAAAGCTAGAAAAGCCGCTAAAGCAGCTAAAGATTCTATACTTCGAAAAGGTGCACTAGAGGGTATGACCCTCCCAGGAAAACTTGCAGATTGTCAAAGCAAAGATGCATCAGAATCCGAACTTATTATCGTTGAGGGAGATTCTGCAGGTGGTACAGCAAAGATGGGACGAGATAGAAAAATACAAGCCATTCTTCCTTTAAGAGGAAAAATATTAAATGTTGAGAGAGCTAGGCTTGATAAAATGCTTGATTCAGAACAAATTAAAAATCTTGTTGTTGCGCTTGGTGCAGCGATAGGAGATACATTTGATATCGAAAAATTGAGATATCATAAAATTATTATTGCAACTGATGCTGACGTTGATGGGGCGCATATTCGAACCTTACTCTTAACTTTATTTTATAGATATTTTAAACCTTTGATTTCTGGAGGACATATTTGTATTGCTCAGCCACCACTTTATAAAGTAAAATTAGGAAAGGAAATTCATTATTTTTATTCCGAAGAAGAAAAAGCAATTTTCTTTAAAAAATCAAAAATCTCAGACAGTGAAGTATCTGAAGAAGAAACGTCAGAAGAAATTGTTGAAGAGGGAACTGAAATAGAAAATAAAAAAGCGCCAAAAGTTTCTGTTCAAAGATATAAAGGTTTAGGAGAAATGAATGCTGATGAGCTTTGGGAAACAACTATGGATCCATCAAGAAGGATGATGAAACGAGTATCTATTGATGATGCTCAAGAGGCAGACAAAATATTTGATATGCTTATGGGAACAGATGTTCCATCAAGAAAAGCTTTTATTCAGTCTAATGCTAAATTAGCTAATATAGATATATAAATTTATAAATAAAAGAGCGGCGCCATAAGGCGCCGCTCTTTTATTCAATTTAATATATATATGCGCTACATTGTTTTGTAACTGATACACCGTTTGAAGTCACTGTCACTGAAGCTGTTTTTGTTCCAGAAGTATAATATGTTTTGCTTGTTGAATTATCTGTTGAATACAATGCGTCAGATCCAGTCCATGAATATGAGAAGTACCCATTTCCACCAGAAGCAGACACAGACCATGTAACAGGACTACCAATATAAGATGTTTGTGGATTAGCGTAACAGCTGACATTTATATTTGTCCAAGTATATATAGTTCCGTAAGGAACGCTGGGTACTGAAACATTACTTCCATAATTGTAATTGTTGTTATAACTATATGAAGTACCTTCTATTTTTATAGGAACAATAATTTGATTATTATTTTTTGAAATTTCGTCAACGGTATTTAGAGGGTCAGCTGTAATATATGCAGTATTAATACCTGAAGTCATCGGGCTATTAAAGCTTGAAGTATAAACAATTCTATCACCAGGTTTTATTGAAGTTTGTAAGGGTGAATCATAGTAAGGAGTTGTTCTTGACGGTGCATTAATCCTGAGTTTCCATGCACCAGATACATTTGTTCCAATATTTTTAACTTCAAATTTTATTCCAATTTCATCATTGTATCCAGCATAATTTGTTAACATAAATTGTTTAGAAGCTGGGTCTATAATTCCTGTTCCGATAAGTGTAACTTGCAAATCTGATTTACCATAATAAGTATTTTGAATTTGGATATTTGCATTAGAAGATAAAGTTTTTACTTCTGAAGTATTTTGTACGTTGTTGGTCCCGGTTGCTGTTTCTGTAATTTGGTTTGAATCTCCAGGGATAAATAATGAAGATAATGTTGTTGAAACAAAATTTGAACCTTGACCAAATATTGCAGGGATTACTTTAAAGGGGATCCAAAGAAGTAACAATACACCAAGGACAATCCCGGCTGACATCAAAGCGGTGCCAAATGATTCTTTGACTTTTTCCCACAATGTTTTAACTTTTATTATTTCTTTGTTCATAAATTTTTTATTTTGATTAAGTTGAAATTATTGTTTGTAATCAACAACTTATTGATAAGCTATGCAAAATAACCTATTAAATCAATAAAAAGTATTATACACCACTTGACTTTTAATGTCAAGCCAGTACAATTAAACTCTTAAATAAGCTAAAATATACCTTATGGATAAACAAGAAAAAAAGCAAGGAATTATAAATTTAATTCTAACAAATAAAAGATATTTTTTTATTAATGTATTTATTATTTTAACTATTACATTTTCCATCTTATATCTTTTCGGCTTAGTTCCCAATGAATTTAAGTCTATTATTGGAAGAGATAACACTTTAGAATCTAAGGGAAGCAGAGTCGGAGAATTACCACTCAGTATTCAAATACCAGCGATTAGTGTAAATGCACAGATATATAATCCTGCAACAACCAGTATACCTGTACTTGATAGTTATCTTGCGAAAGGAGCTGTAAGATACCCAGGATCGGGTTTACTTGGAGGTGATGGGAATATGTTTCTTTTCGGTCATAATACACGACTTTCGATCGTAAATAATCAAGCGTATAAAACTTTTAATGGTTTGAATAATTTAAAGAAAGATGATTTGATACATGTATTTTCAGATAGAAATGAATACGTTTATAAAGTTTTAACCGTCACAATGAAAAGTGCAGAAAAAGTATTAGTGGAGTTCAATACTAAAAGCAGGATGCTTACTATTTCAACTTGTGATAATTTTGCCGCTAAAACCGATAGATTTGTTGTTACAGCAGAATTTGTCTCTAAAAAGTTATTGGTAGGTAATTGAAATATTTATTCTTAAGTAATATTGACTTTTTACAAAATTACTGTAGTATATAAGTATGAAAAATATCGGACAAATTAATAAATATTTGATTATTTTGGTAGTTTTGACCTGCAGCTTTATACTATCAAATAAAGTTCAAGCACAAACTTTTCCTACCTTGCAAGCTTCATGTCAGCCAAATACTTATTCAGCTCAAGTAAATGCAAATGTTGGGTGGTCTGCATATGGATATGGTGGAAATGGAATTTACACTTACTTATGGTCTGGGACAGATGGACTTTATAGTTTTACACAAGGAATAACAGCTGGGACGTCAATAAGTAATTTAATAAATAAAATATACTATACTTCTGGGACAAAAACAGCAGCAGTTACTGTTACATCCGGAACCCAATCGATAACTATAAACTGTGGAAGTACAAATATTTATCCATTACAAAATTATTATTATAATAATAATTATTATCCTTACAATAATTATTATTCACCGATAAATGGTTCTTGTTCTGCAAATGTTGTAAACGCACGCGTAGGTAGCTCAATTAACTGGGCGGCAACAGCGTCTGGCGGAAATGGAGTTTATCAATACTATTGGAATGATAGTGAATCAAATTCTACCGGACAATTTCTTTCTAAATATTACACATCAGCTGGTTGGAAATTTATGAACATGACTATTACATCAAATGGTCAGTCATTAACAAAACAGTGTTCGATTTACATAAATCCTGGTACAGCTATCGTCAATTCAACTTATGAAAATCAAGTGCTTTCTTATAATGATTCGAATACAAAACTTGTAGCGGTTTATTTGAGCGATGTTCCTTACACTGGGTTTGATGATGTTGCTAGGATAATATTATTTATATCAGCGCTGATACTTTGGAGTGCATTTTTATCCTTTATATTTTTGAAAAGAAAAACAATAGAAGGGGTTTATGTTCAAGCTGAAACCAAATTAAAAAATAATACTGAAAAGTTGAACATTTCAATAGATGATAGGAATATTAAACAAATAGAGGATTATGCACGCTCATGTAAAGTACTTCTTTCTTCTGACGCCGTTATTCGTATATTTAAGCTTGTAAAAACAGAGAAAATTAACTCATTGGAATTAATAAAAAAGATGTCAAAAGAAGATTGGACTGCAGTAGGAGAAATGGATATAGAAAAATTTATTTAAAAATAAAAAAACCGCCTAACTGCGGTTTTTTTATTATCTTATTCCCGATTTTTTCTTTCCTTCTCAATCTTCTCAATAAAATCTTTCAAATCCATTTGTCCTAATTGGCCTTTGTCGCGAGATTCTACGGAAATCTTTTTAGCTTCTATATCTTTGTCACCAATGATTATAGTATAAGGAATTTTCATATTTTTTGCATCACGGACTTTTCCTCCCATATTTCCTTCCTTTGTATCACAATCGACTCTGAAATCTAAAGCCTTCAATTTTTTTTCAATAATTTGAGCATGTTCATTGTGATTTTCTCGGATAGGAACTATTTTTATCTGAACTGGAGCGAGCCAAACAGGGAATGCACCAGAATAGTGTTCAATCATCACACCCATGAATCTTTCAAGTGAACCTGATATAGCACGATGAATAACAACTGGTCTTTCTTTTTCTCCTTTTTCATTTGTAAAAGATAAATCAAATCTTTCTGGAAGATTGAAGTCACATTGAATTGTAGCAAGTTGCCATTCTCTTCCTATTGCATCATTAAACATAAAGTCTAATTTTGGTCCGTAAAACGCAGCTTCTCCTTTACCTTCAAAGTATGGAAGTTTTTCATCATCACAAACTTTTTTAAGTGCACTTTCTGCTTCTGCCCAAACCTCGTCACTACCTAGAAAGTTTGCTTTATTTTTTTCATCACGAAGTGATAGACGAACTTTGTATCCATCAATCATTTTCATTGTTGTATAAAATTCTTTTATTATATTTACAATAGTTTTAACCTCTTGGTGTAATTGAGATACTCTACAGAATAAGTGCCCATCATCTTGTGTGATAGAACGAACACGAGTTAAACCTCCAAGTTGTCCTGTTTTTTCATCTCTATAAACTGTTGCTGGTTCAAAATATCTGACAGGCATATTTCTATAAGAAAATTGGTTGTCAGAGAATATTTGCATGTGGTGAGGACAGTTCATCGGTTTCAAGAAGAAGTCTTCCTTACTTGTTCCTCCATGAACTTTAAACATATTTTCCATATAGTGTGCACCGTGTCCTGATGTTTCGTATAGTTCTGCTTTAGCTAGGTGAGGAGTCCAAACTCTGTCATAACCTTTACCTGAGTGTAGAGTCCAAAGATAATCTTCGATTTCTTTTCTGATTATCATTCCATTTGGTTGGAATAGTGGAAGCCCAGAACCAATAAAATCTGAAATAGTAAAAAGTTTTAATTCTTTTCCGAGTTTTCTATGGTCTCTTTTTCTAGCTTCCTCCTGCATTTTTTCAAATGCATCAAGTTCTTCTTTTGTTTCAAATGCTAAACCATAAATTCTTGTAAGCATTTTGTTTTTAGCATCACCTTTCCAATATGCTCCAGCGATTCTTTCAAGTTTCCATGCTGAATTTTTTATTTCATCCATTAATTCAACGTGAGGTCCAGCACAAA
Source organism: uncultured Candidatus Saccharibacteria bacterium (assembly GCA_964587695.1). Lineage (GTDB taxonomy): Bacteria > Patescibacteriota > Minisyncoccia > Phycocordibacterales > GWA1-40-21 > Bog-1340. Next base: position 13,462 of record CAZPLP010000002.1, on the reverse strand, counting down.
GGTCTGTAAAATCTCCTGAAGTATAGGTTGTGAGAGTTCTTGCCCCGTGAAGTTTTGGGTTTCCTACTTCACTGGGGTGACTTCCATTTGAATAATCTTCAATAAGCTCAAGTTTGTAAGGATTACCTTCAAAAAGTTTTTCTGCATCTTTCTTTGAAATTTCTGCTTTGTCAAAAGATTTTACTTTCTTTGTAAGTTCGCGCATTTTCTGTTCAATTTTTCCTAAATCTTTATCTGTGATAGGAGCGGAGAAATCGAAGTCATAATAAAAACCATTTTCAATTGCTGGTCCTGTGGCGATTTTCACATCCGGAAATATTTCTTGTACCGCTGCACCGAGAAGGTGTGCGAGTGAATGTCTCATTCTGTGTAGTTTTTCGTTTTCCATATATTTTTCGATTATTTAATAATAATTTCCTTTATGTCTTTGCGAGCGTAGTGAAGCAATCTAGGTTTGAATAAAATTTATTCTGGATTGCTTCGTTGCACTCGCAATGACAATAATGATTTAATCTAATAAAAATCGCCCCGACAAAAAACGATAAATCGTTTTTTGTCGGGGCGATTCTAATCGCGGTTCCACCCAACTTTTTACTTTTTTAATAGAAATTGTTTTGTTGTGGTTAGTAGCCACCAATTTCTATATACCTATGATAGTCAATTGGGTATGTGATGTCAAATAAGATTAAAAATCAACCAGTATCAATCTAATCATGGCTGAATAGGACATTTATTTAACCTTTTATTAAACAATTAATTTTGCTACTATAAACCCATGGAAAACTTCGACTTCCTCAAAAAGAAATACGACCTACACAATGCTCCAGAAGTGGAAGCATCAGCCGAGCGTACAGAAGAACGCACAGGCGAGAAAGTGCCTAATGATCCAGAAGCTAAAATAAAAAATTATTTAGATCGTCTAGAAAAGCTAGTTCTAGATCCAAATAAAGAACAACCAAAGAAAACTCACGGGTCAGAAACTCGTCCACGAGCTTTGTCTTTGCTCAGGGAAATGGTCATGAACAAATATGTCCGAGGAAATAAAGAAGCCCTGGCCGAAGGTGCAAGAAGAGTTGAAGAAAGAGCCGCTAGGGATATGGGTATTGAAGCACGCTATGAGGAAGAACAAATGGATCAAAGGGGAGATATCGCAGTCACCGATTTGGAAAAATCCCTAGACAATTGGATTTCATATCTTTCTGATGCAAACGAACCATATCCTGTGTGGTTTCGTTATTATGCTTTCAGAAATGTTTTAGATTTAGGAGATTATGACAAAGATAAAGGTGAATTCACAAAAAGATCGGAAGGAAGCATAAAACTATTTCCCGATATAGACAGAGGAGCTCTCGCATATATTGAACAAATGATTGAAGCCGACAAAGATGCAGAGATGCTCAAAAATCTTCAAGAAGCTCAACAAGAATCTGCAAATGGAGATATTCCTAAAAATGAATTGCTCACTAAAGAAAAAGTAGCAAACTTCGCTAAGATTTCTTTTGCCAAACAATATTCTGAAGCAATAAGACAATCTGGAGAAATTACCCCAGAGATGAGAGAAATCACAGAAGGTAAATGGATTAAATACGGGAAAGGAACAGACCCAACAGCTCTATGGTCATCTTTACAAAATAAAGGTGTAGCTTGGTGTACAAAAGGTTATGGCACGGCAGAAACTCATCTTAAAGGGGGAGACTTCTATGTTTACTATACATTGGACAAACAAAACAAACCTTCTATTCCAAGAATCGCTATTCGTATGCAAGGAGATCAGATTGGCGAAACAAGAGGTGTTGCAGATAATCAACAAAATCTCGAAGGAAATATGACAGAAATTGCTGAAAAGAAGATGAGTGAACTTCCGGGAAAAGAGAAATATCAGAAGATATCGAAAGATATGAAAGACATGACTGCTATTTACAAGAAAAGCTTTAAAGAAGACAAAGAAACTAAAGAAAAAATATATCTAAAACCAGAACTAACAAAAGACGAGCTCAAGTTCATATATGAAATAGATTCTAAAATAGAAGGTTTCGGTTATCAAAGAGATCCGAGAATTGAAGAAATCATTTCACAAAGAAATCCCAAAGAAGATGCCCCTGTTGTAATTGAATGTGAACCAAATCAAATCGCTTATTCTGAGAAAGAAATAAATAAAAATACTAAAGCATACATTGGAGAATTCAATCCAAAAGTTCTAAAATCTTTACCAAAAAATATTGAACACATTTATTCCAAATTTCCAGAACAAAAAGTTTTTTTGAAAGAAATTATTCCTGATAAAGAAATCACTTCTGATAAAATAGCAATTAAAAAACTTGAAGAAGAGGGTTATAAAATTAGTGATTATTCAAAAGATATGTTGACTAAAGTTGACTGGAAAGAAAAACTAAATAATTCCTATGAAATTGTATCTATTTCAGTTGGTGAACTTTTTGGTGATACAGAAGTTCATACTTATGCAGATATTAAAGAAAAGGCAAAAGAAAATAATTTTGAACTTGTTCCAGCTAAACTTGCTCCAACAATCCGTTTAAATTATGAAAAAAGTGGTAATTGGACAAATATTGCAATGGAAGCTATACGCGACCGTTTTGGCTACCTCAAGCTTTTCAGCTGTGACAGGAACGATTCGGCTTCGTGGTTGTACAGCAGCCGTGGGAACGACGGCCACATGTGGAATGACAACTATCGCTTCTTTTTCGCTCGCAAGTAAATTAGAACTTATAATTTAGATTCTTAAATCTAGCCCTTATTTTCTTATTCCTTAATACTTAATTCGTGCTAAAATATTGTTGAGAGTAGGTGACTATGCAAACGATTACGATTTTTTGCTACCGAAATTAGTATCCATATATCGAGATTATTCACGATTAAGATTTTGAATAGAGTGTTATATGTAGTCCTTCAAAAAATGAAGTTACTTGGTTTAGAATCTAGGATATTTAATATATCAAATTCGATACAACCTTGAGAGCGACCAATTTTTCTTCACGGTATTCCGTGCTAGAAAAATGAAGTACCCTTGTGGTGCATTCAATGGGTGGTGGTAAGGAAGGATTCTAAACAATACGCGACCGTGATGGCAACCTCAAGCTTTTCAACTGTAACAGGAACGATTCGGATTCGTGGTTGAACAACAACAATGGGAACGACGACAACAAGTGGAATGACAACAATCGCTTCTTTTTCGCTCGCAAATCACATCATTTCTCTCCTGCTTTTGCGGGAGAGTTTTGTTTTAATATCTGTCCATTCCAACCTCCGAGCATTTTTCCAATATCGTCTGTTTGGAGTGATAGAGCAATATACTTTTTATTATCTAAAGATTTTGTTTCCCACAAAACCATCATCAAGATTTTTAGTGTATCAAGTTTTCTGATGGCAATGGAAATATAAGAACGCTTTTCTTCTTTGGGAAGGAAACTTGCAACAGAAATCGCTTCTATTATTTCTATAAACAAAGTATCAATTCTATTACCTAGAGAATATCTGTGGGGTTTTGGCAAAATCTGATAATATTCATACCAAAGAATATAAGCAGTTTTTACTTTTTGTAGTAGTGGTAGCAGTTTCTTTTCGGGGGGGGGGCATCAAAGTCATATATTTTATGTTGTAATAATTATGTCCAAAATTCAATTTAATAATAATTATCAAGATATCATTGAAATGGAAAATCTGCTAGAAGCGTGGAGAGAATTTGTTGTAGGTAAAAAAGATCGCAAAGATGTAGAGGAGTTTCAAAGGCATTTGATGAGCAATATTATTTCACTTCACACGGAATTAAAAAATAAAACCTATAAACATTCTTTATATGAAGCATTTAATATTTCTGACCCAAAGCCAAGAAATATACATAAGGCAAAAGTGAGAGACAGACTATTACACCATGCTTTATACAGAAAACTGTATCCATTTTTTGATAAAACATTTATTGCCGATTCGTATTCTTGCAGGGTTGGAAAGGGGACACATAAAGCGATGGATAGATTCAGATATTTTTCAAATAAAGTATCTAAAAATAATACAAAAACAGTTTGGGTTTTAAAGTGCGACATTAGAAAGTTTTTTGCTTCAATAGACCAAGAAATTCTTTTGAAAATATTAAATAATTATATATATGATAAAGATATAATGTCTGTTTTAACCGAAATCATACAAAGTTTTTATTCTACTGAAAAAGGAAAGGGTTTGCCTCTTGGAAATCTTACATCTCAGCTTTTGGTAAATATTTATATGAATGAATTTGACCAATTTGTAAAACATAAATTGAAAGCAAAATATTATATTAGATATGCTGATGATTTCGTTTTTCTTTCACAGGATAAAGCTTGGCTTGAGAATGCAATATTAAAAATTAGTGATTTTCTTTGTATTAAACTTAAATTAACATTGCATCCGAATAAACTATTTCTCAAAACGCTGGCTTCGGGAGTTGATATTCTCGGCTGGGTGCATTTTCCAAAACATAGAGTATTGCGAACAGCGACAAAAAGAAAGATGTTTAGGAAATTAAAGGAGAGTGATAAAGAGGAAACCGTGCAATCGTATTTGGGAATGTTGAGTCATGGAAATGCGATTAAATTGAAAAATAAAATTTTAAATTTACTTGGATAGTGGGTATGTAGATGATAGAATGTTTATCATGCAAAAAGATTTTGATAAATGGAATAATTTAAAAAAGATAATAGATTCTTCTGTCGATGAACCAGATAAATTTCCCAAAGAAGGAGAAGTTTGGATGAGTAATCTTGGTGAAAATATCGGTTTTGAACAGAATGGAAGCGGGGATAATTATTCCAGGCCAATTTTAGTAATTAAAAAGTTTAACAACAAAATGTTTTGGGCGATTCCTTTATCTACAAAACAGAAAAAAATTGATTTTTATTTTAATTATACTGATGTAAATAATAAAGAAGTTTCAGCTATACTGGCACAAATGAAATTGATAAGTGTTAAAAGATTAAAAAGAAAATTATATGAATTAGAATATCAGAGAGTATTAGAGATAAAAGAGAAATTAAAATCTTTCCTATAGAAACTCGAAACCCCACATTTCTGCGGGGTTTCTCGGAGCCTTTCGGCACTTTATAGTGTTATAATATACTTGCGATAAACAAAAGTCAAGCTTAACAAAATCTAGGACAATATTTAAGATTTTACTCTAGTACTTTCAACCTCTCAATAATCAAGCTCATTTCTCCGTTTCTTTCTGAAACTTTACAAATAGCTGCAATACATTTGTCGGGTTTAATAGAATCTTTCATTTGTGCATAAGTTTTTGGAAAGACTACGGCATCTATTGAGCCAGTAAAATCGGCAAGCTTTATAAATGCCATTGGCTCGTTATTTTTAGTCATTATTTCTCGAACCTCCTCGATGATTCCGCCGATTGGTTGACCAGCATCAATTTGTGATTTTATTGCTTCTGCTTCGGCTGATTCAGTATTTGGTAAATTTTTAATTCTTTGTATGCTTATTTTTTGTTTATCCAAAGCATTTCTGTATTTATCCAAAGGATGTCCAGAAATATATACTCCGAGCAATTCTTTTTCCCAGTTGAGTTTATCTTTCATTGTTGCATTTGGTGCTGGCTCAAGTGTGAAAGCTTCTTGTATTTTTCCTGTATCTGCAGATACACCATCAAAGATTCCGAAAAGTGAATCTTGATTTTGATCTTTTTTACTGAGCTCCTTATTAAATTTTAAAAGATTTTCAGAATTTGCGAGCATGACACCACGATCACCAAACTCATCTAGTGCACCAGTTTTAATAAGAGGCTCAAGAGATCTTTTGTTTAAATTTCTGTCCATAATTCTCTCAAGAAAATTTGAAAGGGAAGTAAACTTTCCATTTTTCTTTCTTTCTTCAATTATTACTCTAGAAATCTATTCGCCAAAGTTTTTTATTGTTGTAAGTCCAAACCGGATTTTGTCGCGATCAATTCCAGCTGAATGTACATCTGCACCTGGAGTTTTAACAGTCGTGAAATCTCTGTAACTTTCATTAACAGACGGAGGCAAAACTGGAATTCCCATTTTTTTACAATCGGCCATAAATTCACCAATTTTTTCTACGTCTCCGGAATCTGCAGTAAGAACGGCAGACATATAAATAGCAGGAAAGTTTGCTTTCATATATGCAGTTTGATATGCGACGCGTCCATAACTTGCTGCATGTGCCTTATTGAAACCATAACCTTGAAATGGTTCAAACAAATTCCATAGTGATTCTGCTTTACTACTTGTCATACCTCCATGTTTAATACAACCCTCAACGAATTTTACATGTTGCTTTGCCATTTCCTCCGGTATCTTTTTTCCAATAGCTTTTCTAAATTTATCAACTTCACCCCAAGTATATCCAGCAACTTCTATAGCAGTCATTAAGAGATCATCCTGATAAACAAGTACTCCAAAAGTTGTATCAAGAAAGTCTTTCATTTTTGGGTGGAGGTAAGAAGTTTTTTTAAGACCATGCTTTCTTGCAATATATTCTTGTATGTTGTCCATTGGTCCGGGCCTATAAAGTGCGACCATAACATTTATATCGTGAACATTTGTTGGTTTTAATTCTTTTAAAGATTTAGTCATCCCCTGGCCGTTTAGTTGAAAAAGTCCAGTTGTTTCTCCTTTTGTTAAAAGTTCATAAGTGAGTTTATCATCTAGTGGAATTGCCTCGATATCTATATCAATATTTTCGATAGCTTTTACGCGACGAACAGCTTCAGCAAGAATTGAAAGATTTTTAATTCCAAGAAAATCAAATTTTAAAAGTCCAACGCCATCTTCTCCAACAGAATCCATATCATATTGAGTAATGATTTTATTTTCACCTTTCGTATCATATTGTAGCGGAACATAGTTTATAAGAGGTGAAGGAGCAATAACAACTCCAGCGGCATGAACCGAAATGTGTCTTGCACAACCTTCTATTTTTTGTGCCATATCTATAATTGTTTTCGTATCTTTACTATTGTCATACATGTCTTTGAGTTCGGATACATCCCTAAGTGCTTTTTTTAGAGTCATGGGTTTTCCTTGTGCACCCATTGGAATAAGTTTGGCAATTTTGTCTGCAAGAGGAAGTGGATAACCCATTGCTCTTGCAACATCACGACAAGCACCACGAGCCATCATGGTGCCAAAAGTTCCGATTTGTGCGACGTTTTCTTTTCCGTATTTTTGTTTAGTATAATTTATAACATCATCTCTTCGATTATCGGCAAAGTCCATGTCGATATCAGGGGCAGAAGGTCTTTCCGGATTTAAAAATCTTTCAAAAGGAAGTTTATATTCAAGCGGATTTACTTTTGTAATACCAGTAAGATAGGTAACAATAGATCCCGCAACAGAACCTCTTATGTTTGAATAAATTCCATTTTCAGTAGCAAAGCGCAAAAGATCAGATACAACTAAAAAATACTTTGAATATTTTTTATCTTTAATAATTTTAAGTTCATATTCAATTCTGTCTATTACTTCTTTTGAATGTGTAAGATTTCTTTTTGCTATCCCAAGATATGCAAGCCTTTTTAATTCTTCATCATGTGATAAACCACTTTCTACAAAATATTCAGGAAAAACCCAAGCATCTTTTCCAAGTGTAATTTCAACATTACACATTTCAGCAATTTTTATAGTGTTTTCCAATGCTTCTGGTGTGTCTTTGAAATATTGCTCTGCTGTCTCTGATGAGATAAGAGAAAAATCATCAATGCTGTCTTTTTGTTCACGATCTATAAAATCTGAATGAGAATTTACTTGAACAAGAGTGTCGCGAGCTGCTTTATCCTCCGGATGTAAATAATAAACATCATGTGCTGCTACAAGAGGTGTTTTGGTTTCCTTTGCTAATTCTATTATTTTTTCTTTAAGCTCAATTTGTCCTTCTATTTCTGGATGATGTGTTATTTCTATAAAAAAATCATTTTTAAAGATTTTCTTATACCAAGCTATAACATTTATAGCTTTTTCTGTATCGCCGTTTTTTAATGAGTACGAAGTTTCTCCAGAAAAATGGGGTATAATACAAACGAGCCCCTCAGAATATTTCTCTATAAGTTCATGGTCTATCCTTGGCTTGTAATAAAATCCCTCAAAAAATGAATCTGTGACAAGTTTTATAAGATTTTTATAACCAATTTCATTTTTTGCCAAGAGTACTAAACGGGTTCTACGATTATCTATTCCTCCCTGTTTATCATTTCGTGTTCGTGAGGCGACGTAAAAATCTACTCCAATTATTGGTTTTATCCCGTTATTTTTACAATCTTGATAAAATTCAATAGTCCCATACATATTTCCAGCATCTGTAAGTGCTATAGATGTCATGCCCAAATCCTTCACTGTTTTAATAAGTTCTTTTAATTGAGGCAGTGCATTGAGCAAAGAATAGTGGGAATGAGTATGTAAATGAATAAATTTTGCCATAATGTTATCATAATAATACTTTAATTTATGAAAAACAAAAGGTTGCCAGAAGATATAAAATTTGTTGTAGGAATAGATGAAGTGGGCAGAGGGCCTTTAGCCGGTCCAGTAGCTGTTTGCACTTTTAAAATGCCCGTAAAATTTAATGCAAAAAGTTTCGGTGTATTAAAGGATTCTAAAAAACTTACTCCAATAAAAAGGGAAGAGATTTTTGATAGATTAAAAACATTAAAAAAAGAAAAAAGGGTAGATTATTTTGTTAGTTACGAAAGTGCTAAAAGAATAGACACTATTGGCTTGAGTAAAGCGATTAAAAATTGTTTAAAAAAATCTTTAACCAAATTAAAAGTAAAACCAAAAGAATGTCTTGTGTTACTTGATGGGGGACTTAAAGCACCGGAAAAATATAAAAATCAAAAGACAATTATCAAAGGCGATGAAAAAGAAAGATCGATAGCTTTTGCTTCAATTGTCGCAAAAGTTTCAAGGGACTCCCTTATGTGTAAACTTGCGAAAAAATATTCAAAATACTGTTTTGAAATTCATAAAGGTTATGGAACTAAAAAACATTGTGAAGCTATAAAGAAAAATGGTCTTAGTGCTGAGCATAGAAAGAGTTTTTGTAAAAATTTTGTTTAAAAGCAAAAAGGCCTTTTCTTTTTTTAAAAAATAAGCTATACTCTTTTCACTATGGTAAATCGAATGAGACATAATAGATCCCAGAGAGGAAGCACGAGATCACATCATGCTTTGAAGGGGATTGCACTTACAAAGTGCCCAGATTGTAATAGTCCAGTAATGAGACATCAAGCATGTTCGAATTGCGGAAAATACAGAGGAAGAGTTGTAATCAATTTAGAAAAAAAGCCAAAAGCTGTAAAAACTGCGAAAGTAGCAAAGGCAGAAAAAGCAACAAAAACTCCAAAGAAATCTGAGAAAAAAACTGAAGACAAAAAATAAATATTAAAAGGCGGCACCTAAGGTGCCGCCCTTTAATATTTTTTGAGGTCCTTTTCTTTTTTCTTTTTTTATTATAGACTATTTATAGTAATCAAATAAGCTTAATAAACTAAGCAAAATATATGTCTAGTAGGCACCTTGCAAGATCAATAGTATTTCAATCCGCCTTTGAGTGGGATTTTCGCAATTCTTCGAGAGAAGATGCGGTAGCATCACTCGAAAGAAACAATGCAGAATTTGGCGAGGGTAATTCCGAAAAATCATTTTCCGAGGCACTTTTAAAAGGAGTTATCGATAAAAAAGCAGATTTAGATAGTATTATTGTTAAAGCAGCACCAGACTGGCCAATAGATAAAATTTCTATTGCAGATAGGAATATTTTACGTATAGGACTTTATGAGCTTTTGTTCTCTGATAGAAAAGAAGTTCCAGCAAAAGTTGCAATCAACGAAGCTATTGAGCTTGCAAAAGCATATAGTGGAGAAAAAAGCGGAGGTTTTATAAATGGAGTTTTGGGTACTATATATAAGGAACTTGGAGAGCCAGGGAAAGATGAATATTCAAAAAAAATTCATACTGATATTCCGTTTGATAAAATGCCAATAAAACAACTTGCCGGAGCGGTAGTTTACAGTATAGAAGATGGAAATATTTATTTTGCTTTTGTTCATGATGTTTTTGGTAAATGGACTCTTTCTAAAGGAAAGATTAATCCAGATGAAGATCCAAAAGTCGGAGTACTAAGAGAAATAAAAGATGAATTAGGTATAGATATCACAGTTGAAGAAGAACTTTTAAAAAATGAATACGTAGCAAATCACCCAGTAGAAGGGAAAATAAGAAAACAGGTTGTATATTTTCTTGCCAAAGCTGAAAGAAAAGAATTAAAACTTGGTGATAGTGGGGGACTTGATGATGCAAAATGGTTCAAGCTGCAAGATATTCAAAATCTTAATTTTTATAACGACATTTTACCAATCATTACAAAGGCGATAACAATAATAAGTAGCAAAAATAATTTATAAAATATAGCAAAATACATTCATGAAACCGGATTTTTCAAAGTTTGAGAAAAATATAGGAATTATATTTAAGAATAAAGATCTATTAAAACAAGCCTTTACACATAGGTCTTATTTAAATGAACATAGAGATTCAGAGCTTGTTCATAATGAGCGATTAGAATTTCTAGGAGATGCAGTACTTGAGCTTATTGTTACAGAGCACTTATATGAAAAATATCGTGATAGTGATGAGGGTGAACTTACTGCTTATAGATCTGCGCTTGTAAATGCAGTTACTATGGCTGAAGCGGCTTCAAAAATCGGAATAAATGATTATTTGCTTCTTTCAAAAGGGGAAGCAAAAGATGTTGGACGAGCAAGACAGATTATTCTTGCGAATACGATAGAGGCTCTTATCGGCGCTTTATATTTGGATCAAGGATATGATTCAGCAAAATATTTTATTTCAAACAATATTTTTAATTTAATAGAAAAAATAATTGAAGAGAAAACATGGCTTGATGCAAAAAGTAAGTTTCAAGAACAAGCTCAAGATTACGAGAGTACAACACCTTTATATAAAACATTGAAAGAAGAAGGACCAGATCATGACAAGCAGTTTACAGTCGGTGTATTTTTAGGAAAAGAAAAAGTTGCCGAAGGTGAAGGAAAGTCTAAGCAAGAAGCGGAACAAGTTGCTGCTTCGAATGCACTAAAAGTTAAAGGCTGGCTTGCTAATTAATAAAATAATTTATGAAGTTAGAAAATTTTTCATCAAAAACAGAACAAGAAAAAACACGTGAAGAGCTATTATCTATTATGGATTCAGTGACAAAAAAAATAAAAAATTCAGATGATGCCTATGAACTTGCCAGTAAAATAAATGAATTTAAAAAAATATTTGAAAAAGACGGTTTGAAATTAAAAGATTATTTATTAGGAGGAGTTTTGCTTTCTCCAGACGACGCTTCAAATATAGATAATTATGCAAACGAAGACACAGATGGTAAAAAAATAGAACATTTTATAAGGAGTCTCTCCGCAGAATTTCAATAAGAAACTGCCTAAATAAGGCAGTTTCTTAGCTTCTTTTTTTCAAATAATCTGATAAAATAGTTAGTAATGTATCCCGTACGAAATTGCGGACGCGGATGTGTTTTTAAGCAAGAAATATTTTTATTAATTTAATTATAATAGGAAACCGATAAGATTTATGTTTTATCCGCGCCCTATTTCGTACGGGATGTATCTCAAATCAATCGAAATTTCAGGATTCAAGTCATTCGGAAAGAAATCTGTATTAGATTTTAATGTACCTATTTCATCTATTGTAGGCCCAAATGGTTCTGGTAAATCTAATGTTGCAGAAGCATTCAGTTTTGTTTTGGGAGAGCAATCTATCAAGTCATTAAGAGGTAAAAGGGCAGAGGACCTTATTTTTAATGGTGGAAAAGATGCCTCACGTTCAAATCGTGCATCTGTTAAATTACTTTTTAATAACATTCAGAGAATTTTGAATATTGATTTTGATGAAGTTACAATTGAGCGTGTAGTAAATAGAGATTCTTCAAGCGAATATCTTATAAACGGGAGCCACGTGCGCTTGAAAGATATTGTGGAACTTTTGTCGAGCGCTCACATAGGAGCATCCGGCCATCAGATAATCTCTCAGGGAGAAGCTGATAAAGTTTTGAATTCAAATATTAAAGAAAGAAGAGAAATGATAGAAGATGCACTTGGTTTAAAAATCTATCAAAATAAAAAAGATGAAAGTATCCGCAAGCTCGAAAAGACTGAAGAAAATATCAAACAAGTAGAATCTTTGAGAAGAGAAATAGCTCCGCATATTAAGTTTCTAAAAAAAGCTGTCGAAAAGATAGAAAAAACATTTGAGATGAAAGAAAATCTCACAAAGATGTACCACGATTATTTTAGACGTGAAGAAGAATATATAAAGTTTGAAAAACAAAACATCGCTTCAGAGAAACACCCCTTAATTGAAAATTCTCAAAAATTAGAAAAAGAACTATCTCTTGCAAAACAAGTATTAGCAAAATCTGAATCAAAAGATTCTAGGAGTGATGATGTTGTTGCTGTTGAAAGTAAACTTAAAGATACACGTACTGTAAAGGATAATTTAATGAGAACTATCGGTAGGATAGAAGGAGAAATTTCATCATTGTTAAGATTAATAAAAAAACAAAACGAAGCAAATTCAGCGAAGTCTATGAAGACGGTTGAATTGTCTCAAATAGAAGTTATTTCAAAACAAATTAATCTAGAAATTGATGGAGTTACAGAAAATCAAGGTTTTTCAAAAATTCAACAAATATTTAGCACAATTAAAAATATTCTCAAGGATTTTATTGAAAGAAATAAAGAAAATGAAAACAAAGAAGATATTTTTGATTTAGAAAATGATATTAAAAAACTCGAGGCTGAAAAAAATGGTCACGAATTAAAATTAAAAGAAGCAAATAATCTTGAAACAGAACTTTCCGAACAATATTCATTTTTAAAAAATGATATCGAAAAAGAAAAAGATTCAAATAGAGATGCAGAAAAAGCATTGTTTAGAATTGTCGCTGAACAAAATGATATTAGAGGAAAATTGAATGGTTTAGAAAGCAGGGAATCTAGGTTGAAACATGACGAGGTAGAACTAGATAGAGAATTGCAAGAAGCCTCAGTTTTGGTAGGCATTCCAGCATTGAGATATAAAGATTTTTGGCCAACAGATGAAAATGGTAATGCTTTAACTGTACTTCAGGTTGTAGACGAGTCAAGACAAGTACAAGAAGAAAAAAGACATTCAATGGAGAAAATTAAAATACGTCTTGAAGATGCCGGAGTTTCTGGTGGTGATGATGTGGTAAAAGAATATAAAGAAACTACAGAAAGAGACACATTTCTTGAGAAAGAACTCGAAGATCTTATCAAATCATCAGAATCTTTAAAAAACCTAATTATAGAATTAGAAGAAAAACTTACTACAGAATTTAAAAATGGAGTTGCCAAAATTAACATTCAATTTCAACAATTTTTTTCAGCGATGTTTGGTGGTGG
>CAZPLP010000001.1:48919-50515 GCA_964587695.1 uncultured Candidatus Saccharibacteria bacterium | reverse complement strand
ATTGGTTGTGACATAGTAGCAAATGGAACTATTGATCTTGCTAATAGTTATTGTACTTCAGCCTCAGGTAAAAAAGCAATGTTAAAAGTTGATGATTACGGTAGAACAAATAGATATTACGCGACATTGACTGGTTTAATGCCTGGAAATAAAGTTGATGTGTATGTTAATGGTGCTTCAAACTCAATAAAATGTACGCCTTCACTAAATGTTGGAATTTTTGGAAGTAATTCAAATACTTCAACAAATAATGTAGCGTCGGTGTTAGAATCACTGTCGACAAGAGATTTGATAATGCTTATTAAAGTTTTAACAGGACAGAATTAATTTAAAAAAATAGGCTTGGAAGCTCCGCTTCCAAGCCTATTTTTTATTTACTTTATTTGATTTATTTCGGAAAAACATCAGTTAATTCATTTGAATAATAAAACTGATAGGCCAATTCTCCGAAACTGTATTTCTTGTCACCAATATCAATAACCGCTCCTCCAATTTCTGGTTTTTCTTTTGGTATTGAGTGAATAAAACCAATGTTATAAAGTGTTGCCAGTATTTCCGGCTTATCTGATATATCAAAACCTGCATCTTTCCATTGTTTTTCAATCTGTTTTATTAAAAGGGCAGCATACAAATAAGTATAATAATGATTATTTGCATTTGTTATTCTGTCAAAACGTTCAATGTTTATGTCATTTGTTGAAAATTTTAAAATATCTGCATATTTTAATCCTAAATAATAAACGGACGAAGAAGATTTTAAATTGTCTTCTATTTGTATAAGAGTTTCCTGTTTTAAGCCCAAAACACCCCATGAATACTGTGATTGGACCCCCAACATTTTAAGCGGCTCAAAAACTTTTTTGAAAAGTTCTGTATTAGAATTATATAATCTCATTTGTTCTACAAACAAAATACTAGTGAGAAGTCTCGATTTTATGCCAGTTTCGGTTTCTACTTTAGATAAAATATCTTTTTCTTTTACTATAGCGTCTTTTAAAGTTATATATTCACTAGAATTCATCCAATCAAATGTTGTATTGTTTATAAGGAGGCGAGATTTATTAAAATAATCACCATTTTGTTGCGCTCCACCATTTTTTGTTAAGTCGAGCTTTAATACTAAAAATCCAGCGATAAGTATAAAACCTACTGCTGCAAAAATATAAAGAAACAATTTAAATATTTTATTTTTCATGTGTTATTAAAATCATATACTATCATAGCAGACACAAAGAGTGAATCTAAAAAATACTATAAAATAAATATTTATTTAACTATAAATACGCATTTTAATTTGTTGCATTTATCAAATAAATGTGATATCTTATGAATATGTTAACAAAAACAAAAAAAGCAAAAGTAATAAAAGAAGTAGCAACACATGCAACAGATACTGGTTCTCCAGAGGTTCAAATTGCTATACTTTCTAAAAGAATCGAGGAATTAACAAAACATTTAAAGAAAAACAATAAAGACAATCACTCAAGAAGGGGACTTCTTGGAATGGTCGCCGATAGAAGAAAACACTTGAAATACCTACAGAAAACATCACCAAAAAGATATGCTGTGATAATGAAAAAAGTAGAGCTAAAATAA
>CAZPLP010000001.1:44165-48819 GCA_964587695.1 uncultured Candidatus Saccharibacteria bacterium | reverse complement strand
GGAATTTTTATAGATACACAAAATATCTATCATTCGGCAAAAAATTTGTATGGAGCAAAGGTAAATTTTGGACAAGTAGTAAAAGATGCACTTGATGGAAGGGTTTTAATAAGAGCAACTGCATATGTCATTACTACAGAATCTGGTGATGAGAAAAACTTTTTTGAAGCATTAACAAAAGTTGGAATCACAACAAAAACAAAAAATTTACAAGTATTTGCGGGTGGTTCGAAAAAGGGGGATTGGGATGTTGCTATGGCAATAGATGCAATATCACTTTCACCAAAACTTGATGCAGTTATTCTTGTAACAGGAGATGGAGATTTTATACCGTTAGTTGAATATTTAAAAGTCACACAAGGATGTCAGGTAGAGCTTGTGTCTTTTGACAAATCAACATCAGCAAAACTTATAGAAGTCGTGGATGATTTTATGGATTTAGGTAAAAATCCTTATAAATATATGATTGGGCAGGGAAGCAGAAGACATTCATAGTTATACTAAAGGGCGGCGCACGAAGTGCGCCGCCCTTTAGTTTAATTTTTAAAAAAATTATTTTATGCTACTATACAAATAACCTTTATAAGGTCTTTATTAGTTGCTAATTAGTGGTCTTTGAATAGGCAGCTTGTCATCCATGTGGAAGATAATCTGAAACCCCAATAGTAGAATTTCAATTTTTGATTATGTGCTTAAACTAGAGCTTATAATCAAGAGTTGAATCTACAAGGGAATAAGTTACCTAGTGAAATTCACTACGGTCTAGTTTGAAGAACATACAAAAAAATGCATAAACAGGAATTTTCAATGGAGCTTGGTGGTAAAAAACTTAGCGCCGAGTTTAATGATTTGGTAGAAAATGCGAATGGTTCAGTAATATTAAGATACGGGGCAACAACAGTCCTTGCGACTGCTGTTATGTCTAAGCGTCAGAAAGAAGGTGCTGGATTTTTCCCTTTGACAATTGATTATGAAGAAAAATTTTATGCTACAGGACAAATCTTAGGTAGTAGATACACAAGGAGAGAAGGCAGACCTTCTGATGAAGCAATTTTATCCGGAAGAATCACAGACAGAACTATTCGACCTCTTTTTGAACAATGGATAAGAAATGAAATACAAGTTGTTATAACTATTTTATCGCTAGATCAAGATGATCCAGATGTTTTAGGTGTTATTGCATCTTCACTTGCTCTTGGTGTATCAAATATTCCTTTTAAAGGACCCGTAAGTGCTGTCAGAATCTCAAAGCACAAAAATAATGGTTTCCAAGTAAACCCAACTTACATAGAAAGAGATAATGAAACTTATGAATTAGATCTTCTTGCTTGTGGAAAAGATAAAAATATAAATATGATTGAGCTTGGAGGAGATGAGGCTCAAGAATCTACTGTTGTTGATGCTCTAAAACTAGCATCAATTGAAATTGAAAAAATAAACGCTTGGCAAACAGAAGTTATTTCAAAAATAGGTGCTAAAAAAATAGTATTGACGGCACCAGTAATGCCAGAATCAATAAAAAAATTATTTGCTGATAAAATTGAAAACAAATTTGCAAAAACTGTGATGAGTGGAATTCCTGGTCATTCAAAAATAGATGAAATCACAGAAGAGTGGATGAAAATTGCGGAAGAAACACTTTCTGAAGAAGAATTTGCATTTGCAGATAAATATATAGAGGAAAAACTTGATATATTGATTCACGAACAAGTTTTAAAATTTGATAAGAGAGCTGATGGTAGAGGAATAGACGAACTTCGACCTTTGTTTGCACAAGCGGGGGGAGTTTCACCAATACTTCACGGCTCAGGAATATTTTACAGAGGAGGGACTCACATTCTTTCAGTTCTTACACTAGGTGGACCAAAGGACGCACAGGTTATAGAAGGTATGGAAGATAAACAAGAAGCAAAAAGATTTATGCACCATTATAATTTTCCTCCATATTCAACTGGTGAAACGGGAAGAATGGGTGGAACAAACAGAAGGATGATTGGTCATGGAAATCTTGCTGAAAAAGCTTTAATTCCAATGATTCCAAAAAATGCAGATTTCCCATATACAATACGGCTTGTTTCAGAAGCACTTTCTTCAAACGGCTCTACATCAATGGGTTCTGTTTGTGGATCAACACTCGCACTTATGGATGGCGGAGTACCAATAAAAAGACCAGTTGCTGGAATCGCTTCAGGGCTTATGTCAGATGGAAAAGGGACCTATAAAGTTCTTACGGATATTCAAGGACCAGAAGACCACTATGGAGACATGGATTTTAAAGTTGCTGGTACAACAGAAGGAGTCACTGCAATTCAGATGGATGTAAAAGTAAGCGGTATCCCAATATCAGTTCTAGAAATTGCTTTTGAAAAAGCAAAAAAAGCAAGATTACAAATATTGGAAGTTATTGCAAAAGCTATGCCAGAAACAAGAAAAGATATTTCTGTAAATGCTCCTAAAATATTGATGATCAAAATTAAACAAGATCAAATCGGTGGAATAATCGGCTCTGGAGGAAAGACAATTAAAGGAATCAAAGAAAAAACTGGTGCGGATATAGATATCGATGATGATGGAACAGTTTATCTTACAGGAAAAAATGGAGCTGCAGAAAAAGCAAAAATGATTGTTGAAAGTATGACACATGAATATATGCCTGGAGAAAAATTCACTGGTGAAGTCGTCAGAATTGAAGCGTTCGGTGCATTTGTGAATATAGGTTACGAAACAGATGGTCTTGTTCATGTTTCAGAGATTGCACCATTCAGAGTTGATAATGTTGGGGATTACGTAAAAATTGGAGACAAGGTACCTGTAGTTGTAAAAGAAATAGATGAAAGGGGAAGAATCGCTTTATCTATAAAAGCTACAGCTCCAGACTTTATAAAAAGAAAAGTTGCCCCAGTTGTTAATACTCCACCCGCAGGACCAGTAAAAATTTAAACAGAAGTTCAGAATAATCCTTGTTTTTATTAAACTATTTGAATTTTGCTGATGTTATTGAAAATCATTTTTTATGATATCATTTCAATAGATAACTAAATAAATTCTACAAATGGATGAGGACAAAAAAATAATTCCAGAAGATATTAATTTAAAAACAAAAGAAACTGTTGTTAACCAACTTGATTCTTTTATTAATCCAACAAAAGATACTAAAGAGACTGCGAATAACAACGTTTCTTATTATTCTGGTGCAGAGATAAAAACGGAACCCATGATCAAAGTACTGAATCCAGACGTTGTTGAGGATGTTAAACAACAAAATAGGCCAATTGTGAGGACCTACAAAAGCGATGTGGAGCAAACCATACAAACAAGCCACATATCTTCTGTTAATATAGCCATGGCTGAAAATAAAAAAATGATGGAGCAGGAAAAAGTCTTGGCAATTGAAAATAAAAAGGCGGGAATAAATAAAAACATTTTAATTATAAGCACAGTATTAATTATTGCAGGCAGTTTAGCTTTCTTTATACCAAAATTATTAATTCAAATAAATTATGGGGAAAAAAAGACACCAGTAGACACAAGTTTTTCTCAACTAAAGATGACAGTAGATGCTGAGGAAAAATTAAATTTAAAAGATTTAGATTTAACTAGGGTTAGTACTACCTTAAAAGAAAGGGTAGACCAATCTAGCACTCAGCTTGGACAAATAAAAAATATTTACCTTACTGAAGGTATTGCTCCTTCTGAAAAATTAATAACTTCACTTAATTTTTTAAACTTGATACATGCTATTGTTCCACCTGAAATACAAAGAACCCTTAAGGATTCGTATATGTTTGGCCTTTATAATTACAACGGCAATCAGAGATTTGTTATTTTAAAAGTGGGCTCATACGATACGACATATTCTGGTATGCTTTCATGGGAAACAAATCTATGGCAAGATTTTAAGGAATTATTTGGCTTAAATTCAGATAATTCGACTTCAACAGATAATTCATTTATAGTAGAAACTAGAAAATTTCAAGATGCGACATTTAACAATAAAGATTGCAGGATAATAAAAGCTGCAAACGGAAATATTATATTCTTATATTCAATAATAGATCCAAATACAATTGTTATTACAACAAGCACAGATACCTTAAAAGAGATAATAAATAGAATAAGTAAGGCTCGCGTTGTTACCCAATAATACTTGTTTAATCAATAAGATTTGCTACAATTTAAACATATGGATCCCGTTAGAGACCGCGGTCGCTCCGAGATTCCAGTAAAATAATCATTATAAATTACACTTTTTTATCAAAATAATCTGACAGTAACGGTATTAAAACCGCGACCTGTCTCTAAACGGGATGGATACACATAAATATAAAAACAAATTAGAAAAAGAGCTCAAATTAGTTGAAGAAGAAATGAGCAAAATAGCTCGCAAAAATCCATCAAATCCAAATGATTGGGAAGCTGTTGAAGATAATTTAAATCATGATGAGGCAGATGAGGAAGAAGTGGCAAATGAAATTGAAACCCTTGATGAAAATACAGGCGTACTGAAAAAGCTTGAACCGCAATACAATGATATAAAAATTGCATTAGAAAAAATCAAAAATGGCACTTATGGAAAGTGCGAAGTTGGCGGGGAGGATATTTCAGAAGAAAGGCTTGAAGCAAATCCAGCAGCAAGAAATTGTATTGAACACTC
>CAZPLP010000001.1:14169-44065 GCA_964587695.1 uncultured Candidatus Saccharibacteria bacterium | reverse complement strand
AATGAGCTTTGCAAAAACTTCAAGCGCTCAGACTATAGGTCTCGGAGCAAAAATAATAGATGTTGAAATTGATCTCTCAAAAGGTCTTCACTCTTTCACCATAGTCGGTCTTCCAGACAAAGGTGTGGAAGAATCGAGAGATAGGGTTTCTGCTTCAATTAAAAATAGTGGTTTTACATCTCCTAAAAGTTTAAATCAAAAAGTTGTTGTTTCTCTTGCTCCTGCTGATATAAAAAAGGAAGGACCTGCTTTTGATGTTGCAATATCTTTGGCGTATTTACTTGCTAGTGGAGAAATCGAGTTTGATGCTAAAAAAATTCTTTTTCTTGGTGAACTTTCACTTGATGGAAATTTGAGAAGAATAAACGGAGTACTTCCGATTGTAGCAGAAGCAAAATCAAAAGGATTTCAAGAAGTATTTTTGCCAACTGATAATGCGAAAGAGGCCGCACTCGTTTCTGATATAAAAATATATGGAGCAAATACTTTAAAAGAAATAATTGAACATTTAAATACAAAAATAATTAATAAAAAATCTGGAACAAGCACTGCTCAACCAAAAAAGATAGAACAGCAATCACAAACAGAAATAATAGTAGAAGATGATGAATTACTCATAGACTTTAGCGAAATAAAAGGGCAGGAGACTGCAAAAAGAGGTCTTGAGATAGCAGCTGCTGGTGGACACAATATTGCAATGTATGGGCCTCCAGGAACCGGTAAAACGATGCTGGCAAAGGCTTTTGCACATATTCTACCTTCACTTTCTTTTGATGAAATACTTGAAATTACTTCGATACATTCCGTCGCCGGAGTTTTGAAAAAAGATATCATAACAAAATCTCCGGTAAGAGCTCCACATCACACTGCTTCATATGTTTCAATCGTTGGTGGCGGCGCAATTCCAAAACCAGGAGAAATAACTTTAGCACACAGAGGAGTTTTATTTCTAGATGAATTTCCAGAGTTTGATAGAAAAGTAATTGAAACACTTCGTGAGCCACTTGAAGAAAGCGAGATAAGTATTTCAAGATCTCGTGGAACAGTCACTTTTCCTGCAAATTTTATTCTAATCGCAGCGATGAACCCTTGTCCTTGCGGAAATTTTGGTTCGAAAACAAAAGAATGTATTTGCAAACCTACAGATTTGCTCAGATATCAAAGAAAGATTTCTGGACCTATCATAGACAGAATAGATATGTGGGTAGAAGTCTCACAAATTAATTATGAAAAGCTTAGTGAAAAGGAAACTGGTAAAAAAGAAACTGCGGAAATCAAAGAAAGAGTAATAAAGGCCAGGGAAGTACAAAAAGAAAGATTCGCAGAAGCAAAAAGAAAAATAAAGACAAATAGCGAGATGGAAGCAAAAGATATCAATAAAATTGCTGGCTTAGAAGATAGTGCAAAAGAAATATTAAATACTTCAGCTAAAAAATTAGATTTATCTGCTCGTGCATATCACAGAATAATAAAACTTGGCAGAACTATTGCGGATTTAGACGAAAGTAAGACAATAAAATCTCAGCATATTCTTGAAGCGTTGCAATATAGACCAAAAAGAAATCAGTGAAATAAAAAGGCGGGCCATTTACGGCCCGCCTTTTATTTTATTTATTTACTGAGCTAATGGATTTACAGCTCCACGAACCTCAAAGTGTAAGTGTGGACCCGTAGAATTTCCTGTATTTCCTGTAAAACCAATTATTTGTCCCTGCACAACAGTATCACCTTCGTTGACTGTTACCTGACTCAAGTGACCATAAACAGTCTGTGTTCCATTGTAATGTGAGATAACAATATACTTTCCGTATCCTCCATTCCATCCAGAAGTCTTTGCAATTATTACCTGTCCTGTAGCAGCTGCATAAAGAGTCGTTCCAACTGGAGTTCCAATATCTACTCCGTTATATCCATGTAGTCCTTGTGTTCTAATTCCACCTATAATTGGTCTTATATAATATCCTGAATATAAAGGTCCGCTTCCACCTCTATATGGATTTCCTTTAACAGCAGCTTTCAAACCACTAACTTTTACTGCTCCTTCACCATCAGGAATGATTATTATATCTCCTATTGCCAAAACCGGGGTTGAATCCAAGCCGTTAAATTGTGAAATCTCACCAATATCTGCTTTGTATTTTTTAGCAATAGATTTTATTGTATCTCCTTTTACAACTGTATGTAGTGTTCCAGAAACAGGTAATATTACAAGAGATTGTCCTTCTTTTAAACTTATAGTTGTTAAATTGTTCGCCCAAACTATTGTACTTGTAGTAACGCCATACATTTTTGCTACAGATGCCAAAGTATCACCCTTTTTTACAGTATATTTACTAATTTGGCCGGTGCTAACAGTATTACTTATATCTGCGAGAGTTCCTGATGGTCCACTTTCGGAAACCAAAGCTTCATTATCAATAATAGTAATATCACCACCCCCAATAGATGCATTTAAATCAAAGTTAACCGCGCTTTGTAAAACAGGGAGATTTTGAGAATTTGAATCGGTATCTTGAACATCTAAATTTTTTGATGAATTATTTGAAAACAGATCAGTTATAAAAGAAATAAAACTTGCATTAGCAACTACAGGGAGTGTTGAAAATATGTTAAAAACAAGCACAAAAACAACAAACCATCTTGCGTAAATGGCTAAAAATATAGGTTTTATGGATTGATTCTTAGCATTTGGCATGCTTGTAGAATCAGTTTTAGTAGTTTTTTTTAAAATAAGCCTATTTTATTAAGGGAATTCTGTCTTTCTGAATGTAAATGGCTCAACAGAGCCATATTTCAGTATTTATACGTCTTTTTCTGTACTTATTAATGATACCATCTGAGTATTGCTGGTCAACCTACTTATCAACAGACAAGCTACTTCAAACTCTGTGTTATATTTATCCGATGACACATCTTTTAGGACTTAATCTGCAACAAAAAGAAGCTGTTTTACAAAAAGACGGTCCGATTTTGATAATAGCTGGAGCGGGTGCAGGAAAAACTAAAACTTTGGCACACAGAATACTTCACCTAATTAAAAATGGTGTACATCCAGAAAATATATTAGCTATAACTTTTACAAACAAAGCAGCGAAAGAAATGCGCGAAAGGGTAGAAAAAATTATTTCCACTGACAAAACTCTCAACCTACCGATGAGCTATCACCACAAACCTTTTGTTAGCACGTTTCACTCACTTGGAGTCCATATATTAAAAGAAAACAGCAAACTTGTGGGACTCACGAGAAATTTTACTATTATGGATAGGAGTGATTCGATAAAATTAATAAAAGATTGTTTGAAAAATTTAGATATCGATCCCAAGCAATTTGAGCCAAATAAAATACTGAATATAATTTCAAGAGAGAAGGGAGATTTGACTACAATCGAAAGTTATACGAGTGGTGCTGAAAATGGATATACTTTAAAGTCTGCAGCAGCAAAAGTCTGGCCACTTTATGAACAAAAACTTGCAAAAGAAAAAGCATTGGATTTTGATGATTTACTTTTAAAAAGTTACATAATTTTGCGAGACAATAAAGATATTTTGGAAAAATATCAAAATCTTTGGAAATATATTCACATAGATGAGTATCAGGATACAAATAAAGTACAATATAGAACAGCAAAACTTTTAGCTGAAAAAAACAAAAATATTTGTGTAGTTGGGGATGTAGACCAAAGTATTTATAGCTGGCGTGGAGCAGATATACAAAATATTTTAAGTTTTGAGGAAGATTATCCTGAAGCAAAAGTGATTTTGCTCGAAGAAAATTATAGATCGACACAAACTATTTTAGCTGTAGCAAATGAAATCATAAAAAATAATAAACTTCGAAAAGACAAGAATCTTTTTACAAAAAATGTTGTGGGTGAAAAAATCTCATTTTTGAGAGCATTAAACGAAATGGAGGAAGCAAGATTTATAGCCAGAAAGTCACAAGAACTTATATTAAAAGGTGTTGGCCCTCGCGAAATAGCTGTTCTTTATAGGGCTAATTTTCAATCTCGCGTACTTGAGGAAGCATTTCTTACAGAGTCTGTTCCATATCAAGTTTTGGGTACAAAATTCTTTGAAAGAAAAGAAGTAAAAGATGTTTTAGCCTATCTGCGTGCAAGTTTAAACACAGAAAGTTTAAGTGATTTGAAAAGAATAATTAACGTTCCCGGAAGGGGAATAGGGAAAGTTACAATCTTAAAAATATTTTCTGATGAAAGAGACAAATTGCCAGAAGGAATAAAAGAAAAAGTAAATAATTTTTTTAATCTACTTACAAAAATAAAAAGTGAGACTGATAAATTAAAACCGTCAGAAGTAATAAAATATATTATAAAAGAGTCTGGTCTTGAGTTAGAACTTCAAAAAGGTGATGGTGAAGATAAAGAGAGGCTTGAAAACATGCGCGAGCTTGCAACTCTTGCGATAAAGTATGATCATCTCCCCAAACCAGAAGGAATAGAAAAACTTATTGAAGAATCCGCGCTAGCATCAGACCAAGATACGCTTGAAAAAAATGAAAACGCTGTAAAACTTATGACTGTTCACGCATCAAAAGGTTTAGAATTTGATTATGTTTTTATTACAGGACTTGAACAAGATTTATTTCCTCATCAAAGAATGGGAACTGAAGAAAAAACTCCAGAAGAAATGGAAGAAGAAAGAAGATTGTTTTATGTTGCTTTGACGCGAGCAAGAATTAAGCTATTCTTAACATATGCAGAGATGAGAACAATTTACGGTTCACAACAAATGAATCTGCCTTCAATATTTCTTGGGGAATTTGATAATAGTTTATTAGAAGAAGAAAATTTTGAATATAGAGAAAAAATTGTGTATCTTGAGTAACTTAGAGGCCTTGCCTCTAAGTTATACTTTTGTTATTATACAAATATGAGTTCTAGAAAAACGCCTTTCGTTGATGAGGAAATATATCATATCTATAATCGCGGTATAGATAAAAGAATAATTTTTAATGATATAAATGATTATCAACGTTTTTTAGAAAATCTTTCTGAATTAAATACTGTGGATACATTCGGCGGATTATATTTGAAATCATTTTTAGAAAAGAAAAGTTTACAAAATAATAAAAACCAAGAAAATTTAGTTAAAATAATTGCATATTGTCTTAATCCAAATCATTTTCATCTAATAATTAAACAATCTTCTAACAATGGTATTTCGCATTTTATGCAAAGGCTAGGTACAGGGTATACAATGTACTTTAATAATAAACAAAAAAGATCTGGTTCTTTGTTCCAAGGTAAATTTAAAGCAAAACATATCAAAGATAATGAATATTTATTATATTTAAGCACCTATGTAAATTTAAATGATAAAATACACAAGATAAACACAGATAGGGTATTTTCAAGTTTAGATGAATACACTAAAGATTTCAACGGTATTTGTGATAAATCGATAATACTTGAACAGTTTAATAGCAAAAATTCTTATAAAAAATTCCTTTCTGACTCATTGAGTGAATTATTAAGACAGAAGGAACAACAGAAAGAATTGGAGGAATAACAACTGAGAGGCCTTGCCTCTAAATTATGAAAATATATGCAAAAAAATCGCTGGGTCAGAACTTTTTAAAGTCAAAAACGGCCCTTTTGGCTATGATATCAGCTGGGGAAATCAGTGCTTCAGATACAGTCCTTGAAATTGGTCCTGGACAAGGGGCACTTACAGAAAAAATTCTCGAAACCGGAGCTAAAGTTATTGCTGTGGAAAAAGATAACAGACTTATTGACATCTTAAATGAAAAATTTGAACGGGAAGCTAAAAATGGCCAATTTAACCTTATTCATGGCGATATTTTAGAAACTGACCTTTCTTCAATAGGGCTTAAAAATGGTGAATACAAGTTGATAGCCAATATTCCATACTATATTACTGGACTTATTTTCAGAATGTTTTTAGAAGGAGATATTCAGCCATCTAAAATAGTAATAATGGTTCAAAAAGAAATAGCGGACAGGATAATAGCTCGTGATGGAAAGGAAAGCCTACTTTCACTCTCAGTAAAAGCTTATGGTACTGTAAAAAAAGTACTGAAAGTTGGAAAAGAGAACTTTAGCCCAGCTCCAAAAGTAGATTCAGCTATACTATTAGTAGATAACATTTCAAAGGACTTTTTTGGGAGAATCAGTGAAAAGCATTTCTTTGAGATAATTAAAGCCGGTTTTGCGCATAAAAGGAAGGTTTTAATAACAAATCTTAGGGATTTCTATGAAAATAACCCTAAAATAAGCATTTTAAACATGAGACAGATTTTTTTGGACTGTAAAATAAGTGAAAAAGCTCGTTCTGAAGATCTAAAACTTGAAGATTGGAAAAATTTGATTTTAAAGATATATTTCTAAGCATTTAGTATTAAATTTTCTGCCTTTAAATCAAATATATATCTTATTATTTTTTATAAAGATACTTCTTTGTAATATATAGATATTAGTTATATAATATACCTAGTTTATTAATTAATAATAAAAATATGAAAAAACAAACTATTAAGACTTGTAGTTATAATAAACTTCCATCTATATCAAAAAGACTTTTCTTTACTTTTGTAAGTTTATTTACTCTATTTACTATTGTTCAAACCGTAACCGCTGCAGAATTTATTTTGGACCCAGTCAAAAAACCAATCGCAGCTACATCTACTCCAGTTTTTACTAGAAACTTAGACAATGGAGCAACTGGGCAGGATGTCTCTGCATTACAAGCGATATTAACTCTTGAAAATCAAATTAAAATTCCAGTTACTGGCACTTTTGGTGATGTTACAAAAAATGCATTGAAAACTTTTCAAGGGAAATATCCTTTAGAAATCCTTATCCCTGCAGGCTTGACCGTGGGTGATGGGATAGTTAGTGGTAGAACAATGATCAAGCTCAATGTTTTAGCTGCCCAATACAATATTAAATTAAGTGATTTTGCACCCATTGTAGTAGCAACATCAACAGGACCATTAAATGTCTTCAATAGAAATCTTACATTGGGTGATAGGGGTGATGATGTAATTTTATTAAAAAAAGTTTTAAATTCTGATCCAGTGACAGCATTAATATATCCAAATAAAATAGCGCCGGCAGGAACAGAAAATCTATATGATGAAGCTACACAAATTGCCGTTACCAAATTCCAAGAAAAATATGCTAGCGAAATATTAACGCCATCTGGACTTACAAAAGGTACCGGCTCAGTTGGTTATGCAACAAGACAAAAACTAAATATACTTTTGGCAGCTTTACTCAGTGGAAAATCTTCCGTGGCAGTAGCAACAAGTTCTACAACTGTAAAAAAATTCACTGGCCTATCAAATATCCATGAACCGAATTCTTGGACTTGGAATATTGGTGATTGGGGTTCTTGTATAAGCACGGGATGGACTTTTTGTGCAGAGGAAGGAGGCACATGTACTGTAACTGGTACTAAACAAATTAAATACGGTAATAATATTGATGGTAGTGTGAATAAATGGGTTTATAAAGATTTTTCCAAGAATACAGGCTGTAATAATGGTATCTTTGGAGATCCAGATCCTTGGGTTCATAAACAATGTTATATAAGTGGAGGAGTAAAAAAACGTGAAATAACAAAAGAAAATTTACAATATAATATTGTGAATATACCAATTCCACAAGAACCTGCAAATAAACAAGATTGTACACCAGACTCACTACCACATTGTAGTCAAGCACAAACAATCACTAAAAATTTATTTACTCAATCATTTGTAGCTGATAATGATTTACATTTTTCTAGCACTATTTCAAAAGCATCTTATTTGCCAGGAGAAGAAATGCATTTTCAACCATCGGTTAATCTAAGTCTGAATAGGAAAATAGTTGGTGGCAATAAACAACTTATTGACCAAGAAGTTATAGCAGAAGCTGTCCTCATGATTGATAATTCGACCAGCACAAAACAAAAGATTTCTATGAGTGGAAAAATATCCAAAAGTGGATACATAACTCTCTCACGTAGTGGTCCCAATGTAAGTTTAAAAGCACCTAAAACTCCGGGAAGCCATTCTCTATCAATAAATTGGAGTTACGGTACATCAACTCTAACAACCGTTGAAACAAAAACAATTCCTTTTGATGTTTTTGATTTTACTAAATGCCAATAATTATAAATTAAAATAAATGTTTCGCTACCAAAATGATAAATAAAAAATATCTACCATCAAAAAATTTTATCATAACTGTCATTGTTGCAGTCTGTGTTATTCTAATTACAATAGTGGCAAACTATTGGAAACCAAATATTACCAACTTTAGAAATAGTAATCTTGCCATAGATACAAATGCGAGCTCATCTAAATCAAACATCGATTCAGACAGCGATGGCTTGCCAGACTGGTTGGAAAACCTTTACGGAACAAACCCTTTTAAAGCGGATACAGATGGTGATGGAACAAATGACGCAGATGAAGTCAACCAAAACAGAGATCCATTAAAAGCAAATACGGCACCAAAAGGGCAAGAACCAAATGATAAAGTTCCACAAGCTGTAATAGAACAAGATCAAAAAGCCACGGCAGAATATGCCAGCCTCACTCCAACAGATAAAATGGCAAGAAATCTAATGTCAAATATTTTTGCTTCTCTACCAGCAACTGGGCAACAAGTAGACCAGGTCACTTCGGACTCCATTATCCAAAAATCAATGCAGGATATTCCAACTGTACAATACTTTGGTATTACAAAAGAATCTGATTTAAATTTGATAAAATTGGTTGATGGTAAAGTTCTTAGTAAAGACATGCTCGCTTATATAAATGGATATTATACACAAACAAAACTATTTTCTTTGATTATGGGTAAGGATTTAGATGTGATTAATAAATATATTTCAGCGAGTGATGTAACTGTAAGATTAGCCGCTATAACATCCCAATATCAAGCAATAATAAATAATCTAATAAAAATGCCAGTTCCTGCCTTACCTGACTCGGATGGAGTTAGATTTTATCTTGCTTTAATAAATAATTTAGAAAAACTTATACAAATAGATAATGATATTGTAAGCTCATATAATAAAGACACGGCTCGTGCATTTTCAGACTTGTCCGCGTATAATAATACGAGAAAAGAGCTTATAATAATCCTCAACACAATTGATACCGTTTTAAATATTAAAAGGTAGAAAAAAAATATTAAATTAATTATAAAATGAATTTAAAAAAATCATTTACTAAAAAAATATCGTTTCTTGTTATAATTGCTATTATCGCTATTAATTTTTCTTTTTTCGCTGTTCCTAAAAAAGCTAATGCTGGTATTGAGGACTGGCCACTTATGGTATGGAACAACATTCAGACAACGGTTAATACGTTCTGGGCAAATTTCGGAAAATATTCTTTTGAAAGCGTTATGTCGGGAATAACTCACCAACTTGGCTTACAACTCGTTCGCTCAATTACTGATGAAACAGTTAGTTGGATAAATTCAGGATTCCAAGGTCAACCAGCCTTTATTGCAGATCCTGGCACGCTCCTTTCAAAATCTGCAAATCAAACTATTGGCAACATGCTCTATAACGATCCATCATTAAACTTCCTTTGCTCTCCCTTTAAATTTCAGGTTAAAATTGCTTTAGGTTTAAATTTTGGTGCATACAAACCTTTTAAAAGTAGTATCAGTTGTACACTGACATCTGTCATAAATAATGTAGGAAACTCTATCAATGGGTGGGATGATTGGATTAGCATGACACAAAATCCACAGAATAATCCAATTGGTGCATATCTTCTTGCATATCAAGAGCTGACCAACAGAATAGAAGCTAATAAAAATTCAGTATCAACAGAGCTAGGTTGGGGAACTGGTGCTTTAACTTATAATCAATGTACAAAAACAATATATAATGAAGACGGCAGCGAGAAAAGTTCGGAAAAAATTCTTGGCGCAAAAACTGGTGATACTCCACTACCAGAAGTCGGCAGTGGGGAAACCGTTACTATAGATAAGTGTGAGGTAAAAACTCCCGGCTCAATTGTAACTAGTATGTTAAAAGACAAGGCTGGATCATCACAAAAGATGGTGGAAATGCAAGCAACAATGTCAAACGGGATAGATTCAATTATAAATGCATTATTTACAAGTGTAGTTAATGCAACAATCAGTTCAATAAAAGGCGGTGTTCTTAGTACAGGCTCACAATCATCTATAGACTATGCAAACGCTTTGTCTGATGCCGCAGGTAAACTTAAAGATAACTACCTGGCACAGCAAACAACCTTTACCTATGATGAATATGGAAGACCTATAGAAAAAATTCCTAGTTCATGTACTCTACTCCCAGAAGGTTATTGCCTTCCAGAACCAGTAGCAACTGGAACGGATGTTTATGTAAATCCAAATGATTCATTTTCACAATTAAGATGGAACAATACTTTGAGAGTAAACTCTTTACTTACTTCTGAAGCTGCCTATCAAAATAATTTAAAAGCAACAGCTGCACTTCTTTCCGCAGGTAGAAATGCATTCAGTGTAGGAATGGCTTGTGATTCAAGCTACAGTAGTCTGACACTACAGCTTAGAGCTAGTGAAATACGCGATAATGTAATAACAAACATAGACGGTCTCGGATATTCTGGTAATGCTCCACTAGATTGGAATTTATATAAAATTAAAAACCTCCTAGAAATTTCAAATGCAAATATCGACATTTTAAACACAGCGGGGAGTGCACTTATGTCTGCTGCAGATGGGCAAGCTATAACAGATGTGATGACACCTATCAATTCAAAATCTGGCAATTTTAATACAGATCCAAAAACAAAATCTATTGAATATGTAAAAACATGGCTTGTAGGAAAAGCTGGTATGTATTCAGAAAAGCCCTGTTTGATAAATTTGGAACCTGTATTTAATCCTGCAACTTCAACTAGCGCTACTTCCTCACAATCAGTAAATGTTACTCTCACCAATTAGAATAAAAATATACTCATTTAAAAAGTTATTTGGTATTTTGCATAAGAGGATGTTATAATTCTGTTGTATAAAATAAATGAAAAGGTTTTTCACAAAAAAATCCGTTGCCTGCATCTTTATTACCATTCTATTGTTTGGTTTTTCCAGTTTTGGTATTGCAAACGCCGCAACTACTAACACTTCATCCACACCAAAACCCAAATCCGATATAGTAACTAAGGTGTTGACTTTTACAAAGGACCTTGGTGTAAAGACTGCAGATGTTGCGGCGGGGATAGCTGCATCTCGTATAACTGCACCTATTATCACTGTTATTGCAATTATAGAGGCAGTTATAAGTTTCTTTTTGGCTATAAGTGGTGGTATTTTTGATATGACTTTAAACCTGTTTGTGGTACATATGTCTTGGTTCTTTACCACCGACGGAGTAGCAAATATGGTGTGGTTAATGATTCGAGATCTTATTAATATCAGCTTCATTTTTATACTACTTTATATGGCTATAGCAAAAATAATAGGTAGCTGGAATATTAAATCAAAAACAACTTTTGTAAATCTTATTGTCAGTGTAATATTTGTAAATTTTAGTATGCTTGTTGTTAAAATATTAATAGATGTTGGAAATCTTTTTGCTGTAGCAATTTATAATCAAATATATTCAACTATTACTGGCACTCTATCTTTTACTTTTGCCAATTTGCTTGGGATACCTAACTTAATTATGGATGCGGTGTCTCTATCAGGGCAAATAAATATTATAGTAATAATGTGCTTACAAATATTATTAGAAATTTCACTCCTGGGATTTTTTTTCACCAGTGGTTGGCTTTTGATAGGGAGATTTGTGACACTCTTCCTACTTGCAGTAGCTTCACCTATTGGTTTTATTGGCCAAACAGTTCCATTCATAGGGAAATATAGTGAAGATTGGTGGAAAGAGTTTGTAAATCAACTACTGGTGGCACCAATATTTCTATTCTTTTTGCTCATTTCTATTAAATTATTACAAAATCAAGCATTCCACGATATATTTGTACAAACACAAATTTCATCATTATTTAAAACTAGAGGTCTTGATATAAGTGGGTTTGTTATTTATATAGTTATAATAGTAATATTATCAAAAGGTATAAAATATACAAAAGACTTAAGTGGTAAAACTGGGGAAATAGCAGTTAATGTTGGTAAAGGTATTCTTGCTGCTGGGGCAATTGTGGCAGGAGCAATTGTTGCTGCTCCATTATTTGCTGCCGGAGGCGCAGCTGCTGGAGGAGCTGCGGCAGCAGGCGAAGCTGGTGGTTCAGCTGCGGCCCGTTCAGCTGCGGCACGGTGGAGTTTAAAAAATATTCCGGGTGGATTAAAAAATATGGGTGCAATGGGTGCAAAAGGGTTTGACTTTGCTAAAGCAAACTTTACCAAAGAAAACGCATGGAAATTTGCTAAGGGTGGCTTTGAAAAAGAAGAAGGATTGGCAGGAACTGCATCACGTATGATAAGACCAAAAATATTAGAGGCAATTAAGAAAAATACTGGTGGTTGGGTTGATATAAAAGGATTCGAAAGAGCACAAGCCGCAGAAAAGAAAGCGCAAGAAAACGCCAGGAAAGAAAAATACGATAATTTTACAAAAGAAGCTGATGAAAGAGTGAAAGCAGCAACAGCTACAAGAACAAATATTGATAAGGAAGCAAGAGAAGAGGCAGACAAAAAGATACCAAAAACAAAAGAACATGAGGAAGCAGAAACGGAGTTGGCTAAAGCAAAGGCAGACGTTACACAAAAAGAAGAAAATCATAATAAATTAGGTACGTGGGGAACAAGAGACGCTCTTCTTGCTGCAAAAAACAACTATGATAAACAAGATGCAAAAGTTAAAGTTTTTCAAGATGAGTACAAGAAAAAAATAGACGACGAGTTTAATATCAAAAAAATAGAACTTGAAAAAGACAGAGGCTATACAATTCTTGGAAAGGACCGTGATAATAATGATATATCAGAACTTGACGCAATAATTGAAAACGGAAAGAATGATCAGCGTATAGGAAGATACAAACAAATAGAATATTTAAAAAACATAAAGGAAAAAGCGGAAGCTGTGGGTCCTAGCCTAATAAACAACGAAATTAGTGTCGTAGTCAATGGCTTAGACAAAAAAGGGCTAGAGAATATATATCGTAAATTAGAAATTGGCGACACTAAAGTTGTAAAAGACACCACAAAAAAAATAATTGAGGCTCTGCAAGACTCTGGAGATATCCCAAAGGAGAAACCTGAGACTGGTTCTGGTGAAACTAAAAAAAAAGACACTGATAAAAAGGAAAAATAATTACCCTTTTAAAAACCCAAAAAACAAACATGTAACAAAAGGTTGATTTTGTAAAAATTAATTAAAAGTCGTTAAATATTATTAGTTCAAATTTCTAAACAGAATGGACAAGACTCAAGAACAAAAACTAAAAGAACAGTTCGACATACTTCCCGCTGAAGTACAAAAAGCTATTACTACTCTAGATTTATCGGCAAAACTCCAAGAAATTGTAAAAAATAATAAGTTAATGATAGATCAAGCTGGAAAATTAGAAATCCAAACACTGCTAGTCCTTTTTGGTATTGAACCTATAGAAAATTATACCAATAATCTTACAAAAAAAGTTGGATTATCAAACATCCAAACGTCTGTAGTGGCTCATGATGTTAATGAAATAATATTTAAAAATATTAGAGAATCATTAAAAAAAATGAGTAATGAGATGCTTGAAGCAAAAAAAGAAACTGCTGAAAAAATAAACAATCCAACCAAAGAGAGTATCCTCGCTGGAATAGAACAACCGGAAAATATAAAAAACAGTGAGGAGTCTCTTTCTATGAGCGATTTAAAATCAAATACTCCAAGTCAAGAAATATATCCCGAAATGGCAACTGAGGGAATAGAAATAAGAGTAAACAATCTTCCTGAAATTGCTCCAGAAATTGCACTGCCAGCCATATCTTCTTTAACTTCTAAACCAACAGAACCATTTCATCAAAATATTTCTCCGGTAAATAATATCGTCGAATCAAAACTAAACAGTACGGTAATCGTACCAAAAGAAAACATCATCATTGAGGAAAAAACAAAAATACCAGAAAGAAACAAATCTTCTGGAGATCCATACAGGGAATCAATTATTTAATTGTAATTAAAAAATAATATGCAATTTCAGGTTCCACAATTTATAGAAATAGAAGATAAAATTTTTGGTCCTCTGACCTTAAAACAATTTTTGTATTTAGCTGGAGGGGGGGGAGCCTCTATAGCACTTTATCTTTATATCCCTTGGAAAATAGTGGCTATATTAATTATTATTCCCATTGCTGCTTTTTCACTTGCACTTACTTTCTACAAAATAAACAACAAACCATTTATTGATGTGGTGCAAGCATCTTTTTATTATCTTTTGGGAGATAAATTATATTTGTGGAAAAAGGCAGATAAAAAACCGGTCTCTCAGGTTACAGACCAATCACAAAATGCAAAATCATTGGTTTCTGTGCCAAAAATGTCTGGTGATAAACTTAAAGACTTATCTTGGAGTTTAAATATTAAAGAAAGTTTAAATCCCGTAACCAAACAGGATGAGTAGCTTGTAGCTTTTTAGCTTTTTAGAAAATATAACAATGCAGGAAAAAATTAATACATACAAAGATCTTATAGTGTGGCAAAAATCAATGCGTTTAGTTGTAGAAATCTACAAACTAACAGAAAAAATGCCGCGGGAAGAAATTTATGGTCTTACATCTCAAATGAGAAGATCCGCTGTATCAATACCTTCAAATATAGCAGAGGGGAGAAGAAGAGGTGGTAGAAATGAATATAAACAATTTCTCACAATATCTTATGGTTCAGGTGCAGAGCTTGAAACTCAGGTTGAATTATTAAAACAATTACCATTTGGAAACAAATTAAGTTATAATGAGGTAGATGGATTACTTTCTGAAGTAATGCGTATGATTAATAAAGTGCTTTCTAGCCTAAGAAGCCAAAATTAGGAATTAATTTGTAGCTTATTAGCTTCTTAGGGAATACAATTAATGCATTTCCTAAAAAGCTAAGAAGCTACGACCTACAATATTGTAAATATTATGCCTGTATCTAAAGCAACACAAGATTTTGTTCCAATAAAAGAGATTCGTGACGGCGTTGTCATATTAAAAGATGGCTCTATGAGAGCGATTGTTATGGCAACATCTATAAATTTTGCTTTGAAATCACCGGATGAGCAACAGGCAGTTATAAGGCAGTTTCAAACTTTTTTAAACGGGTTAGACTTTTCAGTACAGATTTCTATACAATCAAGAGAGCTCGATATTAGACCATATATAGCGATGCTTGAAGGTAGATACAAAAATGAGACAGGTGACCTTATGAAAATTCAAATTCGAGAATATATTGCATTCGTAAAAAACTTTGTTGATCAAACAAGTATAATGACTAAAACATTTTTTGTTGTAATCCCTTTTACTCCATCCTCATCAAAGGCTGCGATAAATCCTTTTGATGAATTACTACAAAGCAAACCAAAATCTCAAACTGGTAATTCGAAAGATTTTCATTTTGAAGAAAACAGAACACAGTTGGAACAGAGAATAGGTTCAATTTCTCAAGGCCTTGCTGGTTGTGGTATTAAAACTATTCAACTAGGAACAGAGGAGATTGTTGAGTTATTTTACAAAATATTTAATCCTGGTGATATGGAAAAGCCAATAATGCCTTCATAAAATTAATAATACTATGGGAATATTTGATTTTTTAAACACAAAAAAGAAAACGGAACAACTTACTTCATTCTTACCACAAGAAATATATGAGTCTGGCGTTTTGGAATTACAAGATATTGTTGCTCCTTCTGCATTAAAAATATCCTCGAAACAACTAAATCTTGGTGAAAAAATTGTCAGAACTTTTTATGTTATTTCTTATCCTCGTTTTTTGTCTGAAAGCTGGTTTTCACCTGTTATTAATCTAGATAAAGTTTTTAATATTTCAATATTCATTCATCCTATAGATACCGTAAAAGTACTAAGACAGTTTCAGAAAAAAGTAGCTGAAGTACAAAGTCAAATAAATGCTAGGTCATCAAAAGGGTTAGTGCGTGACCCTGTGCTAGATACTGCGTATCAAGATCTAGAATCTTTAAGAGACAGTCTGCAGCAAGCTCAAGAAAAACTTTTTGATTTTGGTCTTTATATTACATTATATGGCGATACTGAGGATGAGATTGATAAAATAGAGTCTGAAATCAAATCTATTCTTGAATCTAAACTCATTTATGTAAAGCCGGCACTATTTCAACAGGAACAGGGTTTTAAGACAATACTACCAATAGCTACAGACTTACTTGAGGTGCATTCCAAACTCAATTCTTCACCACTTTCAAGCATTTTCCCTTTTGTTTCCTTCGACCTTACTTCAGATAAAGGTATTCTTTATGGTATCAACAGACACAATGCAAGTTTAGTTATTTTTGATAGATTTTCTCAAGAAAATTACAGTTCTGTGACTTTTGCTAAGGCTGGTTCTGGTAAATCATACTGTACAAAATTAGAAATTTTGAGGAGCCTTATGTTTGATGTAGACGTTATTGTTATAGACCCAGAAAATGAATATGGAACTTTGGCAGAAGCTACAGGCGGAAAGTCATTTAACATCTCATTGAATTCTACAAGTCACATTAACCCTTTTGATATTCCAATACCAGGTGAGGATGAATCGCCTTCAGATGTTTTGAGAAGTAACATCATACACCTTGTTGGACTTTTTAGAATAATGCTTGGTGGTTTAACCCCAGAAGAAGATGCAATCATAGACAGAGCTATTGCTGAAACTTATGCGCTTAAAGACATCACCCCAGATTCTGATTTTCAGGATGTTGAGCCGCCGCTTCTTTCAGATTTTGAACTTGTACTTACAGGAATGAAGGGTGCTGAATCTATAGTACAAAGACTTTCCAAATACACTAGAGGAACATGGGCAGGATTTTTAAATAATCCAACAAATGTAAATATAAATTATAAATTTATAGTCTTTTCAATTCGAGACATGGAAGATGAATTAAAAACTGTTGCGATGTATATTATTACCCACTATATTTGGAATGCGGTAAAAAGAAACAAAAAGAAAAGGCTGCTAGTTGTGGATGAGGCCTGGATTATGATGAAGTCTGACGATGCTGCTTCTTTCTTATTTTCAATGGCAAAGAGAGGTAGAAAATATTTCTTAGGACTTGCTACGATTACTCAGGACGTAGAGGACTTCTTAAAGTCTCCCTATGGTCTGCCTATTGTTACAAACTCATCCATAATAATGCTCCTAAAACAATCACCGACTGTTGTAGATAATCTACAAAAAGTATTTAATCTTACGGAAGAAGAAAAATATCTTTTACTTGAATCACAAATAGGGGAGGGTATGTTCTTTGTCGGCCAAAAACACGTGGCTATCAAAATCATTGCTTCTTATACCGAAGACCAGATTATGACTTCGGACCCATCACAACTTTTAAATATAAGGAAAGCTAAAGAAGAGTTGAAAATATCTCAAGGATTGTAGTGTTTTTCAGAAAAAGTTTGTGTTATAATTTATATTGTAATGCTTAATATTTTTAACAAAATTACCAAAATCTTTTTCATCACGATTGCTTTTTTTGCTGTCCAAAATAGTTTGATTAGTGCACAGGTGATAAATCCGTCAAATAATCAACCCGCTACAGTGGAACTAAAAATATCTCCTGAGAACCCAACTGGAGGAAGTGCTATAAATTTAGAAATATCGAGTTATGCAATAAATCTTGATACTGCAAAAATCACATGGTTTGTTGATGGAGTAAATAAAAAAGACGGAGTTGGTATAAAAAGTTTTTCCATGCAAACAAAAGATACTGGCCAATCTACTATTATTAAAGTAATGGTAGCAACAACAGATGGTATTTCTAGTGAAGTATCAAAAGAAATTATACCTGCTGGGGTAGACCTTGTTATAGAACCAACTTCTTATGTACCTGCTTTTTATAAAAGTAAACCTTTATTTATTAATGAAGGATCTGCTAGAGTAGTGGCAATTCCAAATATTGTTGTGGCTGGTAAAAAAATGGACTCAAAAAATCTTATTTTTAAGTGGAAAAAAGATGGCACATATCTCATACAAGATTCAGGGATGGGTAAAAATTTTGTTGTGGTGGATGGTAGTGTTCCTATAAGGGATATAAATGTTGGAGTAGAGGTATTTGATTCGTCTGGTAATACACTCGCTCAAAATTCTATTACTATTACCATAAACAAACCCGCTGTTATTTTTTATGAAAATAGCCCTTTGTATGGAATATTATATAATACAGCGATTGTTAATGACTATTATTTAGGACTAAAACAGGAATTAAAAATTATTGCAAAGCCTTTTTATTTTGATGTTACAGATGATACTGGTGCTGATTTATCATATGACTGGTCAATAAATGGAAGTCCAGTAACCATAGCTGGTAGGACAAATGAATTATTGTTAAAACAGAATACGACAAACCTTAAAGGTTCAGCTTCTGTAACATTAAATGTAAATAATACTGTCAGAATATTTCAATTTATTAAATCTGCATTTAATGTAAGTTTCGGACAATAAAATTATAAATATTGATTAAATACATTATGAAAAAAAATACAAATATATATACAATCATTATTGTTTTTACAATGTTTTTTTCAACAAAGTTTATTTTTGCTGCTGATCCTTATAAATTATTAGAACCTAATGCGTTTCCTGGAATTAGTTCAACCGCTTCTTTAAGTGATTTTTTGGCTCAAATTTTTAATTTTGGTATTGCAATAGCAGTTGTTCTTGCTCTTATTATGATAATTTGGGGTGGTATAGAATATATGACTGCTGATTCATGGTTTAAAAAAAATGGGGGTAAAGCTAAAGTTACAGATGCCCTTTTAGGTTTGGGTTTAGCTTTAATTTCTTATCTTATTCTTTATACAATAAATCCATGCCTTGTTAATTTTAAAGCGGGTAATGGGTGTGAAACATCAAATTCATTTTTGTATGCCCCGTCAAGAGAAAACTTAAACCCACCGTCAGCCTCAAATGTAGTAAATAGTTTAAATACTACAACAGGAATCCTAGGCCCCATAAAAGATAAGCCAAAATCAAATCCTGGAACAACAAAAAAATAAAAATATCAATCATTGAAATATAAAAATTAATAAAATGTCTAAAAAAAATATAATCATCATTACAATATCTGGGGTTTTAATTATAATAGTAGTTTTAATTTTTATATTTTTTACATCAAATAAAATAACTCCGGTAACAACCACAACAAATCCATTCGGAAATTCTTCTGGAAATAATAACAATACGATTGTAAGTTCCTCTACCAATATAAATAACCAAATCAGTAAAGCATCTGGCCTTACCCAGATATATAGAAATCCTACTTCTGGTTCTGTAATTTTTGCAAATAAAAACAACCTTAATGTAATAAGATTCATAGATAGGGCTAATGGTAATGTTTATGAATATCTTCCAAACACACAAACAGGTGAGCCGCAGAGAATTACAAATACAACAATTCCTAAAATACAAGAAGCCGTATGGCTAAATACAGGTCAGGGTTTAATATTTAGATATCTAAACAATGACACAGATAGCATAACTAATTTTTTGTCAAAAATAATAACAAGCTCAAGTACTTCTGATAATGTATTAGGCGAAATAACCGGTTCTTTTATTGGACCTGGTAGCAACCAGCTAATAACAAATCCTTCAGGAAATAAAATTTTTGAATTATTTACAAAAAGTAATAATACTGGCACATTTGGACTAACCCTCTCCTCTGATGGAACTGGAAGTAAACAAATTTTTGATTCTCCAATACTTTATTGGAATATTTCTTGGCCAAAAGAAAATCTAATTACCTTTACGACAAAACCTTCTTATAAATATCCTGGCTATCTTTTTTTCTTTAATCCTCAAACAGGAACTATGGATAGGGTGCTAGGAGACTTGTTTGGTTTATCCACATTAACAAACAATGATGCTAGTATGGTGGCTTACTCAGTAAGCAAGGATGATTCTTTTACTCTTGATGTTTATGATGTTAAAAATAAAACAAGTAAAAATCTTGACGTAAATACCTTGGTTGATAAATGTGTTTGGGGAGTTAAAAATTCTAGTATATTATATTGTGCTATTCCTAACATTATAACCAGTAGTTATTATCCAGATGCATGGTATCAAGGGATAGTCTCCTCTAGTGATAATTTATGGTCAATTGATACAAAAACTGGAGAGACAGATCTTCTATACCAAATTGGTATAAAAGAAAATGCTCAAATAGACACCTTTGATTTACAAATAAGCCCAGATGATAAATACATATCATTCTCAAACAAAAATGATCTAAGTTTATGGTTATTAGATATCAGTAATTTATAAAATAATTATATTAAATACAAAAACGGCCTAAAAGGACCGTTTTTGATTTATATGTATTTTAATATAATTATTTAATATATTTAATCACCAATCTTCTTTCTCTTCCTTCTCCTATAGACTCTGTTTTGATGTTTGGTTGGCCTGAAAGGGTACCGTGTATTATCAATCTTTCATAAGATGACATCGGGTCCATCTCTACATCTGCCTTCATGTCTCTTGCACGATTTGCAAGTATTCCAGCAGTCATCTTTAATCTTTCTATCATAGAAGCTCTGTAATCATTTACATCTATTGAAAAATCAGCCATTTCCTCTAGATCTTTGCTCGCAATTCTTCTTATAAGGTGAGACAGGGCTTGAAATGTTTCGCCTCTATCTCCTATAAGCAAGCCGGATTCAGGGCTTTTTATTCTAAATAATTTTTTTTGTGTTAGTGTATCCTCTAATTCTTCAACTATGTCATATCTAATACCCATATTATTGAGGATATCTTCTATTATTTTTTTGGTATTTTTTTCATTATTCATAATCTTGTTATAACAAACTTTCTAGTTTTTTACCACCTGAATAGTAGGTTTTTTATATTTACTTCTTATATACAACTCTTGTCCTATAGCAAACAAACTACTTGTTATTAAATACAGTGATACAACTAAAGGAAAACTTTTAGCTATAAAGAACATTATTACTGGCATAACGTACTTCATTTGCATATTCATACTCTTAGCAAGCTCGTCACTAAACCCCGGGTCTTTCCCATCTTTTTTCTCAACTTTTTTCTGTTTTGGTAAAGTAATTTGCATTTGAAGGAATTGTGCAATAGCGACAAAGAGAGCAAAAAGAATACTACTTTTTGTAACATCGATACCCAAAAAAATCATATTTATAGTATCTGGTATCTTTGTAAATGAATATATTGAGGCTGGATCGATTGTAGGCAAACCTCCTTTATAAAATACCCAATATAGTGCAATAAGGATAGGGAGTTGAATTAACATCAAAAGAATACCGGCAAAAGGATTGATTCCTTTGTCTTTGTATAACTGCATTGTTTTTTCCGCTTGCGTTTGTTTATTATCTTTATATTTTAATTTGATTTCATTCAATTCTGGCTCAATCTGCTTCATTTCAAATTGAGTTTTGATAGATTGTTGTGAAAGAGGAAATATAATAACCTTAATAATACAAGTGAAAAGAATGACAGCAAGCCCTACATCGTGAAAGGGAATTATGTTTATAAATAGGATTAAACCATTATAAAGTGGGGCATAAAATAAATTGTGAAATAAAAATGACATGGAGCAATTCTATACGAAAATGACTAAATGTACAAACATAAAAATATTTAAAAAGACCTAAAATTTTATCTTTTCAAATACGTATTCTACATCTTTCTTCACCTCTTTATAATCAAGTAGTTCATTTGTGTTTTTAATAGAGAATACAACTGTTTTTTTGAACACAGGATTTATTCTTGCTAAATTCTGCTCTATAAAACCACATATCTTTCTTTTCATAAAATGCCTTCCAACCGAGGTTTTTTCATTTTTTTTTGAAATAACTGTTGCAAAACCTACTTTTTCAGCTTCTTTTCGTGATACTTTGACATATAAAAATTTACCAAAGATTGGTACTCCTGTTTTTATAGTTTCTTCGATATTTTGCCTTGTAGCTCTGTATTTGCGGCTTAGCATGTGTTGATTATATACTTAGGACAGTGTTTTCACAATTGATAATACCTATCAAAAAAGGGCTTTTTGAGCCCTTTTTTGTATATTATTGATTTTTAGACCGTTAACCTCTTTCTACCAGCTTGTCTTCT
Source organism: uncultured Candidatus Saccharibacteria bacterium (assembly GCA_964587695.1). Lineage (GTDB taxonomy): Bacteria > Patescibacteriota > Minisyncoccia > Phycocordibacterales > GWA1-40-21 > Bog-1340. The sequence continues at coordinate 21,829 of CAZPLP010000001.1, read as the reverse complement.
TCTTTTTATGGTATTTCTGCCATATTTAGACTTACTTCTAACAAGAAAACCGTGGGTTTTTGCTCTCTTTCTTTTTTTGGGTTGATATGTGACTGACATAATATAATTATTATAAAATAAAAGTTAAATTCATTAACAAAACAACTATAACCCAAATCAACTTAAATAACAAGCCTACTCATCATTATTTTAATATATAATAATGGTTGCATTTTATTAATAAATATATTTAATAATATATATTACATTATATTATTTTTATCAACTGTTTATTAACAACTTGTGCACAAAAAAATATTATTGATAATCAAGTTTACAATTTATAATTTACATCAATGGTAGAAAACAAAACACTTTGGAATAATGTGCTCGCCCAAATAGAATTAGGTATTTCTAAAGCCAATTTTAGTATGTGGTTTAAGGATACTTATATTGTTAAACAAGAAGATGGAACTGTTTTTCTTGGTGTCCCAAATGTTTTTGTTAAAGATTGGTTAATAAACAAATATCATAAAGATATTTTGAAGAATTTAAGGGGTTTTGGGGAACATATTAGGAATGTTGAATATAATGTTTCAAAAGAGGAAAACAAATCTCTTGCTAAAGATTCGTCAAATCACATAAACCTAAACGAGTTGCCTTTAAATAATTTTTATATTAACAAAGAAGACAATTTGAATCCCAAATATACTTTTGAAACTTTTGTTATTGGTCCTTTTAATGAGCTCGCTCACTCGGCGTCACAAGCGATTTTAAAAAAGACGGCTGTTTATAATCCTTTATTTATTTTTGGAAGCACAGGTCATGGGAAAACACATCTTATACAGGCGGTGGGGAATCATTTTAAAACCACCGACCCTAGTAAAAAAATCTTCTATCTTACTTCAGAAAAATTTACTAATGATTATTTAAATTCATTAAATAGTGGAAATATAAATACTTTTAAAGAAAAATATAAGAAATATGATTTACTTATAATAGACGATATACAGTTTTTGTCTGCAAAAACAAAAACACAGGAAGAATTCTTTAGTTTATTTAATAGTTTTCATGATAATGGCAAGCAGCTTATTTTTTCCTCAGATAAACACCCTAATTTTATTCCTGATATAGAAGAAAGAATTAAATCAAGGTTTAATGCTGGGATGATTGTAGAAATTCAAAAACCTGATTATGAATCTAGAATACAAATATTTAAGAAGAAATCTTCTTTGATGAATCTAAGTATTCCAAATGAAATAATCGAGTATTTAGCAGCTACTGTAGAAGGTAATATAAGGGATTTAGAAGGTATATTAAACCTTATTTTGTGCCAAACTGAACTTAAAAAGAAAGAGTTAAATATAAATGAAATAAAAGAATTATTAAAAAATACATCAAAACCAAAGAAAAATATATCCATTAAGGATGTAATTCGTGTTACATCTGAATTTTATGGAATAGAGGAGATAAGTATTTTTGAAAAAGGTAGAAAAAAAGAAGTTATAAAACCAAGGCAAGTTATTATGTACCTTTTAAGAGAAGATTTTGATATATCATTTCCATCAATAGGAGATAAAGTGGGTAATAGGGACCATTCAACAGTGATTCATTCTTACGAGAAGATTAAAAATGATTTAAAAACAGACCCTGAATTGGTCCAGGAAATTAGTCAGATTCGTTCGATGTTGAAATAGTGGTTGATAAAGTATTGATAAGTTAATGATAATTAGTTTGGTTGTATGTTGATAAGTTTGGTATAAAAATATTTAATATAAATTAACAACAAATAAATAACATTAAATAAATAATAATAATTTAATATACATATATAAAACAACATTTAAATAGATATGAACAAGTAAAGGTTTATAATAATAATTAATAAATATTTATAATAAAAAAATGAAAATCGAATGTGTTAAAGAAAAGCTTCATATTGCTGTATCAAAAGCGGAAAAAATTGTCAGTAAAAATATAAATTTACCAGTTTTATCTTGTTTATTATTCGAAACAAAAGGTAACAACCTTATTATTAGATCTACAAATTTAGATTTAGGTTTAGAAATATCAATACCTGTTAAAGTAGAGGAAGGTGGAAAAGTGGCAATCCCCGCAAATATAATAAGTAGTTTTTTAAACAACATTAATGAAGATAAAAATATTATCTTAGAAACAATAGAAAATACACTAAAGATATCAACTGAATCAAGTGAAGCAAACATAAAAACACTATCATATGAAGATTTTCCAACTGTTCCAATGATAGATAATGAAAAAACATGTAAAATTAATTCAAAAGACTTAATTAATGGTATTAGATCAGTTATTTATAGTTCTTCCGTTTCATCCATAAAACCAGAGCTTTCTAGTATTTATATATACACACATGAAGATAGTCTTATTTTTGTAGCCACTGATTCTTTTAGGTTAGCTGAAAAAACAATAAAAATGAGAAAAAACATCGATTTAAACAATGTTTTGATTCCTTTTAAAAATGCTTCTGACATATTAAAAATTATTGATAATACAGATACTGAAATTGAAATAAACTCAACAAAAAACCAAATATCATTTGTTTTCGATGGAGTATATTTAGTTTCAAGGGTTATTGACGGTGTATTCCCAGACTATAAACAAATACTACCAAAAGAAGAAAAAACAAAAATAATTTTATTAAAACAAGATTTAATAAATTCTTTAAAAATATCAAATATTTTTTCTGATAGTTTTAATCAAATGAACATTAATATCAAAAAAGATGATAAATTTATAAAAATTAAAACAAAAAATTCAAATATAGGGGAAAATACAAATATTATAAAGGCTTATATAGAAGGAGAAGACATTGAAGTTAATTTTAATTATAGATATATTACCGATTGTTTGGCCTCAATAATATCCGATAGTGTTTCTCTGTCTTTTAACGGAATAAATAAACCACTTGTGATAAAAGGTGCATCTGACAAATCATTTACCTACCTTGTGATGCCAATGAATAGATAATTTTTATATTATATGTTTGATATAGCAAAATATCTTGAAAAGTTTAAGTTGATGTCACAATCAAAGTTTTTTCTCAGAGATTCTGTCGCGGAGGCTATAAAAGAAGTATGTAAAATAGAAGTTGATAAATCAAAAATTTTAATAAATGATTATACTGCTCGAATAAATGAAAAACCTATAATAAAAACTGAGATTTTTATTAAAAAAATAAAAATACTTGAGATATTAGATAAAAAAACAAATGGAAAGATAAAAAATATAATCTAGATTGTTATTTGATTTTTATCGGTATTGTTGTTTCTCCTTTATTATAAATATTATCAAAAACAACTATTTTTAATTCATTTGTTCCAATAACAAAAGAGTTTGTAGATGATGGAACGAAGTTTAATGTAAAAGGAGAAGTATCTGAAGTGCCAACCAACTCGTTATTTAAGTAGAAACTAGCTTTTGTGATAGGGTAACGTGCTATTACTGAGAATACTACTCCCACCCTAGAGTCTTGCCCATATTCAAGGTTTTGAAGGGGTGTAATTATTGATATTTTTGGTTTATTAGCTTCAATATGGATATCATCAAAAGTAGTAGGTTTACTAGTAGAAGCTTGGGGGTGTGTTAGCAACCAATTTTGTACACCAAATTCCCAAGAATTAAATTGAGAATCATCAGCTGGATTTATTGGAGCAGGGCCGAGTGGTTCATTTTTATCTACCCAATAAAGGATTGAGTGTATATTTGGTATTGCGATTTCCATTTTAGTTTCTTCAGGAGTTAAATCTGTTGCAAGCTTCCCAGAAATTTTATCAATAAAATAAGTTTCATTTCCTTGCCACAATCCTCTAAGTGCAGGTTTTATTGTTTTATCTATTGGAAGAGGCTTCGTAAAAGTTTCACTTGTTGTACTTGCAAGAGCAATTGCCATAATCTCATGCCAAAGTGGGGCAATAATCATTCCAGCAACTTTTTTTACCATTGGTGTATTATCATTATTTCCTGCCCAAGCACCAACAACTATTTCAGGAGTATATCCAATAGTCCAAGCATCTTTAGAATCATTTGTTGTTCCTGTTTTTGAAGCTATTTGTTTACCAGGAAAAAATAGCGGAGAATTTAATCCATAAGCAGGAAGTTTTGCAACATTATCAGATAAAATATCAGAAATAGTTTCTGCAATATTTGGATCCAACACCACATGAGAATTTTGCTTATAACTTTCTAAAACATTTCCTTGTAAATCTTCAATTGAAAGAATTCCTGTATATTGATTTCTAACACCGTCATTTGCAAAAACTCCATAAGCACTTACCATATCCAGTAGAGAAACCTCACCTCCTCCAAGAACTAAAGTGAGACCATATTGGTTTGGATCATCAGACAAACTTTTGATTCCCATTGATTTTGCAGTCTCAATAGAATCTTTTATTCCTGCAAGATATAAAGTTTTAATTGCGGGTATGTTTCTAGACTGAGCAAGCGCATTTCTTAATGATATTGGACCCAAATACTGGCTATCATAATTTTCTGGCATATAGCAAGCAGAAGAAGATGAAATAACCTCATTAGGATTTATAGGTAAACCTTCTGGAGTACACGTTGTTTGAAATTCCGTAGGAAGATCAAAAACAACTGTGTCCGGTGTATATCCTTTTTCGAAAGCTGTAGCATAAACAAAAGGTTTAAATGTAGAACCGGGTTGTCTATGGGCTAATGTGACATTAAAATTACCATCTATTTCTTTATCAAAATAATCTCTTGAACCAACCATGGCTAAAATCTGACCAGTTTTTGGGTCTATCGCAACAACGGATGCATTTTCAGCATTAAATTCCACTTTATTTTCAAGAGCTTTTCTTTTTGTAATCTCTTCAGCTGCTGCTTGCAAATCATAATTTAAAGTAGTAATAATCTTAAAACCTTTTTCTTTTATTGCATCCTCTCCATATTTATCAGCAAGATATTGTTTTATAAATTCTACGAAATGTGGAGCTTTAATGCCATATTTTTCTTGAGGTAAAAATATTACTATATCTTTTATAGCAGAATCATATTCTTTTTGAGTGATAAATTTATTTTCTAACATTCGCGAAAGAACAAGTTTAGCTCTTATGTCTAATTGAGATTTGTTTTGTCCATAAGGAGAATAAAAAGTGGGAGCTTTTGGTATTGCTGCAAGATAAGAAGCTTCAGCAAGAGTTACGTCTGCAGCCTTTTTACCAAAAAATGTTTCACTGGCTTCTTCGACACCATAGATACTTCCACCATAAGGGTTTCCATTTAAATAGATTGATAAAATTTCTTCCTTCGTCATAACCTTTTCAAGTTCAACAGAAAGAACCCACTCTTTAAGCTTTCTAGAAATACTTTTTTCTGTAGTAAGTAAAGAATTTTTGATTACTTGTTGAGTAATAGTAGAACCTCCCTGGCTAAAACTACCAGAAAAAATGTTAGCAAAAACCGAGCGAATAATTGCGGATATTTTAATTCCGCCATGTTGGTAAAACTCAGCATCTTCTATAGCGACAGTGGCGTTTTTTATATTTATTGAAATATTTTCAAAAGGAACTATAGTTCTTTTTGTATTTGCGTGTACATCATAAAGTAATATTTTCCCCGTACGGTCATATATTTTTGTGGATTGGGACACTATCCGAGTATCAAATGATTGTAAATCAGGCATTTGGAAAGTTGAAATCCATAAAGCAATAAAACCACAAAAAATAAAAAAAACAGTACAAATTATCATTGTTACCTTTTTAGGATTTTTCTTTATAAAACGTAATGTTTTTTTAGTGCCAGGCTTAATATAATGCTCTAAGCTATTTTCCATGTATTGTCTAGCCGATTTCAATTTGTCATTTAACATAAAGCAGATTATATCATTTTAATAGATAGAAAAAAACTACCAATTATGATAGATTTAAAGCATGATCCCGTTAGAGATAGGAAATATTAATTTCCGTCAGGACAACCGAAACGGGTGATTTTAATGAATTATAAATATTAAAAAGATTAAAGTAAAATTCATAACACTTTGATCTCTAACGGGATGAAAATTAATACAGATCCTATAAAAATCAATGAACTCCTAACTCGTGGGGTTGAGGAAATCATTGAAAAAAAAGGTTTAGAAGATAAAATTAAAAGTGGTAAACAATTACGTATCAAATTAGGAATTGACCCAACAAGCCCAAACATACATCTTGGTAGATCTATTCCTTTATTAAAATTAAGGGATTTTCAAGAATTGGGACACCAAATAGTTTTTATTATTGGTGATTTTACCGGTGTTGTTGGCGACACTTCTGACAAAGACAGTGAAAGGCCAATGTTGAAGGAGGAGCAAGTAAAAAAGAATATGGAAAGTTATATTCAGCAAGCTGGTAAGATTATAAATATGGATAAATGCGAGATACACTATAATAGTAAATGGCTCGGTAAACTCGGCTATAATGAAATTTGTGAACAAGCAAACGTTTTCTCATTAAGTGATTTTATTTCTAGAGATAATATAAAAAAAAGATTAGATGGAGGAAAGAGGGTATCACTTAGAGAATTAATATATCCATTGATGCAAGGTTATGACTCAGTTGCAATTAAGGCAGATATAGAAATTGGAGGAACCGACCAAAAATTTAATCTTTTGGCTGGTAGAGAATTACAAAGACATTATAAACAAGAACCACAAAATATAATAACAAACCCTCTTATTGAGGGACTAGATGGTAGAAAAATGAGTTCGAGTTGGGGAAATTCTGTAAATTTGTTTGATTCTCCAACTGAAATGTATGGAAAAATACTATCATTAAGAGATGAATTTATTATCAAATATTTTATATTTACCACAAGGGTTGATATGAATATAATAGAACAATATAAAAAATCTTTGGAATCCGGTGCAAATCCAAAAGATATAAAAATGAAATTGGCATTTGAGATTGTTAAGTTTTACCATTCCGAAAAAGATGCTAAAAAAGCCGAAGATGATTTTACTAACACTTTCCAAAAAGGGGGACTACCAGAAAACATTGAAGAAATAAAAACAGAAAATGGAAAATCTTTAATGGATTTTTTGGTAGAAAATAAAATTGTTAATTCAAAAAGTGATTTTAGAAGGCTGGTGGCAGAAAATGCTGTAAGCAATGCAGTTTCAGGAGAAAAAATTATTGATGCAAATTTCAAAATTTACAATGAAATTACTCTTAAAATAGGGAAAAAAAGATTTGTAAAGATTACTTTTTAATATGAAAGTCATAGCAATAGACCCTGGTTATGAAAGAATGGGTGTGGCAATAATAGAAAAAACTAATGGAAAAGAAACTTTGGTTTTTTCTGAGTGTTTTAAAACTTCAGCAAAAATTTCTCACGAAGAAAGATTAAAACTTATTGGGCAAGAAATAGAAAGTTTAATAAAAAAATATAAACCAGATGCGATGGCGATTGAAACTTTATTTTTTAAAAATAATCAAAAAACCGCGATGCGTGTTTCTGAGGCAAGGGGAGTAATGCTTTATATTGCTTCTGTTTCAAAAATTGAAGTAAAAGAATTTTCTCCAATAGCAATAAAAATCGCCGTAACAGGATATGGAAGTAGTGACAAAGAACAAGTAACAATGATGGTAAAAAAATTGATAAAAATTGATACAAAAATAAAATATGATGATGAATATGATGCAAT
>CAZPLP010000001.1:0-14069 GCA_964587695.1 uncultured Candidatus Saccharibacteria bacterium | reverse complement strand
TTACCACTCATCATTAGCTTTATAATCTCCAGAATCAATCTCATCGTCGTCATCTTCAGTCGCTAGAGTATCTTCCTCAGCCAAAGGATCTGTTGGGGCTACTTCCTCAAATGCATCAAGCACTCCATCAGAAAGTGTACCCCCATCTTTTTCAACTTCTTCTTCGCCTTCTGGTTTTTTTATTTCTTCTTTTTTGCTTTTATCATCTGCAACTGGAAGTTTTTTAATTTTTACCATTATTATTTATTATATTAATTATAATTATTCGCCTTATTTCCACTAATAGGTATATTTTCTAAAATTTACAGAAAAAAGCAACTAGGCAAAACTGTGGATAAGTGCCAAAAAATAAAGAGTGCGGATGCACGACTATATTTTTTGAGCATCCCCGCATAAGCGGGGATCCAGATTTAGAAACCTGGATTCCCGTTTTCACGAGAATGACAATCAACACCTACTCAGCATTCGTATAAACTTCCTGCACCTCATCGTTATTTTCTAAATCCTCAATAAGTTTTTCCAATTTTGGTACATCTTCCTCAGGAACCTGCATCATCATTTTTGGAATCCAACCCTCCGGATTTTTTTCAAAAGCCCATGATGCGCTTCCTTGAGCTGCGAGAGCAGAATTATTTAAAGATAAGATATGTTTTACCTCTGCAGCAGCTTTGTTTTTATTTGTAGTCAAAACTTCTATTATAATAGCAACTCCAGATGGCCCATATGCTTCATAAACTATTGTTTCCATGTCAGCTTCATTTGCTCCCATAGCTTTTTTGATTGCTCTGTCTATAGAATCATTTGGCATATCTGCAGCTTTTGCGCGATCTATAACTGCTTTCAAACTAGGTGAACTAATATTACCATTAGCTTTTTTAGCTTCCATTTGTAACATTTTTGCATATTTAGTGAAAACTGAGCTTTTTTGTGCATCAGTTTTTGCTTTTAATCTTTTTATTTTTGAAAATTTATTGTGTCCGCTCATTTTTAAAATAATTATAAATCCAATCCTTTAATTTTCTTTCCCAAATGTTTCCTTGCTCTGTCTGTAACCGTTCTTCCTCGCGGTGTTCTTTCTATTAGTCCAAGTTTGAGAAGGTAAGGTTCATAAACATCTTCTATGGTCGCTTGCTCTTCTGAAAGGGCTGCGGCTAAGGTATTTAAGCCTACAGGACCACCATTAAACTTATCTTCGATAATTGTAAGCATGGCTCTATCCTCAGCATTAAGGCCCAATTCATCAATATTAAGCATATTTAGAGCCTCTTTTACCAAGTCGTTTGTTAATGTCTGCTCTTTTACCTGAGCCAAGTCACGCCCTCTCTTTAATAGATAATTTGCAGTTCTTGGTGTGCTCCTGCTTCTCTTTGCAATTTCTTTTTTTGCAGCAGCATCAATCTCAACTCCAAGAATTTTGGCAGAACGCTCAATTATTTTTTCAATTTCCTCATCTGAATAAAATTCCAGTTTAAAAACTCCTCCAGAAAACCTTGAACGAAGTGGGGCAGAGAGCATTGCGATTCTTGTTGTCGCAGCAATCAAAGTAAAAGGTGGAAGATCGAGTTGAATTGTTCTCGCTGATGGTCCTTTACCAATTATGATATCAAGTGAGCCGGATTCCATAGCGGGGTAGAGAACTTCCTCAATAGTTTTATTAAGTCTGTGAATTTCATCGATAAAAAGAATATCGCCCGGTGAAAGGTTTGTAAGTATTGAAGCAAGGTCCCCAACTTTTTCGATTGCTGGACCTGAGGTAGATTTTAGTTGAGCACGAGTTTCTTTGGCAATAAGATTTGCTAAAGTAGTTTTTCCAAGGCCCGGAGGACCGTAGAAAAGTAAATGTTCAGGAGGATGTTTTCTTTGTTCGGCAGCTTGAAGCAGAATTTTAAGATTATCTTTGATATTTTTCTGACCAATGTACTCATTCCAAGAAGTCGGTCTTAGTGTCTGGTCCAGGAACTTTTCATCTGTAGTAATACGGCTATTTTCTTGGGTATTCTGTGATTCTATAGGTTTTTTATCATTTTTTCTTGACATAGTATTATTACATGATATACTCTTTATAGAGCCTATATGGGGCATTTTTTATTCCCCAAATTTTTATTTGTTTTCAGTTCTGAATATAAATCTCTAAACAATTGAGCTCGCAAGAGTTTACGGGTTCTTTTTCAAGGACATTTTGGTTTATTTCTTCGGAAATATTGCTGAGGTCATCCTTAAAGACTAATTTAACTTTTTACCGCCAGGTTTAAAGTATTGTTTAGAGATTTATGTTTTGAACATTGTTTGGAGTTTATTCCAAAACATCTCTTATGTTTTATATTAGTATTGTTTTAAACTTTTGCAAGTGACAATTTTTTTAAAACACACTTAATCTTTTTGTTCAAGATGAGTATTAAATTTTGGCATTGAAATTGTTTTTTTGTTTATGTAGACACAAGTTTATTAAGAATTATTCTATAATGAAACAAAAAAACATCATTTTGATAATATTTCAAAACGATGTCAAAATTTACTACTTATCTAACTGTATTTAAGCAGCATTTTCTAAATCTATCACTCTTCCAAGTTCATCTATTGAACTTATGCCTTTAAGTACTTTTAAAATTCCATCTTGTTTCATATCAAGAATATTTTGTGTAATTGCAGCTTCTTTTATTTCTCTCTCACTCGAATTATTTATAATAACTTCCTCTATCTCTCTAGTTGAGAGTATGGCTTCAACTATCGCAATCCTACCTTTATAGCCAGTACTATTGCACTTGTCACATCCTTTTGCATCAAATATTTTTAACGTCTGTATTCCTTCTAAATATGTTTTATCATGTATTGAAATTAAGGTCTCATCAACAATTTTTCTTTCCTTATCAGTCATTTCTCTTTCCAGTTTGCAATACTGACAGAGTTTTCTTAAAAGCCTTTGTGCCATTGAAACATTTAATGCAGAAGGAATTGTTTTTGGACTAACTTGTAAATCTATAAGCCTTGGAAATGCGCCAGCCGCAGAGTTTGTGTGTAATGTTGAGAAAACTAAGTGACCAGTGAGTGCTGCTTGAATAGCTGTGCCTGCTGTTTCTGCATCACGAATTTCTCCAACCATTATTACGTCCGGGTCCTGCCTCATTGCTGCACGAAGCCCAGCGAGAAATGTGTATCCTTTTTCTTCTTCAACTTGTGTTTGTACAATACCGTCCAAATGATATTCGATAGGATCTTCAATTGTAAGAATTTTAATATCTGGAGAATAAATTTTCTTTATAAAAGCGTAAAGGGTTGTTGTTTTACCAGAACCTGTGGGCCCAGTAATAAGAAGCATTCCATTTGGTTTATTAATTTGTTCTAGCAAAATATCTAAAGTTCTTTTTTCTATTCCAAGATCTTCTAAAGAAACAGCGATGGATTTAGGATTTAAAAGTCTCATAACAACCGATTCATTGTATGCTCCAGGTAAAAGGGAAGTTCTTATTTCAATATTATTATCTTTTATTTTTATACTAAAACGCCCATCCTGAGCCTCATCTTTTACATTTAGCTTTAATCCAGAAAGTAGTTTTAGCCTAGAAAGTATCAAGGTATAAGTATTTTTATCAAACTTGAACGCATCAAGAAGAACACCATCAATTCTAAATCTCATTCTAACTTCTATTTCTTCTGGCTCAAGGTGAATATCTGATGCGCCAAGAGCTAAAGCTCCAGCGAGCATTATTTCCAAAATTTTTGATATTTTATATGTTTGTTTTACACCAAGCAAATCTTTAATGAGTTTTTCAATATCAGCAATATGTTTTATTTTATCCATCATTAAAATCACCTGGTCACCAGCGATATCAAAAGTTCCCGATGTGCTTTCAGATGAATATGATAAATCTTTATATCTTCCCCAGGCTTTTTCTAAACTTCTTCTAGACACCATATGAACGGTAGGGAAATAACCTTCATCAGACAGTCTATTTATTACTGAAACCGTTTTTTCATCTTTAGGCGAAATAATAGCCACCTGGATTTTTTTACCAAGCATAGCAAAGATCGCAATGTTTGAAGCTCTAGCTTCTTCCTCGTTTAATATTCTCAAAGCATCACTGTTAATAGGAATAGCACTAAGTTCTAAGTAATTAAAACCATATCTAGAAGCTAGGATTCTTGAGACATCCTCCTCTTCATTTTTTCGCATTTCTTCTAAACGCTTGTTTTGTTTTTCTTCGTCAAAATCTACCATGTACCAATATAATAACATGTAAATTTTTTTAAATGAATAGAATAGTCGACAAATTATGCGTAAAGTCAGTTTGTAAAAGAAGAGGTATAGACACTTGACTTTATTTATTATCTGATATATACTATATTATATCTATAAAGTTGTTTGTTCTATATTATTTATAGGTAAGTTTGCTTTATATGTACTTAAAAAAAATGGAAAAAATAAATACCACAAATAAATATCTTAATTTACTTAAAATCGTTTTGATAGCGATGGTTTTTTCTGTAATTACACCAGTGAATGTATTTGCAGATTGGTCTGACACCTACGGTGGAGATTCACAAACATGGGTAGATACTTATGGTGGAGATTCACAAACATGGGTAGATACTTATGGTGGAGATACATACAATGTTGGAAGTTCATATTCTGGAACTACCTATACCCCCAGTTATTCTTATAGCCCAAGTTATTATTCTTCAGGAGGTTATTATGCCAATTCTTATAATCTAAATGTTTCATATTCAGGACATGTATCTGTACCCAGTTCAATTAGTACAGTCCCAAATCCAATGAATGTCCATATATCAGATCCTGTAATACCAAGTACTGGAGGTTCAGTAAATTCAAATTTACTTTCAGTTACTATTCCCAACAACTATAATGGATATAGTCAAACATATTATTATAATCAACCTGTTACGCAAGTAATACCAAATCAAGTATTGGCCTATACAGATACAAATTTAGCTTTAGATTCAGTTTACCTAAGTGATGTTCCATATACTGGTTTTACAGACATACTTCCAATAATGATATTTATCTTCTCACTTTTACTTTGGAGTGGAATATTAGCATTTGTATTTTTGAAGAAGAGATTCTCGTCTCAAATAGCTTTAGAAAAAGTTTCTACAAATCAAACTACAGTTGATAGTACTAAAACTTCAAAATTAATTAATCAAATAAATTCTGACAATTCAGATATAGGTAAAGTTGAGGAATATGCAAGAATAAATAAAGTCTTACTTTCTTCAGATGCAGCTATCAAGCTTGTTAAACTTTCAAGACTTGGACAAATCAGAGTTTCAGACTATATAAGAAGTGTTGCTACAGGAGAATGGGTAGCGATAGGGGAAAATCAAATAAAATAAGCAAAAGCAGACCTTTAAATAAGGTCTGTTTTTGTGTATTGACAAGATATGTTGTTTGGTGTATACTATAATTAGATTTAGATTTTGCATATAATATAAAATCGGGAGGTTCTATAAATGTCAACTTACGAAGTAGAAAAGGTAAAAGTTTCATTTATAGGATTTCTGGAAGCAGTAAAAGCTCTTTTCAAAAAAATCTGCGTCAATAAAGACGCGAAAAAAAATTCCAAGGAGGAAGACATGGTAAAAAACATTGCAATCGGAGTGCTCGTGCTTTTGTGCATCATCTTAGGATGCATGGCATCGTGCAACAAGAAAGTCGTAGTACCTTCACCCGCGACCACAGCAGTTCCGACAGAAGGAATGGTAGGTTTAGGAGAAGGGCTCGGAGTAGAAACGTTTGCAAAGACAAGCGATGTAAAATCGCCTGAAGTTGCAAAGAACGTTTCTGAGGAAAAAGTTATTTATATTTTTTCTGACGACCCTTGCTACGTCGCTAAGCTTTATGGTTACGACGGTAAGCCTCTGGGAGAGGTAAAGATAGGAGTTGGACAGAGGTGCCATTACGACGGACACGCAAAAGCCACTCTTCATCTTAAAGTTTTCAAGAATGGAGTTTTGGTAGGAAAATATACTGAGGTTTTCAAAGGCGGAGCATGGATATGGAAAATAAATCCAACTCCACAGAAGACACAGGATATGTCACAACTTCCATCATAGGAAGTGTTTAAGATAAGCGGACCCCGTGCAGCAATAGCTGACGGGGTCTGGATTTTTTTAGGGCAATATCTCTTTTAAATAAGCCGAATTTTTCTGGAAGTCTCCAGAAAAATTCGGCTTATTTTCTTATACTTTTATGATAGAATTAAACAATGAAAATTGTTAGCAAAAGCCTGTCTGACACACAAGAAATAGCCGAAGATTTCATAAGTAAAATATCCATGGGAGTTTACAATACAGCCCTAGTTGTTGGTCTTTATGGAGATCTTGGCTCAGGCAAAACTACTTTTACTCAAGATGTAGCAAAAATTTTTGATGTCAAAGAAGATGTTACAAGTCCGACTTTTGTTATTGAAAAAATATATGATATTAAACATAAAAATTTTAAAAAATTGGTTCACATAGACGCGTATCGTCTCGATTCTGCAAAAGAACTTTCTGCACTTGATTGGGATAAAACTCTTGCAGATTCACGAAATATTATTTTTATAGAATGGCCAGAAAGAGTTTTGGAAATTTTGCCGGCGAATCACGCCAAAATAAATTTTAAATTTATAAGCGAAAATGAAAGAGAAATAGAAATATAGTATAATGATACAATGATAAATAATAATAATGATCCATTTAATAAAGCTAAATTAGCCGGAGAAGCTAAGATAGCACAAGAGAATTTTAAGGCTGCTCAAAAACAAAAAGAGAAGAGTACTTTACAGATGCAGCTTACAAATAGGAAGTCTGATTTAGGGCGTTTGGAAATGGATTTTAAAACAAAAGAAATGAGATTGAATGGTATGAAGAGAGATATAGATACTCTCTCCACTTTTCTTAATGGTTTAAAAACAAAAGTTGATCAAGGAGAAAATAATATTAAGAGATCAAAATTAGAAGTCGGAGCAAATATAACAAAAACTACTCAAGTTAAAAATGACTTAATGAAGGATACGTTAAAAATTGATTCATTAAAAAGAGAAATAGTTAAACTTGAATCAGATTTACAAACAAAGAAGAGAGAGTTAGATATTTTAGAACAAAAAACGCAGTCTCTTAAAAGATCTTCTGTTATGGGACAGGGTAATGTTATGAATGACTTGGAAACAAAAAAAAGAGGCGTAACAATAATACAAAATGAACTAAGAACAAAAGAATTACAAAAAAGTAATCTTGAAAGAGAAGTAAGTGTTTTAAATATTGAGGTGGATAAATTAAAGACAGATGTCGCAAGTAAAAATAGAGAAATAACTGATTTAACTTCAAAAATTAATCAAATAAGATAAAGTCATTCCGGAAATATAAAATTATGAAAACATTAAAATTCGAAAAGAAGTTGGTACCATTTATTTTGTCTGGAGAAAAAGTTTGCACTTGGAGAATTTTTGATGATAAAGGCTTGTCTTTAGGGGATGAATTAATTTTAATAAATAGAGACACAAAAGAAGAATTTGCTAATGCGAAAATAGTTTCTGTTTATGAGAAAAAACTAAAAGATATGGACGATGCCGATTATGATGGTCATGAGAGGTTTGTCAGTAATGAAAAAATGATTGAAACTTATATAGGATATTATGGAGATAAAGTAACAGGAGATAGCTTGGTAAAAATAATTAAATTTATTTTATTATAAAATGGCTAAAAAATCTGACAAACAAAAAAATCTAGTTCTTCTAGATGTGCATGCGATTATTCACCGTGCATATCATGCGCTTCCTGAGTTTGCGACCTCAAAAGGCGAGCCGACGGGCGCACTTTATGGACTTTCAACAATGCTTTTGAAAATTATTTCTGATTTAAAGCCGGATTATATTGCGGCTTGTTACGATTTACCAAAGCCAACATACAGACATGAAGCATATAAAGATTATAAAGCTGGCAGAGCAAAAGCGGATGATGAACTTATTTCTCAGTTGAAAAAATCTTACGATATTTTTAAAGCTTTTAATATTCCTGTTTATTCAAAAGAAGGTTTTGAAGCTGACGATATGATAGGAACAATCGTAGAAAAAAATAGAAAAACAAAAGATTTAAATATTGTAATTGCAAGTGGTGATATGGATACGCTTCAGCTTGTAAATGGGGACAAAGTCAGAGTTTATACTTTAAAAAAGGGAATTAAAGATACTATTATTTACAATGAAAAGGCCGTAAATGCGCGATATGGTTTTGGTCCAAAATTATTACCAGACTACAAAGGATTACGCGGTGACCCATCAGATAATATTATTGGTATAAAAGGAATTGGAGAAAAAACAGCTACAGATTTGATAGTAAATTTTGGTTCAATTGAAGATATCTATAAAAAACTTAAAAAAAATAAAAAACAATTTGAAGATGTTGGGATCAAAGAAAGAATTATAGGTCTACTTGAAGAAGGGGAGGAGGAAGCAAAATTTTCAAAAATGCTTGGAACAATTCGACTCGATGCACCGATAAATTTTAAAATTCCAGAAAAAACATGGAAAGAAGATGTTGATGCAGGAAAAATTATTCAAGTTTGGAGTGATTTAGAATTCAGAACACTCGGAGCAAGACTAAAGACATTGCTTGGAATATCGAATATGGAATATCGAATATCGGAAAATAATTCAAATAATAAAAAAGAGGAGAATGCACAAAATTCGATATTCGGTATTCAGTATTCGGATGAGAAAGTTCATGAACTTTCCATCGCGCTTTGGCTTATTAATTCAAATCTTACAAATCCAACTCTAGAAGATATATTTAATTTTACTAAAGTAAAAAATATAGATGAAGCAGAAAAAATAATCAAAGAAGAATTGGAAAAGAGAGAATTAACGAAAATTTGGGAAACAATAGAGAAGCCACTTATTCCAATTATTGAAAAAATGCAAAAAGTTGGTGTGAAAATTGATAAAAAAGAACTTGAAAGACTTTCAAAGACATATCACGAAAAACTTTCAATTTTGGAGAAGAATATTTGGGATTTAGCGGGTGGAGAATTTAATATAAACTCACCAAAACAGCTCGGAGAAATTCTTTTTCTAAAACTTAATCTTAAACCAAAAAATCAGAAAAAAACCGGTTCGGGAGCACTTTCTACGAAAGAATCCGAGCTTGAAAAGATGAAAGATATGCACCCGATTATTCCTTTTGTTTTTGAATACAGAGAATTTCAAAAGCTTCTTTCTACTTATATAGATGTAATACCAACTTTACTTGATGACAACGGGCGACTTCATGCAAAATTTTTACAGGCGGGAACTACCACAGGACGCTTAGCATCTTCAGATCCAAATTTACAAAATATTCCAAATTCAACTGATCTCGGAAGGAATATTCGTGCCGCATTTATCGCAGAGAAAAATAATATTCTTTTATCTTTAGATTATTCTCAAGTAGAACTTCGTATAGCTGCATTTTTGTCGGGTGATTTGAAACTTATAGATATTTTTAAAAATGGGGAAGATGTACATACTGCCGTGGCTTCAGAAGTTTTTGAAGTTTCAAAAGATATAGTTGATAAAGAAATGAGAAGGAAAGCTAAGGTGATAAATTTTGGAATTATGTATGGAATGGGTGTGAATTCTTTGAAAGTTCAACTTGGCTCAACTCGAGAAGAAGCGCAAAAATATTTAGACGAATATTTTAATAAATTTAATGGTTTAGCAAAATATTTAGAAAATGTAAAAGCAGAAACAGAACAAAGAGGTTATACCGAAACATATTTTGGAAGAAGAAGATATTTTGAAGGGATGCGCAGCAAAATCCCTTTCATCAGAGCAATGGCCGAAAGGATGGCAATAAATGCACCAATACAAGGAACCGAAGCTGACCTTATAAAACTCGCCATGGTAAAAATAGATGAGTTTATTGTAAAAGAAAAACTTGAAGATAAAGTCAGACTCACATTAAATGTTCATGACGAGCTTGTTTATGAAGTTGCAGAAGATACAGTAGAACAAATTGAGGATAAACTTGAAAGTATAATGGAAAATATTATTCCAAAAGAAAAAATAAAAGGAATTGTACTCGAGTCCAAATACTCACTGGGGAAGAATTGGAAAGAGATGAAATAATAATAAAAAGCGGGCCGTTTTCGGCCCGCTTTTTTATCTTTATTATTTTTGACTCTCTAAGAATTTAATCACCGCATCATTTACTAGAACCATTTCCACATAAGCTTTTACTCTTTCTGGGTCAGCTCCTTTATATTGTTCCGTGAGGTGTTTAATCTCTTTTTCCATTTGTTCTTTATTAGCTTCGATTTTTTCTTCCAGTGATATTTTTTGTAATATAAGCTGAGTTTTAGCTCTTTTTTCTGCATCTGGATGCCATTCTTTTCTCAAATCTTCCCATGTTTTTTTAATATGTTTTAAATATTCTTCTGGCTGAAGCCCCATTTGCGCGATATCAGCTTTAAATTGTCCTTCCATTTTATCAAGCTCACTTTCAATAACAATTTTTGGCATTTCTATTTTTGTTTCTGATGTAAGTTTTTCAAGCATAATACCTCTTTTTTTATCTTTTGCATGAACTTCTTTTTCTTTTCCAATATTTATTTTAAGTTTTGCTTTAAAATCTGCAACATCTTTAAAATCACCAAGTTTTTTTACAAACTCATCATTTATTTCTGGTAATTCTACGTCATCATGTTTACAGTCAGCTGTATGGACATGAGTGCTTGCCCCGTCAGATGTATTTTTATCTGACTTGGGGTGGTTTTGCTGAGCATACATTTTT
The DNA here is from genome assembly GCA_964587695.1 of uncultured Candidatus Saccharibacteria bacterium. Lineage (GTDB taxonomy): Bacteria > Patescibacteriota > Minisyncoccia > Phycocordibacterales > GWA1-40-21 > Bog-1340. The sequence goes on along the minus strand of CAZPLP010000001.1, from coordinate 3,305 downwards.
CTTATTTGTTCTATTGTCTCTTCTATTTGTTTTTCCGTAACTTCTTCAACTTTTTCTTCTACAGAATTTTCTTTTTTCGCAATTTTTTTATAATCAGGAAGTTTTACTTCAGGCATTATTGTCGCTTTTATTTTAAATTCGATGGGGGAGCCAAGCGCAATCTTACTCAAATTAACATTTGGTCTTCCAAGAAAATTTATTTTTGATTCTACCAATATTTCTATCGTGCAGTCATTGATAGCCATTTCTCCTGCATCTTCAAGTATGCCCATTTCTCCAAACTTTTCTTTTAATGTGGCATCAGGAACATGACCTTTTCTAAAACCAGGAAGTTCTGCAACTTCTTTGATTTTCTTGAAAGCTTTTACTTTATAATTTTCTAGTGCTTCAACTGAAATTTCAGCTGTTATTTCTACCTCACAATCTGGGAGTTTCTTTGTATCCTTTATTATGTATATTTTATTTTCATTTTTCATATAAAAAGCAGTTTATATTAAAAGTAAATAAAAAGCAAAAGAGCGGGGTGCTTTCGCGCCCCCGCTCTTTTGATATTTTTCTTATAAATTGCTTATTCCAGACCCTAAATCATTAAAATTCATAGAGTTTACTGAATTTTCGATATCAGATATTTCGTCAGATGAAGTAGCCGTATCAACAACAGAGTTTTGATTTAATGTTGTTTTAAATTCTTTGCTCTTCTCTATTCTTTGCCCTGCAAGATAAAAAATACCAGTAACAAGAATTATTACTATAATAATTATTCCTGCGAGAGATCCATAGTCTATATTTTGTTTATTATTTTCCATATTTTTTAATTATTATTTGTGCTAGTAGAAATTGCCCGTGTTGATGTAGAATTATTTTTTTCAGGTTGGCCTAATTTTAAAGAGGCGACAACTTTTACTATTGATTCGTGTGCAAGTTTAATAGCTGTTTTAGTTTTATCACTTTGAGTTTTAATGCTTTGAAGCAGAGTTTTTCTCTCAGTATTTTTAATAGTGCTTGTTGAATTAACAAGAATATCTGAAGCTAGTAAATTTGCTAGAGTTGTCAATTCTGTTTCTGCTAGAGCAAGTTGTCCTTTTGCTGTATCCAATAATAATTTTGAAGATGAAACATTACTGATATTAGTAACCGATATTTTTACTAGACGTGATTCAATCCTTGTGACAACATCTTTTAAATTTTGTATTGAGTTTTCAAACACATTAACAATCTTTAATTTTTGAGTGTCTAGTTTTTTACCAATTCTAAGTTCAATTGCACTTTTTAATTCTTCTTTAGCTTTTTTTATACTTGCAGTAGTTGATGCGACTTGTGCTTTTATAATAGCCTTATCCTCTGTGGCTTTTTGTTTTACTTCTGATATTTTTTGTTTAAATGTATCAAATATACCTTTTGAAGTAGAGGTATTTTCTGCGAACGCAACCCCAGATAAAAGTATTGATAGAATTAAAATGTATTTAAAGTATTTCATATATCGAGTCTATTAATTAATAATATAACTATTGTATAATTAATAATTACAAAAGTAAAAACAGAAAGGCGGGCCGTTTACGGCCCGCCTTTTCCTAGTATTTTGTATTATTTTTCTCCTACTTCGCTGTCAGCTTCTACATATTCACCCTCAACTGAAATAATATCTATTTTCCATCCAGTAAGCTTTGCCGCAAGTCTGACATTTTGGCCACCTTTTCCTATAGCCAAAGACTGTTGATCTGCAGCTACCTCAACTTTCGCCTTTTTCTCAACTTCTTCAATCGTAACAGAGAGAATTCTGGCTGGGGAAAGAGCTTCCTCTATAAACTTTTTAGGGTCAGCTGACCATTCAATAATATCTATTTTTTCTCCACCAAGTTCAGACATAACTGTTGTAACTCTAACTCCACGTTGTCCTACAAGTGAGCCAACAGGATCGATATGCTCGTCTTTTGAAGCAACTGCTATTTTTGATCTTGAACCAGCTTCTCTTGCAATCGATTTTATTTCTATAACTCCAGTTCCAAGCTCTGGTGATTCGCTCCTAAATAATTCTTCTAGAAATTTTGGGTGTGATCTTGAAAGTCTCAAGAAAATACCTTTTGGTGTTTCTTCAACTCTATAAAGATAACCACGAATTCTTTCTCCGGGTTTATATTTTTCTCCAGGAATTTGTTCTTCAAAAGGTAAAATGGCTGTAGCTCTTCCCATATCTACAAAAAGATTTCCTCTTTCTAGTCTTTGTACAAGACCTGTGACAATAGTTCCTTCTTTTTCTCCGTATTCATTAAATACGGAAACTTTTTCCGCCTCTCTGATTTTTTGTACAATTACTTGTTTTGCTGTTTGAGCTGCGATTCTTCCGTAATCACTTTTTTCTTCAAGAGGGAATACTAGCTCATCTCCAACCTTTGCATCTTTTTTAATTCTTTTTGCATCTTCAATAAAAATATGATGTTCTGGATTGTAATAAACAATTTTTTCTCCTTTATCATTTAATTCAATTTTTTCTTCCTCAAGCTTTCTTGATCTTTTGAATCTTTCATCGGCTTCAGTATCTTCTTTTTCATCACGAACAATAACACTGTCTTCATCTACAACAGTTTTTGTTTGAATAAATTCCATTTTTCCAGAAGCTAGGTCTACTTTAGCTTTTATAATTTGTCCTCTTTTTCCGTATTCTTTTTTATAAGCAGTAGCAAGAGCCATTTCAATTGCTTCAAGCATTTTGGCTTTAGGGATCCCTCTTTCTTGTTCCATCTGTTCTACAACAGAATTTATAACTTTTAGGTCTATCATGATTTTGTTTGTTTAATAATATTAATAAATATATTGATATTTTTTTAACCCTAAAGGATAAGAAAAATATAGTCGTTTCACTCCTTATTTTTCTAAAAAATTAGCCCGCCTTTCGGGCGAACTTCAATAAGCACATATTATCAGTCTTTTGTCTTTTGTCAATTATATATTTGTTTGATATAATATATGCATAACTTGTCGTTATTTAATAGCAATAATTTTTTTAATTAAATGAAAAAAATATTTATATCACTCCTTTCTGTATTTATGCTCGGCACAGTTTTTTGTAATGTTGCTTTTGCACAAACAAACACTGCAGATTCTTCAACAAAAACTTCAGAAGGTACTCTTGTGGCGACTGTAAATATAAATAATGCGAAAATAATTTATAATACCGACAGAACATATAAAATATCTTTTGATCTATCAAACAGTAGTCGGGTACAATCCCAAGTAAAATATTCAGTTCTTCTCACAAAAGTAATATCAAATAATGAAGTTACTGTAGACGAAAAAGCTTATAACGA